>NZ_AKKF01000263.1 GCF_000281955.1 Caulobacter sp. AP07 | reverse complement strand
GTTTCGCGGAGCGGTCGGTCCATGCCGAAACGCAAACACAACACTCACGGTCATCCGGGCTGGGCCCGGCCGCTCCGCGCCTCCTCGACTTCTCAGCGGATGTTCCGCGTGAGGGCCAGAAACATGCGTGAAACCCTACCCCTCCGCCCGGTGCACGATCCGTCCGTCCACCAGTGTCATCAGCACGTGGCCCTGCAGCCGGCGTCCGTCGAATGGGGAGTTCTTGGATTTCGACAGCAGCTTGTCGGCGTTGATGATCACCGGGGCGTCGAGGTCGCACAGCACCAGGTCGGCCGGGGCCCCGGGGGCAATGCGGCCCGACCGCAGGCCGATCAGGGCGGCGGGGGCCAGGGTGACGGCGCGGATCAGGTCGAGCAGCGGCACGCGCTCGTCGTGATACAGGCTCAGCAGGGCCGGCAGCAGGGTCTCCAGGCCCACGGCGCCGGGCGCGGCCTCGTCATAGGGCAGGCGCTTGTCCTCGGCCGGGGCCGGGGCGTGGGCGCTGACGACGATGTCGATCAGGCCGTCGGCCAGGGCCTCGATCAGGGCCTGGCGGTCGTCCTCGCCGCGCAGGGGCGGGGTGACCTTGGCGAAGCTGCGGTAGTCGCCGATGTCCAGTTCGTTGAACGACAGGTGGTTGATCGACACGCTGGCGTGGATCCGCAGGCCCTTGGACTTGGCGCGGGCCAGGGTCTCCAGGGCGCCGGCGCTGGTGATCTGGTCGACCAGCAGCCGGCCGCCGGTGGCTTCCAAGAGCGCGATGTCGCGCTCCAGCATGATCCGCTCGGCCATCGGCGAGATCGCGGGCAGGCCCATGCGGCCGGCGAACTCGCCGCCGGTCGCCGCGCCGCCCTTGGCCAGCCAGGGGTCCATCGGCCGGTGGGCCAGCAGGGTGTCGAAGCCGCGCGCATAGGTCAGGATGCGCTGCATCACCTTGCTGTCGACGATCGGCCGGTCGGCGTCGGTGACATAGACGCAGCCGGCCTCGCGCATCAGGCCGATCTCGGCCATCTGCTCGCCGCGCAGGCCCTTGGTCGCCGCCCCGGCGCAGAGGATGCGGGCCGCGTCGATGTCGCGGGCGCGGCGCAGGATGAAGTCGACCACGCTGGGGTCGTCGATCGCCGGATCGGTGTCGGGCTGGACCACGAAGCTGGTCACCCCGCCGGCCGCGGCGGCCTTGGCGGCGCTGGCCAGGGTTTCCTTGGTCTCGGCCCCGGGCTCGCCGGTCTTGACCCGCAGGTCGACCAGGCCGGGGGCCAGCATGGCGCCGCCACAGTCGATGACCCGGACGTTCTTGCCCAGCCTGCCGAACTCGCGGCCCTTGGCGACGTCGGAGATCACGCCTTCGGAGACGATGACCCCGCCGGGGCCGTCATAGCCGCTCTCGGGATCGACCAGGCGGGCGTTGATCAGGGCCAGGGGCTGGGGAGAATTCATTGACCGTGCTCCTCGAGCCGATGCGCCAGGCTCGCGAGCACCGCCATCCGCGCCGCGACGCCCATCTCGACCTGGTCCTGGATCAGGCTGATCTCGGGGTCGTCGGCGACGTCGGAATCGATCTCGACGCCGCGGTTCATCGGCCCGGGGTGCATGACGCGGGCCTTGGGCGCGGCCTTGGCCAGCTTCTCGCGGTCCAGGCCGTAGAAGCGGAAGTATTCGCGGGTCGAGGGCACGAAGGCCCCCTGCATGCGCTCCAGCTGCAGGCGCAGCATCATCACCACGTCGGCCCCGGCGATGCCGGTCTTCATGTCGTGGTGGACGGTGACGCCCCAGCGCTCGGCCTGGGCCGGCATCAGGGTCGGTGGTCCAACCAACCGTACGCTTGCTCCAAGCGTGTGCAGCAGGGAGACGTTCGAGCGCGCCACGCGGCTGTGCAGCACGTCGCCGCAGATCGCCACCGTCAGGCCCGAGACCCGGCCGAAGGCGCGGCGGATCGACAGGGCGTCCAGCACCGCCTGGGTCGGGTGCTCGTGCTGGCCGTCGCCGGCGTTGATGACGCTGCCGGAAACCTTCTGGCTGAGCAGGGACGCCGCGCCCGACGAGGCGTGGCGCACCACCAGCAGGTCGGGGCGCATGGCGTTCAAGGTGACGGCGGTGTCGATCAGGGTCTCGCCCTTGGTGATCGACGAGGTGCGCGGGCTCATATTGACCACGTCGGCGCCCAGCCGCTTGCCGGCGATCTCGAACGACGACTGGGTGCGGGTGCTGTTCTCGAAGAACAGGTTCATCAGCGTCCGGCCCTTGAGGATGTCGAGGGACTTGGACGTCTGGCGGTTGAAGGCGACGAAGGCGTCGGCCAGGTCCAGCAGGTCGGTGGCCTGCGGAGCGTTCAGGTCGCCGGCCGACAGGAAGTGGCGCCGGGGGAAGGAAAACATGCGCTTGAGGATCGGATCGATCGCTTCAGCGGGGTCATGATGGGCTGGGGGGGCTTTGGCCGTCATGAACTGGGGTCATAGGCGGCTTTGGCCCGGGAGGGAAGGAGGGGTTGGTCGGCGCCGCGCCGGAACGGCAGCCCTGCGCCTCCAGCCAGGCGACCGCCGCCGGCTCGGCCGCGTCGCCGGGCGCGGGTTCGTCGGGAAGGATCGGGCCGTCATAGAGATGGCCGGTGCGGTCCTCGACCCTGGACGTCGTCACGGTCAGCACCGCGCCGTCGGACAGCACACGGGGGCTGTTGGCGGTGGTCAGGCCGATGGTCGGCGCGCCGAAGAACCGGGTCGACGGCCAGCCCTCGAAGGCGATGGCGATCATTTCGCCGGAACTGCCGGTGCGGGGCCCGATCAGCACCGCGACCGGCGCGCCGACCGGTGATGGGGCGGGGATGACCGGCCAGGGCTCGCGGCCCTTGGCGTTGATGAAGACGCCATGCGGGCCGGGGCCGAGCAACGCGGCCAGGCCCATCATGCCGGGCCACATGTCGCCGCCGCCATGGTCGCGAAGGTCGACGATCCAGCCGCAGGTTCCCTTGTCCCGTGCCAGGGCGATGAAATCGCGCGCGGCGTCGCGGTAGGCGCGACCGTCGTCCGCCGGGTTCGTCAGGTCGCGCAGCAGGGTGGGCAGGGTCAGCACGGCGATGTGTTCGCCGACGAACCGTCCTTGGGGCAAGGCGCGGACCGGCGCGACCGGCGGGCCGGGCGGGCGCGGCGGAGCCGGTGGGAACAGCAGGGTGTGGCGCTCGCCCAGCGTCGTGATGGCGGCCCGGATGGCGGGGTAGGTCTGGGCGGGCGTCGCGGCGCCGGCGGCGGCCAGGTCGGCCTCCGCGCGCAGGGTCTTCCAGTCGGCCTTGGCGCTGTTGATGTGCTCCCGTTCCAGCCAGCCCAGGGCGTCGTCGAGATAGGCCTTGGCCGCGCCGTGCGGGGCCAGGTCGGCCGGGCCCAGGTCCTCCAGGCTGGCGGTGTCGATCCCGGCCTCGCCGCCGCCGGCCAGCAGCAGGCCGAAGAGGATCACCGTGGCGTCCGGCGCCACCACGCCCTCGATGTCGTGGAACGTCCAGTCGGAGGACGTGACCGGTCGGTTCTGCATGTTCTCGAAGAAGCCGCGTCGGCCGTCCGGGCGATCCACGCGCAGCCACAGGCCCGCCCAGCCGCCGGCGGGACGGGCGCGGACCGCGGCGCGAAACCGGATTCTGTGGCCGCGATAGGCCGTCGCGTCGATCTTCTGGCTCAGGTTTCCGAATCCGGACCCGCCGGCGACGCCGGCGCGTGATCGCACCAGGCGGGCGGAGGTCTTGCCGCCCTCGGGCGTGTCGGCGGACAGGACGGCGTCATAGCCTGCGGCCTGGGACGTCGGCCCGAAGGTCCAGCCGGTGGGCAGGCCTCCGATCGCGCCGGCTTCCAGGTCCAGGTTGACGGGGCTGGCGGCGGGGCCGGCGGCCATCAGGGCCAGGGCCACGATGATCGTCCCCAGACGTCCGCAAGGTCGCATGCCGATCTCCCCGTTGAAGCTTCACTTCAACCGAAGGTCCAGGCGCAACTGTGGCGAAAGGTCAGAAGCCCTTGCCCGCCGCCTCGGCGATGCCGCGCATGCGCTCCAGCGCGCCTTGCAGGATCCAGGCGGCGGCCATCTTGTCGACGACCTCGGCGCGGCGCTTGCGGTTGACGTCGTGCTCGTCGATCAGCACCCGGGTCACCGCCGCCGTCGACAGGCGCTCGTCCCAGAAGGTGATCGGCAGGTGGGGCTGCAGGCGCAGCAGGTTGCGGCCCAGCGCCCGGTTGGACTGGCAGCGCACGCCCTCGGTGCCGTCCATGTTCATCGGCAGGCCGATGACGATCCCGGCCGCCTTGCGGCTGCCCATCAGCTTGAACAGCACCTCGGCGTCCTCGCTGAACTTGGTCTTCTTGATCAGGGCCAGCGGGCTGGCGACCGTCAGGGTGACGTCGGAAACGGCCACGCCGATGGTCTTCTCGCCCGGGTCCAGGCCGACGACGGGCAGGTAGTCGGGGATGGCGGCGGCGAATTCGACGATGTCTAGAACGGGCATTGCCCCTCATAACACGGGGAAGCGCCCTCCCAACAAGGGAAGCGCTTGTCAAAGCGCCCCTCGCACGGCTAACCCACGCGCTTGGAATTCAGGAGGCCCCCATGGCCATTGACGCCGCCACCGTGCGGAAGGTCGCGCGGCTCGCGCGCATCGCCGAACCCGAAGAGCGCATCGAGGCCCTGGCCCAGGAGCTCAACGGCATCATGACGTGGATCGAGCAGCTGGCCGAGGTCGACACCGACGGCGTCGAGCCGATGACCAGCGTCGTGGCCGCCGGCGCTCCGCTGCGCGAGGACGTGGTGACCATGGGCGGCGACGCCCTGGCCATCACCCTCAACGCCCCCAAGTCGACCGGCGGCTTCTTCGTCGTGCCCAAGGTGGTTGAATAATGAGCGCCCTGACTTCCCTCACGCTGAAGGGCGCCCTGGACGGCCTGGAAAAGGGCGAGTTCACCTCGGTCGAGCTGACCCGCGCCCATATCGAGGCTGTCGAGGCCGCGCGGTCGCTGAACGCCTTCCTGCTGGAAACCCCCGACCAGGCCCTGGCCATGGCCGCCGCCTCCGACGCCCGCCGGGCGCTGGGCGCGGCCGGCCCGCTGGACGGCGCGCCGCTGGGCATCAAGGACCTGTTCTGCACCACCGGCGTGCGCACCACGGCCGCCTCGAAGATCCTCGAACCGTTCGTCCCGCAGTACGAGTCGACTGTCACCAGCCAGCTGTGGCGCGACGGGGCGGTGATGCTGGGCAAGCTGAACCTGGACGAATTCGCCATGGGCTCGTCCAACGAGACCAGCGCCTATGGCCCGGTGATCAACCCCTGGCGCAAGGGCGGCTCCAACCAGGCCCTGACCCCGGGCGGCAGTTCGGGCGGCAGCGCCGCCGCCGTGGCCGCCGACCTGTGCCTGGGCGCCACCGCCACCGACACCGGCGGCTCGATCCGCCAGCC
>NZ_AKKF01000262.1 GCF_000281955.1 Caulobacter sp. AP07 | reverse complement strand
GGGGGAGTGATCCCACCTCACCGACTATCCCCCCACCGATCGCTTCGCGATCGCCTCCCCCACAGGGGGAGGGCCTTTTAGGTTCGGCCCGCCAACGCCCGCTCCACCGCCGCCGTCGCATGCAGCGTCGTGGTGTCGAAGATCGGCACGGGGCTGTCTTCCTGGCCGATCAGCAGCATGATCTCCGTGCAGCCCAGGATCACCCCCTGCGCCCCGCGCGCCACCAGCCGCTGGATCACCGCCCGGTACACGTCGCGGGAGGCGTCCAGCACCTGGCCGGTCACCAGTTCGCGATAGATGATCCCGTGCGCCGCCGCGCGGTCCTCTGGCCCGGGAATCAGCACCTCCAGCCCGAAGCGCCGCTCCAGCCGTCCGCGATAGAAGTCCTGCTCCATGGTGAAGGCCGTGCCCAGCAGGCCGACCCTCGAAAGCCCCGCCGCCCGGATCGCCTCGGCGGTCGGGTCGGCGATGTGCAGCAGGGGGACCGCCACGGCGTCCTCGATGGCCGGAGCGCAGCGATGCATGGTGTTGGTGCACAGCACCAGGAAATCGGCTCCACCGCGCTCCAGGGCCTTGGCGGCCTCCGCCATCAGGGCGGCCAGGGCATTCCAGTCGCCGGCGTGCTGCAGGGCCTCGATCCGGGCGAAGTCGAACGACCACATCAGGGTGCGGGCCGAGGCGACCCCGCCGACCCGGTCGCGGACGCCCTCGTTGATCAGTCGGTAGTACTGGGCCGAGCTTTCCCAGCTCATGCCGCCGATGAGGCCGATGGTCGCCTGTTCGGCCATGCGTGAAACTCCTGCTCTCCGCTAAGCTTGGACAGGGAAAGCCCGGGAGGCAACGCCATGAAGACCGTCACGCACAATCCGACGACCGGAATCTACGCCGCCACCCCCGACTACGTCCACGCGATGGAGGTGCGAAGCCCCGGACGGATGCTGTTCGTGGCCGGCACCATGGGGCTGGACGCGGAAGGCGTGGCGGGCGCGACGCTGGAGCGGCAGCTGGAGCTGGTCTGGGACAACCTGGCGACCATCCTGGCCAGCGCCGACATGACGGTCGACAACATCGTGCGCCTGACCAGCTACCTGCGCGACGTCGCCTATGTCGAGGCCAACGGCGCGGCGCGGGTGAAGGCCCTGGGCGATCGGCGCATCCCGACGACGGCGATCGTCGTCCAGACCCTGGCGGAGGATTGGTTGATCGAGCTGGAGATCATCGCGGTGGCGTGAGGGAGGCTGGTTCGCCCGTCCTCCCGTCAACCTTCCTCACGTCCACCTCCAAACCGTCATCCCGGGCCTTGTGCCCGGGACCCATGGTTCAGCTTGCTCGTGAAGCGCATTGGCGCGCTGGCGCGCCACATCTCCGCACTTGCGGTGGGCAGATGGGTCCGGGCACAAGGCCCGGGATGACGGTTGAAAAGGGGAGCCGTATGAAGAGCGCTGCCGCCCCTCAGTCCTTCAACCCCCGCAACCTATTCACGTGCCCCATCTTCCGTCCCGGCCGGGCCTCGCCCTTGCCGTAGAGGTGGATGCGGGTCTCCGGCTCGGCGGCCAGCTTGGCCCAGGCCTCGACCTCGGGGCCCAGCAGGTTGGTCATCTCGACATGGGCGCGGGCGGCGGTGGGGCCCAGGGGCCAGCCGGCGACGGCCCGGATGTGCTGCTCGAACTGGTCGACCTCGCAGCCGTCCTGGGTCCAGTGGCCGGTGTTGTGCACCCGGGGGGCGAACTCGTTGACCAGCAGCTTGCCGTCGGCCAGCTCGAACAGCTCCACGCCGATGACGCCGACATAGTCGAGGGCCGACAGGATCCGGATGACGATGGTCTCGGCCTGGTCCCGGGTCGCTTCGGTGACCTTGGCCGGGGCCACGGTGCGGCGCAGGACGCCGCCCTCGTGGTGGTTGTCGGCCAGCGGGTAGCAGGCGATCTCGCCGTCGCGGCCGCGGGCGGCGATCACCGACAGCTCGCGCACGAAGTCGGCCGGAGCCTCGAGGATGGCCGGCTTGCGGCCGATCTTGTCGAAGGCGGCGGCGGCGTCGCTGGGGCGCTGCACCCAGGCCTGGCCCTTGCCGTCATAGCCCTCGCGGCGGGTCTTCAGCAGCGACGGGGCGCCGATCCTGGCCACGGCGGCGGCCAGGTCGTCGGCGGTCTCGATGGCGGCGAAGGCCACGGTGGGCACGCCGATCTCGGCCAGGAAGGTCTTTTCCACCGCCCGGTCCTGGGCGGCGGCCAGGGCCTTGGAGCCGGGCGCGACCAGCACGCCCAGGGCGGTCAGCTCGGCGACGGTGTCGGCCGGGACGTTCTCGAACTCGTAGGTGACCACGTCGCAGGCCTCGGCCAGGCGTTTCAGCGCCCAGCGGTCGTCATAGGGGGCGACGATCTGGCGGGCGGCGACGCGGCCTGCCGGGCTGTTCTCCTCGGGGTCGAGGATCACCACGTCGAAGCCCAGGCGGGCGCCGGCCAGGGCCAGCATGCGGCCCAACTGGCCGCCGCCGAGGATGCCGAGGGTCGAGCCGGGTTGGAGGGGGGCGCTCATCAGTCTTCCACGCTTTCGACGACGTCCTCGGTCTGGGCGTCACGGAACGCCCGCAGGCGCTGGCCCAGGGCCGTGTCCGACAAGGCCAGGATCTGCGCCGCCAGCAGGCCGGCGTTCTTGGCCCCGGCTTCGCCGATGGCCAGGGTGGCCACCGGCACGCCGCCGGGCATCTGGACGATGGAGAGCAGGGAATCCAGGCCGTTCAGGGCCTTGGACTGCACCGGCACGCCCAGCACCGGCAGGAGGGTCATCGAGGCCACCATGCCCGGCAGGTGCGCCGCGCCGCCGGCCCCGGCGATGATCACCTTGTAGCCGGCGTCCTGGGCGCCGGTGGAGAACGCCACCAGGCGGGCGGGCGTGCGATGGGCGGAAACCACCTTGGCGTCGTAGGCCACGCCCAGGGCGTCGAGCGCGTCAGCCGCCTTCTTCATCGTCGGCCAGTCAGAGCGGCTGCCCATGATGATAGCGACGGGTGGCGTGGTCGTGGGCATCGGCGACGATTTCCCTGAACGGCCCCGGAGGCCGCGGCGAGCCCTTAGGCCCTTGAATCGGGCGGCTTATAGCCGCTGCGTTCCCCGCCCCAAAGCCCGTTCTCGCCCAGGCTGCGTATGGGCCGATGGAGACCGGTGCGTCAGTGCGACGCTGGGACACGTTGGCCCGGCATTGCCATGGTTAATGGAAGAACGCAGATTTGCACCAAGCTGTGCAACAAGTGATTCCCCGCCCGCCATGAAGATCACGAGCGCCCGTACCGAATCCTTCTCGGCGATCCGTCGCCGGGCGCTGACCGAGGCCGCGGGCCCGGCGGTGGCCCGCGCCGTGGTCGCCGCCGACAAGGCCGGGTTCCTGGGGCTGTCGGAAGACGACCTGACCCCCCAGGTGCAGGGCGCGCTCAAGACCCTGATGGTCGAGATCGACGACCTGCGGGCCGAGGTCGGGCGGCTGAAGTTCAAGCTCAACGAGGCGCAAGGCCTGGCCGACATGGACGTGCTGGCCCCGGTGCTGAACCGCCGGGCCTTCCTGCGCGAGATCAAGCGGGTCGCCGCCTTCGCCCAGCGCTACGGCTCGCCCGCCAGCCTGGTGTTCTTCGACCTCGACGGCTTCAAGGCCGTCAACGACCGCTTCGGCCACGCCGCCGGCGACGAGGCCCTGAAGGCCGTGGCCCAGCGCCTGCTGGCCCATGTCCGGGAGAGCGACGTGGTGGGCCGGATCGGCGGCGACGAGTTCGCCGTGCTGCTGGTCCAGGCCGATCAACAGACCGCCGCCTCCAAGGCCGAAACCCTGGCCGCCGCCGTGCGCGACATGCCGGTGCAGGTCGGCGAATGGTCGGTGCCGCTGAAGGTCTCCTACGGCGTGCGCGAGATCGAGCCGGGCGCCGACCCGGAAGCCGCTCTGGCCGAGGCCGACGCGGCGATGTTCCTGAAGAAGCGGACGCGCAAAGAGGCTTAGGCGCGGCGGATCGGACGGGAACACTCACTCACCCCGCCGCCCTTGGTCGATCGTCATGAGCCGTGCCATGAGTGTGTGTCCCCAATCGCGCGCACGGAGCCCTGATGTCCAAGTCGCACCGCTACGCCACGACCCTGACCTGGACCGGAAACACCGGCGCGGGCACGGCCAGCTATCGCGGCTATGAGCGGGCCCACGAGATCGCCGCGCCGGGCAAGCCGGTGATCGCCGGCTCGTCGGACCCCAGCTTCCGGGGCGATCCGGCCCGCTGGAACCCGGAGGAGCTGCTGCTGGCCTCGATCAGCGCCTGCCACCAGCTGTGGTACCTGCACCTGTGCGCGGTGAACGGGGTGGTGGTCACCGCCTATCGCGACGAGGCCGTGGCGGTGATGGTCGAGGACGAGACCGGCGGCGGCCGCTTCGAGAGCGCCACCCTGCGGCCCCAGGTGACGGTCGCGGCGGGCTCGGACCCGGCCAAGGCGATGGCCCTGCACCACGAGGCCAACACCCACTGCTTCGTCGCCAATTCGCTGAACTTCCCGGTGGGGCATGAGGCGACGGTGACGGTCGAGGCGGGCTGAGGGGGGCGAGGAGGGGACACACACTCACCCCACGGCCCGAGTCGCGATGTCGTCCACCTTGCCGTGAGTGTGTGTCCCCGTCTGTAGCCGCGACGTCCTGGCCTCCAGCAGCCGGTCGGCCAGCTCGTCGACCGCCGCCTCGGCCGCCAGGATCGAGGCCGCCAGGCGGGCGTCGGCGAACTCGTCATATTCGATCGCCGCGCCATGCACGTCGGTCACGCCCAGATAGCCCAGGGGCGTGGCGAGGCCGGACTCCAGGTGGTTGGCGTGGGCCAGGCGCTGGCCGGGCGCGTAGCCGTGGTCGCCGCGCGCGCTGAGGATCACCAGGCTCTTGCCGTGGTCGGCCAGCAGCGGCCAGTAGGGCTCGCCCTGGCGAGCGCGGTCGAAGCCGAAGGTGCGACCCACCCGCACGATGTTGTCGATCCAGGCCTTGAGCTGGGCGGGCGGTCCGAAATTGTACATCGGCGCGCCCAGCACAATCAGGTCGGCGGCCAGCAGTTCGTCGACCAAGGTATCGCTCTCGGCCAGGGCCTGGGCCATCCAGGCCTCGCGCCGCTCCGGCGGGGTGAAGGCGGCGTGGATCCAGTCGCCGGTCACCGGGGCGGGCGGCGCCTGGCCCAGGTCGCGATAGGTCACCGGGTCGGCGGGGCGGGCGGCGCGCCAGCGGGCGACGAAGCGGCCCGTCAGGCGGCGGGTGTGCGAGCCGTGGGCCGTCTGGTCCGAACGGTGCGGGCGGGCGCTGGAATCGATGTGCAGGATCGAGGTCATGGGCGTTCTCCTCGTCGGCGGATGAGGTCGTCTCATCCGTTCGACGTGAGAGCCCTAGATGTTCTCCAGAAAGCCTCTCCACAAACGCGGACTTTTCACGCAACGGATGAGGTGAAATCATCTTGCATGCGCCGTTTGCCCCCCTTGTCCGCCCTGCGCGCCTTCGAGGCCGCCGCTCGGCATCTGAGCTTCAAGCGCGCCGCCGAGGAACTGGCGGTGACCCCGACGGCGATCAGCCACCAGGTGCGGCAGCTGGAGGACCATCTGGGCCTGGCCCTGTTCGCGCGAGGCCCTCGGCAGGTGGCGCTGACGGCGGCGGGCGCCCACCTGCATCCGGTGCTGATGGACGGCTTCGACGCCTTCGCCCAGGCGATCGCCGCCCTGGCGCCGCGCGGCGGCCGGCGGGTGGTGACCCTGTCGGCGACCGTGGCCTTCACCGCCAAGCGCCTGGCGACGCGGGTCGAAGCCTTCCGCCTGGCCCATCCGGACCTCGACCTGCGGCTGCTGGCCACCGACGATCCGGTCGACCTGCGGGCGGGCGAGGCCGACGCGGCCGTGCGCTACGGCCTGGGCTCCTATCCGGGCCTGGTCTCCGAACCGCTGATCGACGACCGCTTCGCGCCGGTGTGCAGTCCGCGTCTGGGACTGACGGGCCCCGGGGAACTGGCCGGCCAGGCGCTGATCCACGCCGAGTGGCGGCATCCGACGCCCGACACCCCCACCTGGCGGCTGTGGGCGCGGCAGGCGGGGCGCGCCGACCTGGACGTCGAGGCCGGGCCGCGCTTCACCGACGACAGCCACGCCATCCAGGCGGCGGTGGCGGGGCAGGGGGTGGCGCTGGTCAGCCTGACCCTGGCGGCCGCCGAACTGGCCGCCGGCCTGCTGGTCTCGCCCTTCGGCCCGACCCTGGCCGGCCGGCGGTTCGACCTGGTCTATCCGCCCGCCGCCCGCGACGGCGAGGCGGTGGCGGCGCTGCGGGGGTGGCTGGAAGCGGTGTTGGGGTAGGGCGGGCTGAAGCGGTGTTGGGGTAGGGCGGGCTGGGGACAGGCGCATGCGCCTGTCCCCAATCCTACGCTAGGGCCTAGGCGATGATGTCCGGCATCAGCTGGTCTTCGAGCCGCACGATCTCGTCCTTCAGGGCCAGCTTGCGGCGCTTGAGGCGGGCGATCTGCAGCATGTCGGGCTGCGGGCGTTCTTCCAGGGCGGTGACCGCGTCGTTGAGGTCCTGGTGTTCCTCGCGCAGGGTGGCGAGGCGTCGCTCCAGGGCGATGTCGCTGTCGTCGGAAGCGTCGTCGTCGTTCATGAACGCTCCTTCGGTTGCGGGGCAGGGAGGCCGAGCTTCAGGGCGGTGATAGATAGCAAAGCCTGACAGCCGGTAAAGGCCGTCATGAGGCCGCGCCGCTCAGGGCGTCGGCCAGGGCGCGCAGGGCGGTTTCGCGCGGCGGGTCGCCGGACGCCCGGGCGGCCTCCAGCAGGGTGTCGAACACGTCCAGCGCCGGGCCCGGCTCGCCGCTGAGGGCCTCCAGGCTTTCCATCAGCACCTTCTCGCCGGCCAGTTCGGCGGCCTTGACCGTTTCGCGGAAATCCTCGCGGGCCCCGTCGAGAATGCCCGGCCATGGCGGCTTGATCGCCCGGCGCACGCCGCGCAGGGGCGCGCCGACCTCGGCGTCCCAGCGCTTGACCAGTCCGGCGGCGGCCTTGGGGTCGGCGGAGCGGCCTTCGCCGGCCCGCCAGGCGGCCCACAGCAGGTAGGGCACGTTCTGGCCGTGCGCGTCCTGCAGCGACAGGCACGCCGCCGCGACCGGGGCGCGCGCATAGACCTCCAGGGCCCATTGCCAAAGTCGCATATCCGTTAGCCTCTCAGGTGTCGCCGGTGATGGTGACGAGGTCCTCGCCCCAGCGTTTGACCGGTCGCCAGGACAGGCCGAACAGGTCGAGCGCGCGGCCCACCGACTGGTCGACCATCTCGGCGATGGTCGCCGGCTTGGCATAGAACGCCGGAAGCGGCGGGGCGATCACCGCGCCCATCTCGGCCAGCTTGGTCAGGGTGCGCAGGTGGCCCAGGTGCAGCGGGGTCTCGCGGACCATCAGCACCAGCGGCCGGCGCTCCTTCAGGGTGACGTCGGCGGCGCGGGTCAGCAGCGACGACGTCACGCCGGTGGCGACCTCGCTCATGGTGCGCACCGAGCAGGGGGCGACGATCATGCCGAGCGTCCGATACGACCCTGACGCGATCGCGGCGCCCACGTCGCCCACGCGATGCACAATGTCCGCCTTCAGATTGACCTCGGCGACGCCGAGTCCAGTTTCCTGCGCCAGGGTCAGGGCCGCCGACTTGGATAACACCAGGTGGCTCTCGACCCCCATTTCGCGGCAGGCGTCCAGGGTCCGCAGGCCATAGACGACCCCGGAAGCTCCTGAAATTCCAACGACTAAGCGGGGCTTGTCCGGCGTGGCCTGGGAGTCCGACATGGTGAATATTCGTCCGTCACGGGAACAAGCGGGGCCGCGTCAAGCGCGGCTGAGTGCAATCATATGTGATCTGACAGCGCGGCGCAGCGGGTGTTGTCTTCGATCTCCAACAGCAAGGAGCCGACAGCCATGGCCATCGAATCCCGTATCCGCGAGCTTGGGTCCCGTCACGAGAACCTCGACCGCACGATCCAGGAGGAGACCAGTCGACCGGTCAGCGATACGACCCGGCTCAAGGAGCTGAAGCGGCAGAAGCTCAGGCTCAAGGAAGAGATCGAAGGCCTTAGGGCGCGACTTCACTAGCCGCCTCTGCGTCATCGTCGCTTCGAAAGGGCGGTGACCAACTGAGGAGGCCGAAAACAGAAAGGCCCATCCCGCGCGAGCGGGGTGGGCCTTTCGCTGTCGTGGGCAACCCTTCGGACTGCGTCCTACGGAAGATTGCCGATGACGTACCGGCCGTCGTCGAGGGCGATCCAGCCCGCGTTGCCGTAGCTGTCGAAGAAGATGTGGAGCTGCATCGAACTCCATTGGAAGGTTCCCGGCAGCGCCACGGTCAAGACGGACGGCTGGGCGGCGCCGGACGGGGTGATCGTCAGGCGGTTGACGCCAGGCGCGAGCACGTTCTGGGCAGCGCGGTTGTAGCTCCAGGTCGGACCGTCGGACGTTGAGGTTTGCGGGTTCCAGTTCGGCGGGGACGCGCCGGCCACCGCGAATTGCGGGCCGTTGTTGACGGAAACCTGGATGCCGATCGGGTTGGCGTTGAAGATCGTGACCGTCGGGGACTTGGGCATCGGAACTTCCTGGCGCGCGAGGCGCGCGCACGACCGACGCGGTCGAGGTCGGCCCCGTCGACGTCCTGGTTGCATGGCTTTTCGTCCACGGCAACGCTTGCCGTGGACGGGCGCCGCAACGAAAAAGCCCACCCCGCGAAACGGGATGGGCTTTTGCTTTCAGCGAAGACGCACCGCGTCCGCGGTGATCAGTCCTCGTCGTCCTCGTCGTCGGCCACGTAGGTCGACTTGCCGAACACGTCCTCGGCCTTGGGCTCGATGCGGCCCTTGCGGATCGCGGCCTCTTCCTCGTCGTGGTCGTCGGGCAGGGCGCCGGTCTCGGCGGCCGGGCGCAGGGTCGGGTCCTCGGGCAGGATGCCCTTCTTGAGGTCGTCCTTGGCCTTCTTCTCGGCGGCCTTCTTGACCAGGGCGTCCAGCTCCAGCTGGCCGACCAGGCCCAGGGTCACGGGGTCGACCGGCTTGATGTTGGCCGCGTTCCAGTGGGTGCGGTTGCGCACCTGCTCGATGGTCGACTTGGTGGTGCCCAGCAGCTTGGAGATCTGCGCGTCGGTCACCTCGGGGTGGTGGCGCAGGAACCAGGCGATGGCGTCCGGGCGATCCTGGCGGCGCGACACCGGGGTGTAGCGCGGAGCCTTCTTCTGCGGCTTCAGCAGCTCGGCGTGGCGGCTGACCTGGGCCTTCATGCGGTACTGGTCGTTGGCCTGGGCCTTGTCCAGTTCTTCGCGGGTCAGCTGGCCATTGCCCATCGGATCGGCGCCGCGGATGTCGCGCGCGACCTCGCCGTCGGCGATGCCGCTGACTTCCAACGGGTGCAGACCGCAGAAGTCGGCGATCTGCTCAAAGGTCAGCGACGTGTTTTCCACGAGCCAGACGGCCGTCGCCTTGGGCATCAGGATGTCGGACATGCGGTCCTCCAGAAATGACGGCGCCCGACCTTGCGGCCGGGCGGGGTGTTCAGCGTGGAGCTATAATGCGGTTCCGCGCGAAAGGGAACGGGGATCGAAATGTTCTAGATCGCCAGGGCCTTCGCTTCACCGCCTCCGGATAGAACGCTCCCTTCCCGGCGGCTCGTCGCGTTCATCCGGGCGCGCCCGAGGCGTAGGGCGTCAGGGCCTCGTCCAGTTCGGCGTTGCGCGCTTCGCGTCCGCGGGCCGCCGCCTCGTCGTAGAGGAACGGCAGGAAGGCGTAGCGGCGACCGGCGGTGATCGGATCCACCATGTGCAGCAGCGAGCAGGAAAACACCACGGCCCCGCCGGTCGGGGCGCGGTAGCGGCGGGGGCCGAATTCCGGGAACGACAGGTCGCCGCCCTCGTAGTCCTCGGCGTTGAGGTTGATGGTCACGGCGAACCGGCGGTGGGCCGTGCCGGCGGTGGTGTTGTCGCGGTGGGGCCGGAAGTGGCCGCCGTCGGCGGCGTCGTAGCAACCGACCAGATAGCGCTCCATCCGCGTGGCCGTGAACTGGAAGGCCTTGGCGACCTCGGGAACCAGCCGGCTATGGATGCGAGCGGCTGTGGCCTGGCGCAGGGCCGGATCGGTCAAGTCGTGGTCGCTGCGCTGCTTGTGGGCCGGATCGAGGACCAGCCGCGTCTTGCCGTCGATGTCGCGCATGAAGCCCGAGACGTGGCCGCCCTCGGTCTGGTGGAGCTCGATCAGCTGGCGACACAGCTCGGGTTCGAACACCCTGGGCAGGATCAGCACCGGGGCGTGCAGGTCGACCCCGGCATGGCCGGCGGGAGCGGGCGCGGCGGCGATGAAGTCGAGCACCGCGTCGGTGGCGGTGATCGGGGCGTTGAACACGCAGCGCAACTGGGGGTCCAGCACCAGCCAGAAGGGTTGGTAGTTCACGCCGTCCCGAGGCGGGGTTTCCGCCGCCGCGCCGTACAGCCGGCTGATCGCCAGGTCGTGGTCCCAGAACCAGCGCAGGCCGGGCAGGCTTTCGCCGACCCGGTTCAGGGCCTCGTCGGCCGGATCGATGCTGACGCCGAAGAACGAGGCCTTCAGGTCGTCGAACAGCGCCCGCCGCGCGTCAACCCGCGCCAAGGCCGCCTGGGTCAGCGAATGTCCGGCGGACCCGACGAAGCAGAGCGCGACATAGCGCCCGGCGGTCGTGTGGAAGTTGAACCTGGGGTTGGAGGTCGAGCGCGCGACGAACCACGGCGCCGGCTCGCCGTTTCGCGGACCGGGCAGGGATTTGGGGGCGGGCTTGCCGATGCTGGATGTCCCGGTCACGCCAGCAGCACCACCTTGCCCACGTGCTCGCCCGCCTCCAGGTGCGCGTGGGCCTTGGCCGCGTCCTCCAGCGGGAACGTCGCGTCGATCACCGGCTTGAGCTGGCCCGCCGCGATCCACGGCCAGACCACGCGCTCGATCTCGGCGGCCAGCCGGGCCTTTTCGTCGGCCGAGCGGGGGCGCAGGGTCGAGCCGGTGAGCACGGCGCGCTTCTGCATCAGCGTCATGATCGGCACGTCCAGGATCGGCCCGGCCAGGGCGGCGATATAGACGATGCGGCCGCCGATCTTCAGGGCGTCGAGGTTCTTGTCGAAATAGCTGGCCCCGACCATGTCCAGCACCACGTCGACCCCGCCGGCCGCCTTGGCGATCTCGGCGAAGTCCTCGGTCTTGGCGTCGACGGCGATGTCGGCGCCCAGGGCCAGGGCCTGGGCCTTCTTGTCGGCCCCGCGCCCGGTGGCGATCACCCGCGCGCCGGCCGCCTTGGCCATGGCGATCGCCGTTGTCCCGATACCGGACGTCCCACCATGAATCAAAAGGGTCTCGCCAAGCTTCAGCGCCCCATGTTCGAACACGTTGGCGAAGACGGTGAACACCGTCTCGGGCAGGGCGGCGGCGTGGGCGAAGTCGAAACCTTCCGGCACGGGCAGGGCGTGGCGGGCGTCGACCACGGCGTACTGGGCGTAGCCGCCGCCGCCCAGCAGGGCGCAGACCCGGTCGCCTTCCTTCCAGCGGCCCGACCCGACTACCACCTCGCCGGCGACCTCCAGGCCCAGGACCGGCGGCGCGCCGGGTGGCGGCGGGTAGTAGCCCAGGCGCTGCAGCAGGTCGGGCCGGTTGACGCCGGCCGCCCGCACCCGGATCAGGATCTGGCCGGGACCCGGCTCGGGCCGCGCCACGGTCTCCGGAAACAGGGCCTCGGCGGGCCCCTTGCCGCCCTCGATGGCGATGGCGGTCATGGTCTCAGACATGGCGGAGCGTCCCGTGAGGCTTGCGTCGGGCCCTTGGTAGGCGTCAGATGGCTGATCGAAAAGGGGTCGAGCAAAGGGAGACCGATCCGATGCAGGAAGAACCGGTCGAACCGCGCGCCTTCAGGGGCGACGCCCTGAACGCCGCCGCGCACGAGGACCTGGACACCTACGGGGTCGCCGAGCTGGAAGAGCGTATCGAGGCGCTGGAGGCGGAAGTCGCCCGCACCCGCGCCCAGTTGTCGAAGAAAAAGGCGGGACGTGACGCAGCCAATGCGTTGTTTGGCCGCCTGGACTAACGATCGGTTTACGCTACAGGCGGAGTCTCGGGTCGCCTGACTCGGACATTCGGCGCTTCGGTCGAACTTGAGGGGGGCGGTCGCGAAACGGGACGCTTGCGTCTGGCACGGGGGTTGCAGTCCCCCTGTCCGGCGAGACGGTCTCGCGGCCTTTCGAAGGGGCATTGAGTGGTTATGACCGAGTTGAACGCGTCCACGGCCCCCTGGCGCACTGGAGTGATCCAGGACTTCGCCCGTTCGGAACTTTTCGACCGCACCTTCGATGAAGGCATGACCCTGGTCGAGGAGACCGCCGCCTATCTGGACGGGGCCGGCCGCCACGACAGCAAGATCCTCTCGCGCAACGCCGCCCTGGCCTACGCCAGCGAAAGCATGCGCCTGACCACCCGGCTGATGCAGGTGGCTTCGTGGCTGCTGGTGCAGCGCGCGGTGAAGGAGGGCGAGATGGCCGCCGAGGCCGCCTGCGCCGAGAACTACCGCCTGGGCGTCGAGGCCGGCGAGGCCGCCGCCATCGAGGACCTGCCGTTCGGCCTGGTCAACCTGCTGCAACGCTCCGAGCGGCTGTACGAGCGGGTGCGGCACCTGGACAAGCGCATGTACGTCGAGGCGGCCACCGAGGAGGCCCCCCGGCCGGTGCAGGCCCAGTTCGACCGGCTCAGCGCGGCGTTCGGGGCGGCTTAGTTCACCCTCTCCCAGAGGGAGAGGGTTTTCGCACACACTCTGACGAAAACCCCAAACAGAAAAGGCCGGCCCGCGAACGCGGGACCGGCCTTTCGTCGCCCTTACGGCGAGAAGCGTGAAACGCTTACTTCTTGGCGGTGAAGCCGGCGAACTTCGCGTTGAAGCGCGAGACGCGGCCGCCGCGGTCCAGCATCTGGCCGTTGCCGCCGGTCCACGCCGGGTGAACGCGCGGGTCGATGTCCAGGGCCAGCGTCGCGCCTTCTTTCCCGTAGGTCGAACGGGTCTGATAGCTGCTGCCGTCGGTCATGGTGACGGTGATGAAGTGATAGTCGGGGTGAATGTCTTGTTTCATCGGGCGATCCAACCGACTTGAGGCGGCGTGAATGTGGGCGGGGGCCATCCTTGCGGGTGGCTCTCGGAGACGCGCGGCTATAAAGAAAGCGCGCGAATTTGGCAAGGGACAGTTGATGAGTGACGTGAACGCGGGCGACATTTCGGCCGAAGGCAGGCCGAGCGCGGGCGCGGAGCTGGTGCAGAATCTGGCCGAGGCCGCCAACCGTCGTCCCCGTCGCAAGGACATCCGGCCGCTGGCCCATCTGCTGCCGTTCGTGCGCCGCCACGTCGGCGACGCCCTGGCCGCCGCCTTCTTCCTGCTGTTCTCCACCGCCGCCACCCTGGGCCTGACCGCCGCCTTCAAGGGCGTGATCGACAAGGGTTTCGCGCGCGGCTCCGGCGACGCGGTCAACAGCGCCTTCATCGGCCTGGGCGCGGTGGCCCTGGTGCTGGCCATCGCCACGGCCATGCGGTTCTTCTTCGTCACCCGCCTGGGCGAGCGGGTGGTCGCCGACCTGCGCCGCGCCCTCTACGGCCACACCCTGACCCTCGACCCGGCCTTCTTTCTGAAGACCCGCACCGGCGAGGTGCTGTCGCGGATGACGACCGACATCACCATCATCGAGCAACTGGTCGGGGCCAGCGCCTCGATCGCCCTGCGCAACACCCTCAGCCTGATCGGCGGCCTGGGCTACATGGCCGTGGTCAGCCCCAAGCTGGCCGGCTTCATCGTGCTCATGGTGCCGGTGATCCTGGCCCCGATGTTCCTGCTGGGCCGCAACGTGCGCAAGCTGTCGGTCACCGCCCAGGACAAGTTCGCCGACGCCGTCGGCTACGCCGGCGAGAGCCTCGACGCGCTGGACACCGTCCAGGCCTTCGGCCGCGAGGCGGCGGCCGACAGCCGGTTCGGCGGGGCGG
>NZ_AKKF01000261.1 GCF_000281955.1 Caulobacter sp. AP07 | reverse complement strand
AGCAGGGAATCACAACCAGCCAATTTCGCAACGGTCCCCTATAAGGAGAGGGAGGGGCCCGCGCTCGAAGAGCGTGGGAGGGTGAGGGGTTACGCCGTATCCAATAGATCCGGTGCGACCTCACCCAACATCTAAACCCCTCACCCTCCCATCGCTACGCGATGGGCCCCTCCCTCTCCCTTTGGGAGAGGGCTCAACACTTGCACCCACCCATGGCCAGAGTCTCGCAACAGGACAGCCATGCCCAATCCCCGTCGCCGCCGGCTCCGCGTCTTCGCCCGGAACGAGACGGCCAGTTCAGCGGTCGAGACCGCGTTGATCCTGGCCATGACGGCGGTGATGGCCTGCGCGATCAAGGCGACGGCGGTCAACGCGATGATCCGGCCGTTCAAGCAGGCCTTCGACACGCTGGTCCGGGCGCTGTCCTAGCGCGGCCGCCAGCCCTCGGCGATGAAGGCGATCTGGTTGTCCATGGCGGCCGACAGCGCCGAGGCCTGGGCGCCGCAGGTGGCGGCCAGGCGGTAGTTCCAGGCGTAGCTGGCCTTGAGCACGTCGATGGCCAGCTGCGGATCGAGGTCGGGGCGCACGTCGCCGCGCGTGATCCCGTCCTGCAGCACCTCACGCAGCATCAGGGTCAGCCGTTCGTTGCGGCCGTAGGGCGTGACGCCGGGGTCGTTGGAGGGGCTGTAGGAGGCGGCGATGTGGGCCAGGAACAGCTTCACCCGCCGGGTCTCGAACTCGTAGTGGATGGCGAAGATCGAGCACA
Source organism: Caulobacter sp. AP07 (assembly GCF_000281955.1). GTDB lineage: Bacteria > Pseudomonadota > Alphaproteobacteria > Caulobacterales > Caulobacteraceae > Caulobacter. The sequence goes on along the minus strand of NZ_AKKF01000261.1, from coordinate 2,569 downwards.
GGCGATCGGCCGTCGAGCCGCGCAGATACGGCACCACGCGGTCGAACTCGGCATAGAGGTCGCCGAGCCGCCTATCCATCACGTGGCTGAGCACCTCGGCCTTGGAGGCGAAGGTGGTGAAGACGCTGCCGACCGAAACGCCCGCCCGTTCGGCGATCGCCCGGATGGTGGTCTCCTCGTAGCCCGTCTCGTTGAACAGGTCGCGCGCGGCCTCGAGGACCTTCTCACGCGTCGCCAGTTTCTGGTCGTCCCGTATGCCCACGCACTGTCCCCCCGGATAGCCTGCGTCGTTATGTTTATTCCGAAGGCGGACGCTCCGACTAAGAGCGCCCGCCCCGGTCGTGACTCTTAAGCGCGCGCGCCCGCCAGAATGACCTTCAGTTGATCCGAAAGCCGCGACAGCAGTGCTTCAACCGTCCAGGCGTCGAAGATCGCCCGGCGATAATTGGCGACATACACGTCCCAGATGATCTCGGCGAGCAGCTTCGTGTCGGCGCTGGTCTTCAGTTCGCCGCGCTCGACGCCGCGCAGCAGCACGCCGTTCAGCAGGGTGAAGATGTGCTTCAGGTGGCCGCGGTTGCGGCGCTCGGCGGTTTCCGAACGGGTCCACGACACGGCGATGCTGGCCTGCAGCAGCGGCAGTTGCTCGACGTGGAAGCCGTAGGCGACGGCGAACATGCCGATGACGCCTTCCTCGACGCTGACGCCGTTGACGCCGGCCTGCTTCATCTGGGCGTAGATGACTTCGTAGTCGGCGGTCAGGATCTCGTCGAACAGCTCGCTCTTGTCGGAGAAGCTGGCGAACACCGCGCCCGTCGACATGCCGGCGGCCTGGGCGATGTCGCGGATGGTCGCGCCTTCGTAGCCACGCTCGGTGAACAGGCGGCGCGCCGCCGAGAGCACGCGCTCACGGGTGCGCTGCTTGGCCAGGGCCCGGCGCGTCAGCTTGACGGGGGCGTCGGTCGGGGACTCGATGTTCAGGGATACAAAGCTCATGCGGCGGCCTCCAGGCGAGCAAGCGCAGCCTCGGCGCGCTTTTCGAATTCGTTGCAGTACTCGTCGACGACGTTCTGAAGGACGTCGGCGTAGCGGCGCGCCAGGGCGCGGCCATCCTGCGCGGCGTCGCGCAGGTCGGTGATCAATTGGCGGACTTCCACCATCGCTTCTTCGCGCTCGGACGCGGAGAAGTCGGCTACGGCGCGAACGCTCTGAGCCATTCTAGTCTCTCCTGCCTCCCCGCTGGGATGGGCGTCGACATGACCTGCGGTGAGGAGTTGATCATGTTCAACGAACGCGTACTGGAATTTGAAGGTGGCGCGTTTAACCCCAGCCGCAAGGGGTTGCAACCCGTAAACTGAACTAAAATCGCCGAACGGCGACGTTTGAGACGATGTATGATACCGGTAGCGTCGGGTCACTGCGACAAATGCACTCAACGAACAGACTCGGCGAACGCGATATCGGTACGAGGCACTCAATCAAGGCTTGATCTAGCAGGCCACGCTCTGGCCAAGCCTGGGGCGAGCGCCTAGTTTGCCGCCATGGACAAACTGTTCGACCTTCTGATCCCTGTCGCGCTGGGCGCGGTGCTGATCACCCTCGGCGTCGGCATCTTCTCCCTGTTCAAGGGTGGGGATTTCGGACGTTCCTATTCCAACAAGCTGATGCGCCTGCGCATCGTGCTGCAGTTCGTCGCGGTGCTGGTGCTGGTCGCCGCCTTCTGGTGGCGCAGCCACTAGAAGATCTTCGCGCGAAGCGGACATCGGGTCGCGTGAAGACGGCGGACTGGGTGGACGACCCGCTCCCGGCCAGGTCGTCCACCGCGTTTAAGCCACCAACGCCTACGCTACTCACCAACGCTTACGCTACCCTAGGAGCTCGCTACTCTATGGGCGAGTTGACCAGAGCTCCGCACCCATAGCGATAGGACAACTTGCCCTAGGACATATTGGCCCATCGGACCGTCGAAAGGGGACCCGCCATGGTCACGCTCAATCGCATCTACACCCGCACCGGCGACCAGGGCCTGACGCGGCTGTCGACCGGCCAGCCGGTCAGCAAGGCGTCCCTGCGGGTCGAGGCCTATGGCGGGGTCGACGAGACCAACGCCTTCATCGGCGTGGCCCGCCAGCACACGGCCGCCGACGCCGATCTCGACGCCCTGCTCGAGCGCATCCAGAACGACCTGTTCGACCTGGGCGCCGACCTGGCCACCCCCGAGCAGAACGGCAAGCCGGACTGGGAGCCGCTGCGGGTGGTCGACAGCCAGGTCGAGCGGCTGGAGCGCGAGATCGACCTGATGAACGCGAAGCTCTCGCCCCTGACGTCCTTCGTGCTTCCGGCCGGCTCGCCCGCCTCGGCCGCCCTGCACGTGGCCCGCACGGTGTGCCGCCGCGCCGAGCGCAAGGTGGTGGAACTGATGGGCGTCGAAGGCGAGATCGTCGGCGAGGCGGCGCTGAAATACCTCAACCGCCTGTCGGACCTGCTGTTCGTGGCGGCGCGCCGGGCCAATGACGACGGCGCGGCGGACGTGCTGTGGAAGCCTGGGGCGACCAGATAACCCTCTCCC
>NZ_AKKF01000260.1 GCF_000281955.1 Caulobacter sp. AP07 | reverse complement strand
ACCCCTCACCCGACCTCGCTTCGCGAGGCCACCCTCTCCCACAAGGGGAGAGGGATCGCGCCGCGCCCCCGCCGTGCGTTGTGTCCCTCGGCAAGACCCGTAAGATGGCCGCGCCCGCTTCGGCGACCGGAACCCCCAGCGTCATGCCGCTTTCGTTACCGACCTCCACCTCCGTGCGCTGGCTGAGCTGGCTGCGGCGGCGGATCCGGTCGAGCGAGCTGTGGCTGATCGCGGTGGCCACCCTGATCGGCGCCGGGGCCGGCGCCCTGGCGGTGCTGCAGGCCAAGCTGGCCCACGGCCTGCAGGTGCTGCTGTTCGCCATCAATATCGACGAGCGGCTCAGCGCCCAGAGCGTGATCGCCCCGTGGCGGACCCTGGCCATCCCGGCCGGCGGCCTGGTGCTGGGCCTCGCCACCTGGGCCTGGCTGAAATACCGCCCGCGCCCGGCCGTCGACCCGGTGGAGGCCAACGCCCTGCACGGCGGGCGGCTGTCGGTGAAGGACAGCGCCTTCATCTGTGGACAGACGATGCTGTCGAACGGGGTCGGGGCCTCGGTGGGGCTGGAGGCCGCCTACGCCCAGGCCGGGTCGGCGATCGCCTCGTTCGTCGGCCAGAGGCTGAACCTGCGGCGGGCCGACATGCGCACCCTGGTCGGGGCCGGGGCGGGGGCCGCCATCGCCGCCGCGTTCGGCGCGCCGCTGACCGGGGCCTTCTACGCCTTCGAGATCGTCATCGGGGCCTATACCGTCGCCAACCTGGCCCCGGTGGCCGCCGCCGCCCTGGCCGCGGTGCTGGTGGCCGAGCGGATGGGCGGCCTGCCCTACCTGCTGAAGACCACCACCCCGGCGGTGCAGTCGTGGTTCGACTACGGCCTCTACGCCCTGCTCGGCGTGATCTGCGCCAGCGCCGGCATCGGCCTGATGCGGCTGGTGGCCTCGGCCGACGGCCTGGTGGCCCGGTCGCCGATCCCCAAGACCTTCCGCCCGGCGGCCGGCGGCCTGGTCCTGGCCGCCATGGCCCTGGTCACCCCCCAGATCCTGTCGGCCGGCCACGGGGCCCTGCACCTGAACCTGACGGCGGCCCTGCCCCTGCAGATGCTGGTCCTGCTGCTGGCCATGAAGGCCCTGGCCTCGGTGGTGTCGCTGAGCTTCGGCTTCCGGGGCGGGCTGTTCTTCGCCTCGCTGTTCTTGGGCACCCTGGTCGGCCAGATCTTCGCGGCCCTGACGGTCTATGTGCCCTGGCTGCCGTCGCTGGACCCGACGGTGGCGGCCCTGGTCGGCCTGGCCGCCCTGGGCGTGGCCGTGGTCGGCGGGCCGTTCACCATGTCGTTCCTGGTGCTGGAGGCGACCGGCGACTTCACCGTGGCCGCCGCCGCCCTGGTCGCCTCGCTGATCGCCAGCGCCCTGGTCCGCGAGACCTTCGGCTATTCGTTCTCGACCTGGCGGCTGCACCTGCGCGGCGAGACCATCCGCAGCGCCCATGACGTCAGCTGGATGCAGCCGCTGACCGCCGGGCGGATGATGCGCAAGGACGTCAAGACCGTCACCGCCGACACCAGCCTGGCCGAGTTCCGCCACCGCTACCCGCTGGGCTCGACCAAGCGGGTGGTGATGCTGGACGACATCGGTCGCTATGCCGGCATCGTCCGAACGGCCCTGGCCTACGCCCATCCCGAGGATGGCGAGCGGACGGTGGCCTTCCTGGCCGACTACGCCGACACCGCCCTGCTGCCCGACCAGTCGATCAAGGACGTCATGCGGGCCTTCGACCACACCCAGGCCGACGAACTGGCCGTCGTCGATCCCGACCGCAAGGTGATCGGCATCCTGTCGGAAGCCTACGCGACCCGCCGCTACGCCGAGGAACTGGACAAGGCGCGGCGCGAGCTGACGGGGGAGACCAGCTGACAATGCCGGCCGATCACGCCTGGGATGGCCAGCTGGAACTGGGCGACCGGTGGGCGACCTGGCGCGGCTCGGTCGGCGACAGCGTCGCGCACCGGCACCTGGCGGCCCAGATCGCGGTGGCCGACACCCCGATCGGCGTCCGCGACGCCGCCGGCCGGCGCCACGAGGCCAGGGTGGTGCTGATCGATCCCCTGGTTCAGCACCGCTTCGAAAGCCACCGTGGCGCGCGAATGATCTTCGTCGAGGCCATCGCCCCCGGCCTCGACGCGCGGCGAGCCCTCGCCGACCTGGGCCCCGTCCCCGACGACGCCGTCGTCCTCGCCTCGACCGATCCACGCCTGCGAACCTGGCGGTCGCCCGCGCCGATCCCGTCCAGCGACCTGCCCGAGGCGTTGCGGCGTTCGCTGGCGCGGGTGGAACAGCAGCTCGCCGAGGGCCCCGTGCCGCTGGTCCTGGCGGCCAAGGCGGCCGGGTTGTCGCCCGAGCGCTATCGTCACGTCTTCGTCGAGAGCCTGGGGCTGCCGTTCCGGCGCTACCTGCTGTGGCGACGGGTGCAGCGGGCCTTCGCGGCGATGACGGCCGGGGCCGGCGTCACCACCGCCGCCCACGCGGCCGGCTTCGCCGACGCCGCCCACTTCGCCCGGACGCTGAAGGCGATGTTCGGCGTCACCGCGACCCAGATCGTGCGGCCGGGCCCGACCTAGCCGCTACGTTCAAGCGCGCCCGCCGGACAGCCGCCATCCTGCCCGCATGACCGACACCCGCTCCTACGTTCCCGCCCTGGGCCGTCCCGAACTGACCGGCCTCTACGACACCGTCATCGCCCTGATGACCCGCGAGCGCGTCTGGCGCGCGGCGCTGCTGGCCCTGGTCGACCCCAGGCCGGGCGAGACGATCCTCGACGTCGGCTGCGGCACCGGGGCCTTCGCGGTGATGCTGAAACGGGCCTGCCCGACCGCGCGGGTCATCGGCGTCGATCCCGATCCCGACATCCTGCGACGGGCCGCCGCCAAGGCCGTGGCGGCCGGGGTCGAGATCGAGTGGCGCCAGGCCATGGGCGACCGCCTGGCCGCCGTCGCCGCGCCGGGCTCGCTGGACAAGGTGGTCTCCAGCCTGGTGCTGCACCAGTGCCCCATGCCCATGAAGTCCGCCATCCTGCGCGCCGCCCATGGCGCGCTCAAGCCCGGCGGCCAGCTGCTGATCGCCGACTACGGCCTGCAACGCACGGCGCTGATGCGGCTGCTGTTCCGCCAGGTCCAGATGGTGGACGGCTTCGAATACACCACCCCGAACGCCTGCGGCGTGCTGCTGCCCCTGATGGCCGAGGCCGGGTTCGCGCCGGTCGAGGAGCGGCGGGTGATCCCGACCCTGACCGGATCGTTTTCCCTCTACGCCGCGCGGCGTCCGTTGGCGCTGGGCCCCCAATAGGCCCTCCCCCCGTGGGGGAGGCGATCGCGTAGCGATCGGTGGGGGGCGTTTTAGGACGCCAGACCCTGCGTGCGGCCCGCTTCGAATCCCTCCCCCCTCCGTCGGCTTCGCCGACACCTCCCCCACAGGGGGAGGACCTGGATGTGCGGCTGACTCACACTTCCCTGCTTGATTTATAATATCAATGCGATGATTTTCGCGCCGTCCCGTCCGGGGCGCGTAAACGTCGGAAGGAAACGCCATGCGGGGCAACCGCTTCATCGTCGCCGGGATGGCCGCCAGCCTGCTGAGCCTCAACCTCACGCAAGCCGCCGAACCGCCGATCTATCTGGGCGTCGACATCTCCTACGCCAACGAAATGGACGACTGCGGCGCGGTCTACACCGCCGGCGGCCAGCGGGTCGACCAGTACCAGTTCTTCAAGGCGGAGGGCGCCAACGTGGCGCGGATCCGCATCTGGAACGATCCGGACTGGACGAACTATTCCAACCTGGCCGACGTCAAGCGGAGCATCCGCCGCGCCCGGGCCGCCGGGCTGCAGGTGCTGCTCGACTTCCACTATTCCGACGACTGGGCCGACGGCGACAAGCAGCTGGCCCCGAAGGCCTGGGCCAGGCTGTCGACGGCCGACCAGGCCAAGGCGCTGTACGCCTTCACCCGCGACACCCTGAAGGACCTCGACCGCGAAGGCCTGATGCCCGACCTGGTGCAGGTGGGCAACGAGACCAACGGCGAGATCGTCTCCAGCCTGGCCAAGGCCAAGGAGCCGATCCACTGGGACCGCAACGCCCTGCTGTTCAACGCCGGAATCAAAGCCGTGCGCGACGCGGGCGCCGACAGCCGGATCAAGCCGCGGGTGATGCTGCACATCGCCCAGCCCGAGAACGTCGAGCCCTGGTTCGCCGCCGCCGCCCAGGCCGGGGTCACCGACTTCGACATCATCGGCATCAGCTACTACAGCAAGTGGTCCAAGCGCTCGATGGGGGAGCTGGGCCAGACCATCAACCGCCTGCGCCATAGCTACGCGGCCGACGTTCTGGTGGTCGAGACGGCCTATCCGTTCACCACCGACAACGCCGACAGCTCGCCCAACCTGCTGGGCGCGGACTCGCTGATCGCCGGCTATCCGGCCACCCCGGCCGGCCAGAAGAAGTACCTGGTCGACCTGACCCAGCTGGTGCTGGCCAGCGGCGGCGCGGGGGTCTTCTACTGGGAGCCGGCCTGGGTCTCGACCAAAACGTGTGGCACCCGCTGGGGCAAGGGCTCCAACTGGGAGAACGCGGCGCTGTTCGACTTCAAGGGCCAGGCCCTGGAGGGCGCCGACTGGCTGAAGCAGGCCTATGTCAAACCGGTCGAGGTGACCTTCAAGGCCCAAGCGCCAAGAGGGGGGGCGACCACGGAAACCGCCTTCATCGGTGGCGACTTCCTGGGCGGCGTCGGGCCCCAGCCGATGACCCGCGAGGGCGACGGCTTCGTCTACCGCACCCGCCTGATGCCGGGCGCCTCGGTGACCGTGGCCACGGCGGCGACGCCGCAGGCGGTGGCCGACGCCCCCGCCATGACCGCGACGATCGGGCAACAGGCGACGGCGATCCCGCTGGCTAACTAGGCCGTAGCTTGCCTTGTACTATTGTTATGATAAATAGCGGTACCATAGAGCGACCGTGTCCCTCGAAACGCGGCGCTATCGCAACTGGGGAGGACTTCACGATGTCTCACTACACGCTGCTCGCCGCCGCCAGCGGCCTGGCCCTGATGGCCGCCGCCGGCGCCCACGCCCAGACGGCCGCGCCCGCCTCCGATACCGCCCAGGTCGAGGAAGTCGTCGTCACCGGCGTGCGCAAGAGCCTGCGCGACGCCCTGGCGGTCAAGCAGGGTTCGGACAAGGTGGTCGAGGCGATCTCGGCCAAGGACATCGGCGTGCTGCCCGACGTCACCATCGCCGAATCCATCGCCCGCCTGCCCGGCGTCAACGCCACCCGCGACCGCGGCAACGACAGCCAGGCCGTCGTGCGCGGCCTGGGCGCCCGCCTGGTGCTGGGCACCATCAACAACCGCGAAGTCGCCTCCAGCGAGCCGGACCGCAACGTCCGCTGGGAAATCTACCCATCGGAAGTCGTCTCGGGCGTGCAGGTCTACAAGTCGCAGTCGGCCGACCTGATCGCCGGCGGCGTCGCCGCCACCATCAACATCTCGACCATCGATCCGCTGGACTATCGCGGCCCCAGCGTCGTGCTGCGCGCCGGCCCGGTCTATTACGACGGCGGCAAGGACATCCCGAACTACGGCCAGACCGGCTACCGGGCCAGCGGCTCGTTCGTCCACAAGTTCAACGACGACCTGGCCGTGGTGCTGGGCCTGACCTCGCAGAAGCAGAAGAACGGCTACACCTCGTTCCAGGGCTGGGGTTACAACGACTCGGTCATGCGCCAGCCTCAGGGCGCCAGCGACTACAGCGGCGACCTGAACGGCGACGGCAAGGTCGACCCCACCCCGTGGGGCATGCAGCTGGAGATCAAGAAGATCGACCAGAAGCGCAACGGCGTTTCGACCGGCCTGCAATGGAAGCCGACCGACCACTTCGAGCTGAAGGCCGACGTCCTCTATTCCGACATCAAGATCACGGAAAACCAGGACCAGCAGATCTACGCCCAGAACATGGGCAACTGGAACAACGGCAACCGGGGCGACTACAACGCGACCGGCGCCGCCTACACCCTGGTGAACGGCGACGTGGTGGCCGCCACCCTGCCCTTCGCCGCCGTCACCTCGGTGATCGCGCGCTACACCGAGGACAAGACGCTGTGGGCCGGCGGCCTGAACGGCAAATGGACCAACGACGCCTGGACCGTGGCGGGCGATCTCTCCTATTCGAAGGCCGAGCGGCGGAACAACTGGCGGGCGGTGCGCACCGAGGTCTATCCGGCCTCGCTGACCTACGACACCCGCGCCGGCGTCAAGCCCAGCGTCACCACCTCGGAAGATCCCACCAAGCTGGCCCAGGTGGCCCCCAGCTATCGCGGCGGCCAGAACGACGGCCCCGAACACCTGAACGACGAACTGGTGGCCGGCGCCTTCGACGCCACCCGCGACTTCTCGGACGGGGCGTTCAAGAGCCTGCAGTTCGGCGCACGCTATTCCGACCGCGTCAAGGACCACGACCAGGCGTCGTGGGCGACCTGCCCCAACCCTGGCAACCTGCCCGTCACCAGCCCCATCGTGAAGGACCAGACCTGGGGCACCTGCTTCCAGTCGGTCACCCTGCCCGCCAGCCTGTTCAGTTCCTACAAGATCGGCAGCTTCAACGTGCCGAGCATCCTGACCGGCGACCTGGACGCCATCGCCAAGGCCGCCTACGGCGACCACGGCTTCGACGCCGCCAACGCCGTCGACAACCTGGCCCAGCGCTGGCGCGTCCACGAGAAGGTGGCCGAGGCCTACGGCAAGCTGAACTTCGCCGCCGACAGCGTCGGCGGCTCGTGGATGACCGGCAATGTCGGCGTCCGCGTGGTCAGCACCAAGACCGACAGCGAGGGCTATCGTCAGAACCCGGGCCTGGCGACCTTCTCGGCCGTCTCGGTCGGCAACGACTATACCGACGTGCTGCCCAGCGCGAACGTCAAGCTCGACTTCGACCAGGGCCGCGTGCTGCGCTTCGGCCTGGCCCAGGTCGTGGCCCGTCCGCCGCTCGACGAACTGCGCGCCAGCCGCACCCTGACCACCTGGGCGCCCTATACCGGCTCGGCGGGCAATCCCGACCTGAAGCCGTTCAAGGCCATCCAGTTCGACGCCTCGGCCGAGTGGTACTTCCGTCCTGAAAGCCTGGTGGCCGCGTCCTACTACTACAAGGACGTCGACACCTATATCGGCTGGAAACAGACGCCCGAGACCTACAACGGGATCACCTACGCGGTGTCGAGCCCGGTCAATGGCGGCGGCGGCTACATCCAGGGCCTGGAGCTGACCTTCCAGACGCCGTTCTTCTTCCTGCCGGGTCCGCTCAGCAAGTTCGGCGTCTATTCGAACTACGCCTATGTCGACTCCAACCTGAAGGAGTTCCAGCCGGTCACCAAGCCGCTCACCCTCACGGGTCTGGCCAAGGACACCGTCACGCTGGACCTGTGGTACGCCAATGGCCCGTTCGAAGGCCGCATCGGCTACAAATACCACAGCCCGATGACCGTGATTTACGGCTGGAGCGGCGCGGACCTGCAGACCCTGGAATCGGAAAGCACCTTCGACTTCAGCTCGTCCTATCAGATCACCGACAAGATCGGCGTGCGCTTCCAGGTCAACAACCTGACCAACGAGCGCCTGCGGATGTATCGCGACAACACCCCGGATCGTCTGGGCCGCTACGACCTGTACGGCCGCCGCTACCTGATGGACGTGACGGTGAAGTTCTAACCCTTTCCGTCGCCCTTCTCCTGCGAGGGGGCGGCGGCGGCGGGCCTGTGGCCAAAAGGTTCTGGGCCCGCCAAAGCTGGATTCATCATTTCTCCCCGATGATCCTGCGCCCTGGGGAGGAAGCTTCGCGCTTCCTCCCCTTTTTTGCTTTCCGCGTGAGGGACCCATGGTCGAATTCAGCCGCCGCCAAGCCCTGGCCGCCACCGCCGGAGCCGCCGCCCTGGCCGCCGCGTCCTCCGCGAGCGCCGCCGCCAAGCCCGCGGCCGCTGCGACGCCCACGCCGCCCGCCATCGACCTTGCCCCCCGCGAGCGGCTCTCCCTCGACTTCGGCTGGCGCTTCGCCCTGGGCCACGCCCAGGACCCGGCCCGCGATTTCGGCTTCGGCGCCAACCAGCGCACCTACGCCAAGGCCGGGGCGAGCGCCGCGAACTGGTGGGTGGCCGGCGCGGCCCAGCCCGCCTTCGACGACAGCGCCTGGGCCCCGGTGACCCTGCCCCACGACTGGGGCGTCACCCTGCCCTTCGTCGACAACCCGTCCTACGCGCCGTCCGGCAAGCCCGACGACGAGGACCTGCGCGCCGCCCACGGCTACAAGCCCCTGGGCCGCGAGTTCCCCGACACCAGCGTCGGCTGGTACCGCAAGACCTTCGCCCTGCCCGCCGCCGACGCCGGCAAGCGGCTGTCGATCGAGTTCGACGGCGCCTTCCGCGACGCCCTGGTCATCGTCAACGGCTACGTCCTCGGCCAGGAGGACAGCGGCTACAGCCCGTTCCGCGTCGACATCACCGACATCACCAATCTCGGCGGCGACAACAGCCTGGTGGTCCGCGTCGACGCCAGCCTCGGCGAGGGCTGGTTCTACGAGGGCGCCGGGCTCTATCGCCACGTCTGGCTGGTCAAGACCGCCCCGGTCCACGTGCCGCGATGGGGCGTCTTCGTCCGCGCCAGGCTCGACGGGACCCTGTCGATCGACACCGACCTGATCAACGAGTCCGACACCCCGGCCGCCTACGAGGTGGCGCAGACCGTGCTCGACGGCCAGGGCAAGCCGGTGCTGACCCCGATGGCCGTCCAGGGCCGCCTGCCGGCCTGGGAGCGCCAGTCGCTGTCACAGACCGCCCAGCTGGCCAGCCCCGTCCCGTGGTCGCTGGAGACCCCGCACCTCTACAGCCTGGTCACCGAAATCAAGGTCGGCGGCGCCGTGGTCGACCGCTTCGTCACCCCGTTCGGCGTGCGCTCCATCGCCTTCGACGCCGACAAGGGCTTCCTGCTCAACGGCCGAGCAGTGAAGCTGAAGGGGACCTGCAACCATCAGGACCATGCCGGGGTCGGCGCGGCCATCCCCGACGCCCTCCAGGTCTGGCGGCTGGAACAGCTGAAGAGCATGGGCTGCAACGCCTATCGCGCCGCCCACAACCCGCCGACCCCCGAACTGCTCGACGCCTGCGACCGCCTGGGCCTGCTGGTCATCGACGAAACGCGGCAGATGTCCAGCGACGAGACCTCGCTGGACGAACTGGAGCGCCTGGTCCGCCGCGACCGCAACCACCCCAGCGTCATCCTGTGGTCGATCGGCAACGAGGAGCCGCAGCAGGGCACGGCGCGCGGCGCCAAGGTGGCGCGCACGATGAAGCGGCTGGTCAACCGTCTCGACCCCACCCGCCTGGTCACCGCGGCCATGGACTCCGGTTTCGGCGAGGGCATCACCGAGGTCATCGACGTGATCGGCTTCAACTACCGTCACGAGAAGATGGACGACTTCCACGCCCGCTTCCCGCACATCCCGATCATCGGCACCGAAAGCGCCAGCACCGTGGCGACGCGCGGCGAATACGCCCGCGACGACGCCAAGAGCTACGTCCCGGCCTACGACACCGAACACCCCTGGTGGGCGACCACCGCCGAGAAGTGGTGGAGCCACGCCGCCGACCGGCCGTGGATGGGCGGCGGCTTCATCTGGACCGGCTTCGACTATCGCGGCGAGCCGACGCCGTTCAACCGCTGGCCCAGCATCAGCTCGCACTTCGGGGCGCTCGACACCTGCGGCTTCCCGAAGGACAACTATTTCTACTACCGCGCCTGGTGGCGGTCCGAGCCGCTGCTGCACCTGCTGCCGCACTGGAACTGGGAGGGCCGCGAGGGCCAACAGGTCGCGGTCTGGGCCCATAGCAACTGCGACCGGGTCGAGCTGTTCCTGAACGGCAAGAGCCAGGGGGTCCGCGACGTCGTCCGCAACCACCATGTCGAGTGGTCGGTGCCCTACGCGCCGGGCGTCATCGAGGCCCACGGCTACAAGGGCGGCAAGCTGATCCTGCGCGAGCGCCGCGAGACCGCCGGCCCGGCCGCCGCCTTGCGCCTGACCGCCGATCGTCCGCGCTTGGCCGCCGACGGCCAGGACGTGGCGATCCTCAAGGTCGAGGTGCTCGACGCCAAGGGCCGCCCGGTTCCGCGCGCCGACGCCCTGGTGTCGTTCGCGCTCGCCGGTCCCGGCCAGGTGATCGGGGTCGGCAACGGCAACCCGACCAGCCACGAGCCCGACGTGGCCAGCCAGCGCAAAGCGTTCAACGGCCTGTGCCAGGCGATCGTCCGCACACGGCGCGGCGAGGTGGGCGAGCTGCGGGTCACCGCTTCGGCGCCGGGGTTGAAGGCGGCGTCGGTGAGCTTGCGAGTCGAGGGCGGGCGGTTGGCGACGGTGTAGGCGCCGGCTCGCCCTCACCTCTCAAATACGTCCGTCATTCCGGGCCTTGCGCCCGGAATGACGGTGGAGAAGGGGCGAAGGGCGAGGCTCCCCCTACAGCCAGATCACATGCGGCCCGTCCACGCCCGGCTCCAGTCGCTCGCCCTGATACAGCCGCGTCAGCGGAACCGTCACCCGATCGGTCGGTCCGGACTTGAACCTCGGGCCGCCGAACGCGGTGATGGTGGCGTGCTGCCGGTCCAGCGCGACGCGGTCCTGTTCGGAGACCGGCCGCACGAAGGCCAGGATCGCCTGGCGCTTCAGCCAGGCCGGGGCGCGGCCCTTGGGCGTGGTCCAGCAGCCGAAGGCCCGGTAGCGCTCCTCCGTCTCCGGCACGAAGAAGGCGGTGGCGCACAGGGTCAGGCCCTTGGGCCCCTCCCACCGGCCCTGGAAGGTGATCGGCGGGATGTAGCGGCCGACGCTGCGCTGGCGCTCGCCCTCCAGCAGCCGCGACATCCAGCCCCGGTCGGGGTCGTCCTGGTCGTAGGCCACCTCGAAGCCGTCCTCGCGGAAGGTCAGGGTCTGGCGCACGGGCTGGCGGGCGCGGCTGACGCGGATCAGCCCGTCGTGGATGAAGTTGGTGTGGAACGGATCGAGGATGTTCTCCAGGGCGTCCAGAGCCCGGCCGCGCCACGGGTCGCGCGTCCACCAGAAATGGTCGTGGTCCGGGTCGCCGACCAGCGGCGGCAGCTCCAGCGTGGGCGGCGGGCCGTCGCCGGCCTCCAGCTTGACGAAGATCGCCCCGTGCCGCTCGGCCACGGCCAGGGTCCGCGCGCCCAGCCTGTCCAGCGCCGCCCCCTCGCCCGCCCCCGGGGCTTCGACGCAGGCCCCCGCCCCGTCGAACCGCCAGCCGTGATAGGGGCACATCAGCGTCCCGTCCCTGAGCTTGCCGTCCGACAACGGATAGTTGCGGTGCGGGCAGCGGTCCTCCAGCGCGGCGACCGCGCCGCCCGCGCCCCGGAACAGCACGATCGGCACGCCGCCGACCTGGCGGGCCAGGGGCTTGGCCTTCAGCTGCCGCGACAGGGCGACCGGGGCCCAGGTGGACGAAAGGCCGGCGGGAAACGGCGTCATCGCAGGGCGATCCTCTCCAGGCTGGGCGTCATCGCCGCCAGGGCGCGGGCCAGAAGGCCGTAGCCGACCCGCCGCCACCACGGCAGATGGTCGTCGAACACCGCCATGAACTCCAGCGCCGGCTGCGCGCCCCGATGGCGCTTGAAGGCCCCGGCGCCGGCCGAATAGTTCACCGCCAGACCCAGCTCGAGGGCTCGCAGCACCGACAGGCTCATGGCCACGCGGTAGAGGCCCCGGCCCTGGGGCTGGTCCTGGTCGTACCCCAGCATCGGGCTCGACAGCTGGGCCTCGTGGACGTGGTCGGCGGCGAAGGCCTCGATCTCGCCGGACGGGCCCCGGACCACCTGTAGGCCCAGCACGCCGCTGTCGATCGCCGCGCGCAGCAGGGCTTGGCGGTAGGCCGGATTGGCGTTGGAATACTTGTCCAGATAGACGCCGGCATAGAGCGCCAGCACCCGCTCCAGGTCGTCCGGCGAGGGGTTGGGCGCGTCCTCGACGCTCAGGCCGTGGGCGGCGGCCAGCTTGAGGTCGGCCTTGACGTCGGTGCGCGGCGCCCACTGGCGGGCGGGGTCGGACAGCCGCCAGACGACGCGGCTGACGATCCGCCGGCCGCCCTGGGCGTCCATCGCCGCCAGCAGCTCCGGGTGGTCAGCCGCGTTCAGCGAACGCCAGACGATGGCCCGGTCCGGAAAGGCCTCGCGCAACGCCGCCAGGGCCGGGACCAGGTCGTCGCCGGTCCAGGCCCCGTAGAGGCTGGTCGAGAACAGCAGGTGGTTCGCATAGACCGCCCGGTCGGCGCGGGTCAGCCGCAACAGGCCCTCGGCCACCAGCGAGGCGGCCCGGAACAGCCAGGCTTGCGGACCCCTCAGGTCGCGACCGATCTCGTCGCGCACCGCTGGGCCGTAGGTCACGGCCAGCGAGGTCAGCCAGCAGCCCTGGCGCCCCACCGGCGCGACGATCGCGAAGGCCCGGTCGGTCAACTGCAGGGCCGACAGCCCGACCCGGGCGTTGGCCAGCGCCCCGTCCGGTCCGGCCGCCGCCAGGGCGCGGACATAGGCGCCGACCTCGGGGGAGCGCCCCCAGTCGAGGCGGGGGTCGTCGACCGCCAGGACGGCGACGGCGCTCACGGCCGGTCTCCGTTCCACTCGATGTCGGCGGTCATCGCCGCCGCCAGGCTCCGGCCGGCCAGCAGCGCCTTGGCCGAGAACCTCAGGCTGTCGACCAGGGCGCCCAGCAGAGGCCACCGGTCACCCGGCGCGCCGATCACGTCCCGCCCTTCGCCCAAGCCGCGCCGCCAATCGCCCAACCGCCCCTGGCGTAAGGCGGCGGGCAGCCCGAACAGCCAGTAGGCGGGGGCCAGGTAGCGCGGGGTGGCCGGCGCCGCCTGGACGGACGGCCCGTCGCCGACCAGGGCGTGGGCCAGGGCCGGGTCGCGGTCGAACAGATGCACGCCGCTGGTGGCGCGCGGATTGCACTCCAGCAGCCAGGCCCTGCCGTCGGCGTCGATGATGGCGTCGCAGGCGAACTGACCCTGGCCGACCACGCCGGCCAGGGTGGTGGCGATGGCCAGCAGGTCGGCGGTCACCCGCCCCGCCGGCGCTTCGAACGCGTAGCTGGCCCCGCCGCGCTCGCGCCAGGTCGAGCCATAGGCGCTGAACGCCGTCAGCCGGCCCTCGCGACAGGCCGCGTAGAACGACACCTCGGTCCCGGCGACATGGCGCTGGGCGACCCAGCGCTCGCTCGGCGTCGGGCGCAGCCCGGCCAGGCGGGCGGGGTCGGGACGGATCAGGGTCCGCACGCCGAACCGCGAATACTCCGGCTTGAACACCAGGTCGCCGGCCGGCGGCAGGGCGGCCAGGTCTTCCGGGCCTTCGAGCGTCCAGGTCTCGGGCGCGGGCAGGCCGTGGGCGACGCAGATCTCCCCGAACAACGCCTTGGAATGCAGCGCGCGCAGGGTCTCGAAGTCCGGAGCCAGCAGCCGCGCCTTCAGGTCGGGCCACCGCCGGGCCAGGGCGGCGAGGTGGAACACCTCCTCGCAGGCCGGCACGATCAGCCGCGGGGCCAGCCGCGCGACCAGGCCGCGCAGGTCGCGTTCGAAGGCCTCGGGACGGGCCACCGGCGCGGCATAGGCGTGAACGCCGGCCGGGGCCTTCGACCACCGCGCCATCGCGCACGGCGCGCTGTCGGCCAGGTGCGTGGCGTAGCCGGCGGCGGCGAAGGCCCGCGCCAGGTCCAGGGCGGCCGGGGCGCGGGCCCCGGTGATCAGGACGACGGGCGCGGTCATGGCGTCCACCGCACGCGCCGCCGCTTGGGGCCCGGTTCACGCCCCGGTCCCGCCGACGCCGTCACCGAGACCGGGACGCCCCGCGCGCGCAGCAACGCCTCGACCGCCGCCCGCGCCGGCTCCGGATCGGCGGGCGCGGCGACCTCGATCCAGGCGGCGCCCGGCCCGCCTCGCGCCGTCCAGATGGCGCGAGGTCCCAGGGCGTTCTCGATCCGCGAGTCGATCTCGCGCGGCGGGATCGCGACCTCGCCGAACCGCCAGACGTCGCCCAGCCGGCCCTCGACGGAATGGATCGCCAGGCGCAGCGAGCCGCAGGGGCAAGGCTCGTCGAGCGGCCTGATCAGGTCATCCAGCCGTACACGGACCATCGGCTGGCCGCGCCGCCGCAGGTCGGTGACGATCGGCGTGAAGCGGTCCGTGCCTGCCACCGGCTCCAGCTCGACGATCAGCCCGTCCTCGTTGAGGTGCAGCGTTCCGTGCCGGCAGGGCGCGCCCAGGAAACCCTCGGTGGCCTGGTACAGCGGCCGGGGCGCCCCGCCGAACACCTCGCCCAGCCAGGCCTGCTCCAACGCCCCGATCGGCTCGGCGCCGTAGAACAGGCCGTCCAGCCGGGGTCGCCAGCCGCCGGCCTCGATCCACGCCGCCAGGGCCGCCAGCACGTGCGGGGGAGCCACCAGGTGGGTCGGGGCGAAGGCTTCCAGCGCCGCCAGCTGCCGGTCCGGCCCGGCGTCCAGCCCGATGAAGGCGAACGCCGCCCCGGCCCCCTGGATGTCCTGGTAGAGGCGGTTGTTGGCCCGCAGGATCAGGGCGGCGCGCAGGGGGCGCAGCAACCGGCCCGGCTCGATCAGCTTGCCCAGCAGGGTCCCCAGATAGTCGTCGCGCTCGGCCGGGGTGGTGATGAACAGGCCCCGCGCGCCGTCGCCACCGCCCGTCGAGAACCCCGCCTGGACGCCGCCCGGCAGGCCGCCGTCCCGGCCCGCCTCGGCCGCTTCCGCCGCCGCCCGGGCCGCGTCCGCCGTCAGGTCCAGGCTGTTCCATGCGGCCACGTCGGCCCGGACCTGCGCGGGCGTGACGACGGCAAAGGCGGCCAGCGGCCGTCCGGCCAAGGCGCGCAAGGCCGGCGTCGCCGCCAGGGCCGGGGCCAGCCGTCGCCACAGCCGTTGCTGATGGGCCTCCAGGGCGGCGCGGCGGGTCAGGGTCGCCGCCGCGATCCGCGTGCGCAGATAGGCGCCCAGGATGCGCGAGCGGCGCGGACCGTTCACGCCGTCTCGGCGGTCTGGGCCGCCTCCCGGCAGTGCGACGGTACGATCCGGACCTCGGGCGCGCGGCCGACCATCGCGTGCAGGTCGGCCAGGGTGGCGCGATAGACCTCGGTGCGCCCCAGCAGGGCCGTGGTCAGGGCCGGCGGCGGCCGGTTCTCGCGCACCGCCCGGGTCGACCAGGCCGCGTCGCCGATGAAGAAGTTCAGGCCGTCGTCCTCGCCGCGCAGCGCCAGGCCCCAGTGGCCCGGACAATGGCCCGGCAGCTCGACCGCCAGCAGGCTGCCGTCGCCCAGGATGTCGGCGCCCGTCTCGAACGGAGCCAGGGCGCCGGGCAAGGGGCGGCGGGGCATGTCCTCGAAGAAGCCGGCGCGGGCCTCGGCCTCGCCCGGGACCAGGGCCGGCAGCAGGCCGCGCCGCACGCCCTCGAACCGGCCGACTCCGCGCAGCTGGTCCAGCCCGGCCTTGGCGCAGTAGATCTTCGCCCTAGGGAAGGCCGGCAGGCCGGCGATGTGGTCGCCGTGGAAGTGGGAGATGATCACCCCCTGGATGTCGGACGGTGCCAGGCCGAAGCGGCCGATCTGCTGGCTGGCCGCCTCGCCCTCGGCCAGGGTCACCGGCGTCGCCAGCCGATAGAGCTTCTCCGGCCAGCGGACGGTGGCCTGGAAGAAGGCCGGGTCGTAGCCGGTGTCGAACAGCAGCGCCCCTTCGGTGGGGTGCAGGATCAGGGCGGTCAGGGCGGGGAAGTCGACCGGGCACAAGCTGGCGCCGCGCATCGCCATGCCCTCGGGATGGCGGCAATAGCCGGCCTGCAACAGGTGGACCTGGCAGCGCACCGTGGCCGTCATCGCGTCTCTCCGTGCGCCTGCCGGGCCATGGCCAGCACGGTGGCGTTGGCGTCGTGCAACGGTTCGTAGCCCAGGCCGTCGCGGGCCCCCGCCAGGTCGAAGGTCTGGGAGAAGGCCAGGGTCGCCACGCCGTAGGGGGTGATCAACGGCTCGCACCGGGCGGGCGACAGCGCCGCCGCGCCCTCCAGCGCCGCCGCCCCGGCCAGCATCAGCGGCCACGGCAGGGGGACGAAGGTCAGCTCACGGTCCAGCGCCCGGGCCAGGCCCACGGCCGTGTCGCGCACGCTGACCGGACGGCCGCCGGAGATGTTGAAGGCCCGTCCGCCGACCGCCGTCCGTCGCTGGTCGGCCAGGACCAGCGCCCGCGCCGCGTCGCGCACGTCGGTGAACTCGACCAGCGCCCGGCCGCCGCGCGGCAGCGGAACGCGGCCGCGCGCCACCAGGGCCAGCAGCCGGGGCAACACCACCTGGTCGTCGGGCCCGACCAAAGCGCGGGGGCGGACGGCGACGGTGAAGAAGTCCGGAGCGTCGGCGGCCAGCACCAGCCGTTCGGCCGCCAGCTTGGTGCGGGCATAGGCGTTCAGCGGCCGCGCGGCGGGCGGGTCGGCCTCGGTCAGGCCGATCCGGTCGCCGAACTGGGCGTAGATCGACGGCGAGGAGACGAACACCAGCCCCTCGCAACCGGCGGCCCGCGCCGCGCCCAGCAGGGTCCGCGTCGCTTCGACATTGATCCGTTCGAAGTCTTCCGCGCGTCCCCACGGGCTGGACAGGGCCGCCGCGTGGAAGACCACGTCGACGCCCCGGCATAGCCGCGCCGCCGCGCCGGGGTCGCCGGCCAGGTCGGCCAGAACCACCTCGGCGCCCAGCGTCGCCAGCCGCGCGGCGACACCCGGGTCGCGGCCGGTGGCCCGCACGGCGTAGCCCTCGGCGACCAGGGCGGCGGTCAGGGCCAGGCCCAGGCCGCCGGTCGCGCCGGTGACGAGCGCCTGGCGCATCAGACCCTCAGCACCATGGCGCTGACGCTGATCCCGGCCGCCGTGCCCAGCAGCAGCACCGTGGTCCCGGGCTTCAGCCGTCCAGCCTCCCAGGCGTGGCAAAGCGCCGTGGGCAGGGAGGCGGCGATCTGGTTGCCGTGGCCGTCGAAGATGTCGACGACCCGGGCGGAGTCGCCGCCCATCAGCCGCCGCACATGCTCCAGGCCCGGATGGCTGGCCTGGTGGGGGACGATCAGGTCGACGCCCTGGCGGTCCAGTCCCGCCTCGCCCAGCACCTGGTCGATCATCGCCGGCAGCCGGCGGGCCGCGGCCTTGAAGATGCCGAACGCGTCCATGTGAAACTTCGAGGCCTGGACGAACGGCTCCAGTCCGTCCTCCAGCCGCACCCGCGTGCCGCCGGCCCGCAGCGCGGCCAGGTCGCGGCCCTCGCCATAGGTCTGGAAATCACGGGCCAGCAAGGCCGGTCCCAGCGGATCCTCCCCCACCTCCAGGCAGACGGCGGCGGCCCCGTCGCCGAAGATCGCGTAGGCGGCCGGGTCGGCGGGGTCGAGCCCGGCCGAGGCGATGTCGCTGGACACCACCACCGCCCGGCGCCAACGCCCGGTCTCGAAGCCCATGGCCACGATGTCCAGCGCCATCAGGAACGACAGGCAGGTCTGGTTGACGTCGAAGGCCAGGATGCCCGAGCGGCCCAAGCCCAGTTCGTGCTGGATCAGCACCGAGGCGCCGGGGATCGGCTGCTCCATGACTCCGCAGGCCCCGACCAGCACGTCGAAGTCGCCCTCGTCCCAGCCGGCCGCCGCCAGCGCCCGCCGCGCAGCGGTCGCGCCCATCACCGAGGTGGTCTCGTCGGCCGCCGCGACGCCCCGCGCGCCGATGCCGAACGCCTGTCGCGTCCAGCCCTTGGGCTGTCCGAACAGGTCGTCCAGGGTCTCGGAGGTCCGGGTCTCGCGCGGCCGGTAGACGCCCAGCCCGGCCAGCCTCAGCGGCGAAACCCGACGCAGGCCGCGCGAACCTCGAGGCCTGGCCTGCGGCTCGGCGATCTCCATGCGCGGCCTCCCCTGTCACCGAACGCCTCGGCTGCCGCACAACGCATAGTCGTGCGGCGGCGGGGCCGCAACGGGGCAGGTCGATCGCGCGGCGTCAGGTCTCGACCAGCACCGACACCGGTCCGATCAGGCCCGCGGGCCGCAGCGGGGCCTGGGGGACATAGGTCGGAACGGTGGTGAAGGTGAGCTTGGCCGCGCCCGGCTGGGCGTCGCCGATCAGGCGGTTGACCCACAGGTTGGTCACCCGAACCTCCAGGTCGTTGCGGCCCGGTTTGACGGCCCCGGCGATGTCGAGCCGGTGCGGGGCCAGCCAGCTGGTTCCTACCGGCTTGCCGTTCAGGAACACCTCGGCGATGTCGCCGACCGCCCCGAGGTCGAGGCGCAGGCCGGGCGTCAGCTTGCTCGGCAGGGTGATGGTCTTGCGGTAGGTCGCCGTGCCGGAGAAGTAGCGGACGCCGGGGTCGGCGCTGTCGCTGAGCGAGGCCAGGCGCCCGAGGGTCGCCGTCGCGGGCGCGCCGCGGCCGGGCTCGAACGACACCGTCCACTCGCCGTCGATCGTCGCCACGGGCTTCAGCGCGCGCGGCGGACGGGTCTCGGCGGTCTTGGCGGTCGGCTCGCGGAACACCACGAACAGCGCGTCGTTGGCGATCAGGTCCAGCGGAACGACCGTGCCGCCGTCCTCCATGCGGTAGGACACCGGTTCGCTGGCCCCGGTCGTCGCCCGCCAGATTTCCGGACGCAGGCCTGTGACCCGGAAGCGCGCCTCCACCCGTTCGGCCTTCGATTTACGGTTGCTGACGAAATAGGCGTGGCCGTCGCCGATCTTGCGGTGGACGAACATCAGCTCGGCGTCCGAGCCCGGCGTGGCGGTCTCGAAGTCGCGCGCCAGGCCGATGTCGCGCAGGGCGGCGTTGAGGTCGCGGGTCGCCAGCACCCGGCCCTTGCTCACGCGGCCGTCGGTGGCCGACCCCAGCCGCTGGGCCAGCCCCGCGAAGGCGTCCTGGTCGTCCGACAGGCTCGGCGACCCGGTCGGCCGCTCGCCGACCACGACGGCCCCCTGTTCGACCAGCGCGGCGATCCTGGCCAGCACCGGCAGGGTCATCCGCTGGCTGCTGCCGCCCAGATAGAGCACGCGGTAGCGCATGCCCGACGGGGTCGACAACTGGCCGTCCTCGACCTTGAGGTGGTTGAGCACGATGTCGGCGTTGACGAAGTCGAAGCCGTGGCCCTCGGGCGCGTGGTCGATCGGGCGGTCGATGAACACCCCGGTGAGCGGGGCCTCCTCGCCGTAGAAATAGGCGACGTCGGCGAAGAACCGGCCCTGCTGCAGCATGAAGGCGCTGCGCGACAGGTAGTCCACCCAGGGCTTGGCCTGCTCGGCCCAGGTGTCGTGGCGGTTGAAGTACTGGCCGAAGACCGCCAGCGACAGGCCGGGCTTCTTCTCGATCGGCTGGTGGACCGAGGTGTGGATGACCGGCCGGTTGACGCCCAGGGCGAACTCCAGGTCGATGATCGGCTTGAGGTCGGCCGGCGCGAAGGCCCAGGGCGAGAAGGCCGCGGTCAGGGATTCGGCGGCGACCAGGTTCTGGCCGTAGACGTGGGCCACCGAGGCCGCGCCGCGCAGGTCGGCCACGTAGGGCGGCCGGGGGCCGTCCTCCCGGTAGGTCCACATGGCTCCCATCGGGATGTCGGCATGACGGCGCATGGCCATGTCGTCGCCCAGCGACGGGCGCCCGAACTCCAGGGCCTCGGCATAGTGGGTCAGCTTGCGGGCGTGGGCGCTCTCGGCGATCTGGCCGTAGTGGCACTCGGCCAGCAGGTCGCCGATCGTGCGGCGGAAATCGAACAGGAAGGCGTCGCTGCGCACGGCGTCGCCGACGATCACCCCGGTCAGGACCGGCAGCCACGGGATCGGGTCATAGCCCCGCAGCCGCCGGAACTGGCCGACCATGTCGGGCGTCCAGTTCATCGGGCCGACCTCGATGCTGTCGTTCAGCAGCGCGCGGACCCCGCGATCACCCATCAGTTCGGGGCCGGCCGCCTCGGCGTAGCTGTCGAGATAGGTCTCGATATAGGCCTTCACGGCGGCGCGATCGAGCTTGTCGACCTCCAGCCCCGTGGCCTCGGCCGTGGCCGGGTGGTTCTCCTTGCCGGTCAGGGAATAGCCGAACCGCAGCACCGTCCAGCGGCCGGGCGGCGGGGTCCAGTCCAGCCGGCCGTCGGGCGACACCTTCGCCGTCAGGTCCACGACCGCCCCCGGGGCCACGGCGCGGGTCACGACGCCGCCTGGCGTGTTGAGGGCGTAGTAGTCGGACACCAGGCCAAAGCCGGCCTTGTGTTCGAACCGGTGGACCCGGGCGTCCTCGTGCAGCACCACCCGCGACACCTTGATCCGCGTGCGGTCCGAGGGCTTGCCGAACGGAATGATCACCGCACCCGGCACGCTGCCCAGGCGGCTCAGGCCGGGGCCGGCGAGGAAGTCGTCGAAGCGGACGCGGAAGGCCCGGGCGGTGACCGGCGGGAAGCTGATGGTCTGCTGCGGCACGGTCCCCCGGGGAAAGTCCGCGCCGCCTTGGGGGAAGGCCGCGACGGTGCGGAAAGTCTGACCGTCGCCGCTGGCCTCCAGCCGCGCGGTCCAGGCGCCGTCGCCGACGATCTCCAGGCCCAGGGTGGCCGAGCCGATGGTCCGCGGCGCGGCGTAGTCGGCCCGCACCCAGGCGGCCGCGTCGCCCTTGGGGGCCGGAATCTCGACGAAGGTGGCCTGGCGGCCGTCGCCCAGGGCGGCGAGGTCGGTGGCGCCGCCGCTGGTGGTGAAGGTCGGCGGCGGGGCGTCGGCCTTGTCCGGCAGCGGATAGGCCACCACCAGGGTGTCGGCGTAGAACTGCGACGGCGGACGGCCGGTGTCGGCGGCGATCGGATCCTTGGTGGCGGGCAGGTCCTGGAACGGCCCGGTCACCGAGGGCGCCGGGGCGAGCACGGCGTTGTAGCGGCGGCCGCCGGGGATCGTCGTCTCGCTCCAGACGAACTTCTTGATGCCCTGCTCGGGCTTGACCCAGGGTCCGCCGGTCTCGCTCCAGCCCGGCGACGAGGCGATGGCCAGCTCCAGGCCCAGTTCGTCCGACAGGCCGGCGGCGTAGCGGAACGCCTTGCGCCAGTCCGGGGTCATGTAGCTGAGGCGCTTGTCGACCACCTGCGGGGTCATCAACTGGGCGTCGAAATTCTGCAAGCCTCCGATGCCGACCCGGTGCATCCATTCCAGGTCGAGCTTGATGCCGGCCTCGGTGACGTTGCCGTTCATCCAGTGCCACCAGACGCGGGGACGGGCGGCGTTGGGCGGCGACAGGAAGCCTTCGGCGATGGGATCGGCGGCCATCTTCGGCGTTGCTCCGACCGGGCGGGTCCAGGCCAGCGAGGCCGCCGCGGCGGTGAGCATGAGCGCGCCGCGACGCGTGGGGGTCGATGAGAAGCTCACAGGTCGTTCTCCAACTTGAAGGCTGGCTTAAACTCGCGGAAGGGGCCTAGGCGGTCCGGCGCGTGGCCGATCCCTTCCAGCCGTACAGCGCCACCGCCGCGAAGCAGGCCGCGGGCAGCAGGAAGGCCACGGGGGTGCCGTAGGCCTGGGCGACCAGGCCCATGGGATAGGGCAGCAGCAGGCCGCCGCTGATCGCCATCACCATCATCGAGGCCCCGCCCTTGGTGGCGGGTCCCAGGTCGGCGACGCCCAGGGTGAAGATCGTGGCGAACATCGTCGACATGAAGAAGAACACCGCGATCAGCGCCACCGCCGAGACCTTGGCGATCCCCAGGGCCACGACCAGGCAGAGCGCCAGATTGATCAGCCCGTAGACGGTCAGGATGGTCCGCGGCTTGAAGCGCAGCAGCAGGGCGGTGGTGAAGAACCGGCCGATCAGATAGCCGGCCGCCGCGATCGACAGCATGAAGGCGCCGTCCCGCGAGGTCAGGCCCGGCCAGGTCTCGGTGACCAGGTTGATGAAGAAGGCGCCGATGCCGACCTGGGCGCCGATATAGAGCGCCTGGGTGGCGACGCCCAAGGTGAAGTGCCGGTTCGACCACAGGCCGTGCGTCTCGGCGCCGTTCCCGGTTTCGGTCTCGGCGTGGTCGGCGATCTCGGGCAGTTTCGCGGCGGCGACGACGGCGGCGAAGATCACCACCGCGACGGCGATCACCAGATAGGTGACCTGCACCGCGCCCTGGCCGTCCGTGACCGGCTTGTCGGCGGCCGGTTCGGCGAAGAACACCAGGCCGCCGATCAGCGGACCGAAGAACACGCCCAGAGCGTTGAACGACTGGGCCAGGTTCAGGCGCTGGGAGGCGTGCTCGGGCGGTCCCAGCACGTTGACATAGGTGTCGGCCGCCGTTTCCAGCACGCACAGGCCGCTGGCCAGCACGAACATCGAGCCGACGAAGAAGGTGAAGCTGTTGTTCTGGGCCGAGGGGATGAACAGCAGGGCGCCGAACGCGGTGATCAGCAGACCGCTGACGATGCTGAACTTGTAGCCCCGGGCGTTGAGCAGCAGGCCGGCCGGGACGCTGACCAGCAGATAGGCCCCGAAATAGGCCATCTGCAGCCAGGTCGACTGGGCCTTGCCGACGTGGAGGGTGTCCTGGAAGTGCTTGTTGAGGACGTCCAGCAGGCCATAGGCCAGGCCCCAGACCACGAAACAGGCGATCGCCAGGGCCAGGGGCCCGCGAAGACTGGCGGCCGGCCTGGCCAAGCACCTGGCCGCCCT
>NZ_AKKF01000259.1 GCF_000281955.1 Caulobacter sp. AP07 | reverse complement strand
GCGCGCAGCGCGAAGATCCGGGACCGACGCGTGAACTCGGCGCTTCCGGCGGTCCCGGATCGGCGGCCCTGCGGGCCTTGTCCGGGATGACAGCGGAGCGTGATGAGCGGGGTTTGTTAGGCCCCCTCCGGCATCCGCTCGATTCCCTTGACCCCGGCCTCGGTCAACGCCGCGACCAGTTCCTCGACCGCCGCGTCGACCTGGGCCGGATCGCGGCCGCGAATCACCAGGCTGGCGCCGTAGAGGTCGGGCGGGGCGAAGAACGGATAGCTGCCGATCGACAGGTCCGGATGGGCCTTGGCCACCCCTTCCAGCGGCGCGGCGATCGTGCCCTCGCCGGAGCCGGTGACCCGGACGGTCTTGCTGATCACCACCGCCCCGGTGCGCAGGCGCGGGCCGACATCGCCCAGCATGCCGCGCATGATGGCCGGCACCCCGGCCAGTACGAAGACGTTGCCGATCTGGAAGCCGGGCGGTCCCTGGACCGGGTTCTTCACCAGGGTCCCGCCCTCGGGCACATGGGCCATGCGCCGGCGGGCGGCGTTGGGTTCGCCCCAGCGCTCGCGCAGCAGGGCCATGATCTCAGGATGCTCGGGGGCGGTGACGCCGAACGCCTTGGCCACCGAATCGGCGGTGATGTCGTCGTGGGTCGGGCCAATGCCGCCGGTGGTGATCAGGTAGTCGTAGCGGTGGCGCAGGGCGTTGACCGCATCGACGATTTCCTGCTCGACGTCGGGCACGATCCGCACCTCGCAGACGTCGACGCCGTAGGCCGCCAGGTACTTGGCGATGGCGTTGAGGTTCACGTCCTGGGTCCGGCCCGAGAGGATCTCGTCGCCGATGATCAGAACCGCCGCCGTCACGCGCTCGCTGGTGGTCATGATCCCGATCCCCTACATCCGAACATCTTCGCAGTCCGACTTAAGGCCCCCATGCTCCTCCCGCAACCGATGGCGCGCGGCGTCATCGTCCAGCGTTACAAGCGCTTCTTCGTCGACATGGTGCTGGACGACGGACGGGCGATCACCGCCCACTGTCCCAACCCCGGCGCGATGCTGGGCCTGAAGGACCCCGGCCTGGCCGCCTGGGTGTCGTGGTCCGGCGATCCCAAGCGCAAGCTGGCCTGGACGCTGCAACTGGTCGAGGCGGATGGCGGGCTGGTGGGGGTCAACACCATGAACCCCAACAGGCTGGTCGCCGAGGCTCTGGCGGCCGACGCCATTCCCGAGCTGTCCGGCTACGCGGTGATCCGCCCGGAGGTGAAGTACAGCCAGGCCAGCCGGGTCGATTTCCTGCTCACCCATCCCGACCGCCCGCCCTGCTGGCTGGAGGTCAAGAACTGCCACTACCGTCGCGACGGGACCCTGGCCGAGTTCCCCGACTGCGTCGCCGCCCGTTCCGCCAAGCACCTGAAGGACCTCGCCGCCGAGGTCGCCAAGGGCGCGCGGGCCGTGCAGCTGTTCGTCATCCAGCGCACCGACTGCGACGGGTTCGCCGCCTGCGCGGACCTGGATCCGGTCTATGCGCGGGGTTTGGACGACGCGGCGGCAGCGGGCGTTGAAGTTCTGTGCTATCGTTGCGACATAAGCCCCGACGAAATCCGCATTTCCCGGCGCATCCCCCATCTCCCTCCAAGGGGGCGGGACGCGCCGTCAGTTTGAGACCACCGCCATGACCCTTGAAGACGTGACCGAGATCGAAGCCGAGACCCGCACCGGCGCGATCAAGATCCACAAGCCCGCCGACTTCGAGGGCATGCGCCGGGCCGGCAAGCTGGCCGCCGAGTGCCTGGACATGCTGATCCCGCACGTGAAGCCGGGCGTGTCGTCGGACTATCTGGACACCCTGGCCCGCGAGTTCATCCTCGACCACGGCGCCCTGCCCGCCTGCCTGTTCTATCGCGGCTACCCCAAGACGGTGTGCATCTCGCGCAACCACGTGGTCTGCCACGGCATCCCCGGCGAATGGGCGCTGCGCGAGGGCGACATCGTCAATATCGACGTCACGGTGATCGTCGACGGCTGGCACGGCGACACCTCGCGGATGTACGGCGTCGGCGAGGTGGGCCCGCGCGCCCGCCGCCTGGTCGAGATCACCTACGAAGGCATGGCCCGCGGCCTGGCGGCAGTGAAGCCGGGCGCGACGCTGGGCGACATCGGCCACGCGATCCAGTCCTATGTCGAGGCCCAGCGCTGCAGCGTGGTCCGCGACTTCTGCGGCCACGGCCTGGGCAAGGTGTTCCACGACGCCCCCAACATCCTGCACTTCGGCCGTCCCGGCCAGGGCGCGGTGCTGAAGCCGGGCATGTTCTTCACCGTCGAGCCGATGGTGAACCTGGGCAAGAGCGCGGTGAAGGTGCTGGGCGACGGCTGGACCGCCGTGACCCGCGACAAGTCGCTGTCGGCCCAGTGCGAGCACTCGATCGGCGTCACCGAGGACGGCTACGAGGTGTTCACCGGTTCGCCGACCGGGCTGTTCCAGCCGCCGATCCTGGGCGGGTGACGATTTTCGCCCTCTCCCGGAGGGGAGAGGGAGGGGCCCGCCGCGCAGCGGTGGGAGGGTGAGGG
>NZ_AKKF01000258.1 GCF_000281955.1 Caulobacter sp. AP07 | reverse complement strand
GTCCACGCCGAAACGCAAACACTATCCTCACGGTCATCCGGGCTGGGCCCGGCCGCTCCGCGCCTCCTCACCCCCTCGTCGCGAAAGCCCGAGGTCGAACAACCGTGTCCGCCGCAAACCTTCCAGGAACGGAGAACCCCATGCCCAAGTCCAAACCGCCCCGTCGCCGCAAGATCCGTCGCGGCAACGACCTTCGCGTGCTGATGATCGAGAGCGCCCGGCACGCGCTGCTGCTGAACGACGCGTTGTTGGCCAAGCTCGACGAGGTTGTCAGCCGAACGCCGCCGGGTCGGCTAAAGACCCACTTGCTGACGCTGCGGACGGAGGTGAAATCGCATCGGCCGGGCCTGCTGGAAAGCCGGGCCGACGCCATGGCGCCGTAGGGTGGTGAGCATTCCGATCGGGGACATGCACTTGTGCGTGTCCCCGGCCTTAGCCCTCGGCGACGATCCCGACGCCGAACTGCAGCCAGACGGCCTTGTCCTTGAAGTTCTTCTGGACGAAGGCGGCGTGGATCAGGCGCTCTTCCTCGGTCGAGCGCGGGGCCAGCGGCCGGGGCCGCGAACCGTAGGAGCCCTGCCGCGCGGCCGAGACGGCGTTGACCGCCACCACCTGGGTCAGCTCCAGCGCCCGCTCCTTGCCGCCCTGCAGCTCGAGATAGACTTCGGCCAGCAGGTGGGCGTCGATCAGCGCCCCGTGCTTGTCGCGGCTGTCGAGGCTGATCTTGAACCGCTTACACAGCGCGTCGAGCGAGTTGTACATGCCCGGGAAGCGCTTCTTGGCCATGGCCAGGGTGTCGATCCAGCGACTCTCCGGCAGCGGCCCGCGGTTGCACTTCTCCAGCTCGAAATTGACGAAGCTGCGGTCGAAGGCGGCGTTGTGGGCGATGACCGGCGCGTCGCCGACGAACTCCAGGAACCGGTCGGCGATCTCGTGGAACTTCGGCTTGCCGGTCAGGAACTCGGACGACAGGCCGTGGACCTTCTGGGCCTCGGCCGGCATGTCGCGCAGCGGGTCGCAATATTCGTGGAACGACCGCCCGGTGGGCATGTAGTCGACCACCTCGATGCAGCCGATTTCCACCAGCCGGTCGCCGGTCTTCGGATCGAAGCCGGTGGTTTCGGTATCGAGGATGATTTCCCGCGCCATCCGATTTCAATGAGCCGCTTCGTCGCCGCCATCAAGCGCGGGCGGCGTCCGCAACCGCGACAGGAGGTCGCGAACCTGTTGATGGGCGTGTTCCAGGCTCTGTCCGGTGTCGATGACGAAGTCGGCGCGGGCGCGCTTCTCGGCGTCGGGCGTCTGGCGGGCCAGGATGGCCTCGAACTTGGCCGCGTCCATGCCCGGCCGGGCCAGCACCCGCTGGCGCTGCAGGTCGGCCGGGGCCGAGACCACCACCACCTTGTCGACCTTCTTGTCGCCGCCGGTCTCGTAGAGCAGGGGGACGTCCAGCACCACGATGTCGGCCCCGGCCTCGACGGCGGCTTCGAAGAACCCGGCGCGGTCGGCGCCGACCAGCGGATGGACGATGGCTTCCAGGGCCTTCAGGGCCTCGGGCTTGCCGACCACCCGCTGGCTCAGCCGGGCGCGGTCGATCGCCCCGTCGACCACGACGCCGGGAAAGGCCGCCTCGACCGGCCCCACCGCCGCGCCGCCGCGGGCGTAGAGCGCGTGGACGGCGGCGTCGGAATCGTAGACCGGCACGCCCTCGGCGACGAACATCTTCGACGTCGTCGACTTGCCCATGCCGATCGATCCGGTCAGGCCCAGGACGATCATCCAGCCGCCTCGCCCAGTTGGGCCAGGGCGAGGGCGCGGACATCGACGCCAGCCGGCGGCGCGGCGCCGAAAAAGGCCTCGAAACTCGGAACCGCCTGGCGCAGCAGCATCTCCAGCCCGTCCACCGTGCGGCGCCCGGCCTGTTCGGCGCGTTGCAGGAACTGCGTGCGCAGCGGCTTGTAGACCATGTCCATGACCACGGCCGTCTTCGGGGTCAGCTCAAGGCGCGCCTCCGGGCCCGGGCCGCCGCCGAGGCCCAGCGAGGTGGCGTTGATCACCAGGCCCGCCCCGGCCAGCAGGGTGTCGAGCTCGCGGTCGGAGGCCGCCTCGACCACGCCGCCGATCGTCCGGGCGATGGCCTGGGCCCGGGCCACGGTGCGGTTGACGATGCTGACCCTGGGCGCGCCGGCCAGGGCCAGGGCGGCGGCCGCGCCGCGCGCCGCGCCGCCGGCTCCGAGGATCACGACCGGCGCGGCCGTCAGCTCGAAGCCCGGGGCTTGCACGGCGATCGCCTCGATCAGGCCGGGCCCGTCGGTGTTGTCGGCGACGATCGTCCCATCGGCTTCGAACACCAGCAGGTTGGCGGCGCCGGCCAGCCGGGCCAGGTCGCTGCAGCGGTCGGCGCAGGCCAGGGCCTGCTCCTTGAACGGGATGGTGACGTTGAGCCCGCGGATCGCCCCGCCGCGCAGGCCTTCGACGAAGCTTTCGAACTGCTCCTCGCCCGGTCCGAACGGCACGTACGCCGCGTTCAGCCCGGCGGCGGCGATCCAGGCGTTGTGGATCACCGGGCTCATCGAGTGGCGGACCGGCCGGCCGCAGATGCCGGCGACGGTCGCGGCCCCGGTGATGGTGGCGCTCATGCTTGGAGGACTCCGTGCAGACGCAGGAAATCGAACAATCGGGTCACCGGCAGGCCGAGGATGCCGAAATAGTCGCCCTCGACGCGGTCGAACAGCTGCGCGCCCTCGCCCTCGAGCAGGTAGCAGCCGACCGACCACAGGATGTCGGGGCTGTTGCGGTCCAGGTAGCCGTCCAGCCAGGCGTCGCTGAAATCACGGACCGTCAGCTTGGCGGTCTCGACCACCCGCCAGATCGGCTGGCCGTCGCGGGCCACCACCACGGCCGAATGCAACTTGTGCGCCTTGCCGCGCAGTTGCAGCAGGCGTTCGCGAGCGGCCTCGACGGTGTCGACCTTGTCCAGCAGCACGCCGTCCAGGTCCAGGGTCTGGTCGGAGCCGATCACCAGGCCGGACCGCTTGGTCGAGACCTTGAAGGCCTTCATCTCGGCCAGGGCGTCGGCGACGTCGCGCGGCGTCGCGCCCTCGGCCAGCAGGCCGGCCTTGGCCGCGTCCTCGTCGACACCGGGCGACACGGCCTCGAAGGCGACGCCGGCGTTGCGGAGGATCGCCTGGCGGGTGGCGCTGGTCGAGGCCAGGGTCAGGGCGGTCAACCCAGCACC
This sequence comes from Caulobacter sp. AP07, assembly GCF_000281955.1. Classification (GTDB taxonomy): domain Bacteria; phylum Pseudomonadota; class Alphaproteobacteria; order Caulobacterales; family Caulobacteraceae; genus Caulobacter. The sequence goes on along the minus strand of NZ_AKKF01000258.1, from coordinate 9,560 downwards.
TCGACCTGGCCGCGGCCGCCGGACAGCAGATTGATGATTGCCGCGGCGGTCTCCTCGACCGAGCGCCGGGTGACGTCGATGATCGGCCAGCCCATCTTCTCGAACAGCCGGCGGGCGGCGATGATCTCGGCCCGCACCGCGTCGGTGTCGATATAGTCGCTCTCGCGGTTCTCCTTCAGCGACAGCAGACGGTTGCGGCGGATCTGGATCAGCCGCTCGGGCGAGGTCATCAGGCCGACGATCAGGGTGTTCTTCAGCTGGAACAGCTCCTCGGGCGGCGGCCGTCCCGGCACCAGCGGCACGTTGGCCGCCCGCACGCCGCGATGGGCCAGGTAGATGCAGGTCGGGGTCTTCGACGTGCGCGACACCCCCACCAGGATCACGTCGGCCTGGGTCAGGTCCTGGCCGCCCTGGCCGTCGTCATGGGCGATGGCGTAGTCCAGCGCCTCGATCCGGTCGAAATAGTCGTTGTTCAGCGCGTGCTGGGCGCCCACCCGGGTCGAGATCCGCGCGCCCAGATAGCGCGACATGGCGTTGACCACCGGGTCGAGCGCGGCGATGCACGGCATTTCCAAGCGGCGACAGCCTTCCTCCAGCGCCGCGCGCAGATTGGGGTCGATGATGGTGTGCATCACCACCCCCGGCGCGCCGCCGATTTCCTCGAGCGCCCGGTCCAATTGGCGGGTCGAACGCACCAGGGCGTAGATGTGCTCGATCGGCAGGATGTCGGTGAAGCGCGCGCAAACCGCCCTGGCCATGGCGTTCAGGGTCTCGCCGGTGGAGTCCGACACCAGGTGGATATGGAAGTAGGTGGCGAACCTCGGCGCGGCGCGTTCGCCCTCAGCCGAGGCGGTTTCCTGTGGATCATCCGTTAACGGTTGCTTAACCACTCGCTTGGCCTCTGGGGATGAGCGGGGGTGAATCCCGCGCCGTTACGGCTTGACCGGCCACCCCTGTGTTAAACGGTCACGTTGACTCCGGACAATCCCCAGTCTCGGATTGCTTGCACAAGCCGTGAAATCTCGTTTCCCCCAAACGCGGGATGAGTCCGCGCTCATGGTTACGCCGCCATTCACCATCTTAACGTTCCATTAGTAATTTCGAAGGGCTAGCGGACTGTCCCCATAGTTCACAGGCTCGGACCCACATGTGGGCCAAGCTGGGATGGATACGAAATGGGCAGGGGGCATGGTGCGCCGCAACGGGGTTTTCCCCGTTAGGCACTTGCTCACCATCTCCTACAAACTTCCTTAAAATCTTCTTAAAGATAAGAAGAAGGGCCTCCGGGGAGATACGGGCTTGAGCCCACGGGCCTGACGGGATTTAAGGCCCATCATGACGACGTCCTCGATCTTCCCTGGCCAAAAGCCCAAGCTCCTTTCCGTCCTGGATGGTCAGACCGCCGAGCGGCCGCCCGTGTGGTTCATGCGCCAGGCCGGACGCTATCTGCCGGAGTACCGGGCGGTGCGGGCCACCGAGCCGACCTTCATCGATTTCTGCCTGAACCCGGAGAAGGCCGCAGAGGTCACCCTGCAGCCGATGCGCCGGTTTCCCTACGACGCCGCCATCGTCTTCGCCGACATCCTGCTGATCCCCCAGGCCCTGGGCCAGAAGGTGTGGTTCGAGGCGGGGGAGGGCCCCAAGCTGGGCGAACTGCCGTCGATCGAGTCGATGGCCGAACGGACGGGCCAGGCCGGCCAGGCGCTGGGCGCGGTGGGCGAGACCCTGAGCCGGGTCCGGGCCGCCCTGGAGCCGGACCGGGCGCTGATCGGCTTCGCCGGCGCGCCGTGGACGGTGGCGACCTACATGATCGAGGGCGGTTCCAGCGACCGTAGCGGCGCGCGGACCTTCGCCTATCTGAACCCCGAAAAGCTCGATCGCCTGATCCAGGTGCTGATCGACGCCACCGTGGACTATCTGGCCATGCAGGCGCGGTCCGGCGCCCAGGTGCTGAAGCTGTTCGAGAGCTGGGCCGAGGGCCTGTCCGAACCGCAGTTCGAGCGCCTGGTGGTCAAGCCGCACACGGCCATCGTCGAGGGCCTGCGCGCCAGGGGCGTGACCACCCCGGTGATCGGCTTCCCGCGTGGGGCCGGAACCCTGGTCGAGACCTACGCCAAGGCCGTGCCGGTGCAGGGCGTGGCGCTCGACACCCAGGCCTCGGCGGCGCTGGGCCAGTCGATCCAGAAAACCAAGACCATCCAGGGCGCGCTGGATCCCCTGTTGTTGCGCGCCGGCGGCGACGCCCTGCTGGCCCGGGTCGACCAACTGCTCGAGCAGTGGGCCGGCGGCCCCTACATCTTCAACCTTGGCCATGGCATTCTGCCCGACACGCCGATCGCCCATGTCGAGGCGGTGCTGGCCCGGGTCACTGGTAAATGACCCAGCGGAAGATCGCCGTCGTCCTGTTCAACCTGGGCGGACCCGACGGTCCGGACGCCGTGCGGCCTTTCCTGTTCAACCTGTTCCGCGACCCGGCGATCATCGGGCTCCCGGCGTTGCTGCGCTATCCGATCGCCGCCCTGATCGCCGGCGGGCGGGCCAAGCTGGCCAAGGAGAACTACGCCCTGATGGGCGGTGGCTCGCCCCTGCTGCCGGAGACGGAAAAGCAGGCGCGGGCGCTGGAGGCCGACCTGGCCGCGCGCTTCCCCGAGGCCGAGACCCGCTGCTTCGTCGCCATGCGCTACTGGAAGCCGCTGACCGACCAGACCGCCAAGGCCGTGAAGGCCTTCGTCCCGGACGAGGTCGTGCTGCTGCCGCTCTATCCGCAGTTCTCGTCGACCACGACCGGCTCGTCGCTGAAGGCCTGGAAGCGCGCCTATCGCAAGGGTCCCGGCCGGGTCTCGACCGTCTGCTGCTACCCCACCGACGACGACTTCATCCAGGCTCACGCCGACCTGATCGCGGCGGCCTATGACAAGGCCGGCCGGCCGGGTCCGGCGCGACTGTTGTTCTCGGCCCACGGTCTGCCGGAAAAGGTCATCGAAGCCGGCGATCCTTACCAGCGACAGGTCGAGGCCACCGCCGCGGCCGTCGCCGCCCGGCTGGGCGAGGGCTGGGACTGGCGGGTGACCTACCAGAGCCGGGTCGGGCCGATGAAGTGGATCGGCCCTTCGACCGAGGACGAGATCAAGGCGGCCAGCGCCCAGGGCCTGGCCCTGGTGGTGACGCCAATCGCCTTCGTCTCCGAGCATATCGAGACCCTGGTCGAGCTCGACCATGAATATCGCGAAGTGGCGTTCGAGGCCGGTTGCCCGGTCTATGTCAGGGTTCCGGCCCTGGGCGTCGCGCCAGGCTTCATCCATGGCCTGGGCCGCGTCGTCCAGGACGCGCTCGCCTCGGCCGCTCCCGTGGCCGCCGCCTGCGCCTGGCGCTGCGGCGGCGATCGCATCCAATGTCCCAACCCGCAAGGAGCCCGGGCGTGATCGACTTCCTGGTCGCCAACTTCAACCTGATCCGCGGGCTGCACATCGTCTTCGCGATGGCCTGGATCGCCGGGATGCTGATCCTGCCGCGGCTGTTCGTCTACCACATGAAGTCCGAGCGCGGCTCCGAGATGGACGCCGTGTTCAAGCTGGCCGAACTGCGGACGATGAAGATCATCATCAATCCGGCAATGATCCTGACCTTCGCCATGGGCCTGTTGCTGATCCTGGCTAACAGCCAGATCCGTGGCTGGAGCTTCTTGGCTCAGCCCTGGATGCTGACCAAGCTCGCCGCCCTGCTGTTCCTGTTCGGCTGGCACGGCTTCATGTCGAAGTCGCGCCGGCTGTTCGCCGCCGACCTGAATACCCGCAGCGAGAAGTTCTGGCGGATGACCAACGAGCTGCCGTTCCTGGCGGCGATCGTCATCGTGCTTTCGGTGACGACCAAGTTCCTCAATCACTGACCTCACCGCCGCCATCCTCCCGCCCCGCTTGACCCGGCGGGCCGCTTGTGGTTCCCATCCACCCAGGCGCGGCGCCCAGGCTCCGCGTTCCCGCCTTTCACGGGCTGGCGCTCGTCCTGATGCGCCCCCGGAGCCCGGCTCCGAAGCCCGTTCCCCGCATCGATACGCGCCGTCGTCATGGCGCGAACCCTCGGCGCTCTCCAGCGACGAGCAAGCAAGAACCAAGGCTCGGCTCGCACCTTCGCGGGCCGCGCGACGTTGAGTGTCACTATGACCGATCAAACTGAAAACCAGACCGAGACCGCCAACGGGGCCGAAGAGCCCATCGTCGATACGACGACCCTGGCCGCTTCGGTCGACCCGCAAGGCGACGACGCCGCCGGCGACGACGACTCCGAAGTCGGCGCCACGGTGGCGGCGATGGGCCTGAAGACCATGTCCCTGCAGGAGCTGAAGGAGAAATCCCCGGCCGACCTGCTGGCCTTCGCCGAGACCTTCGAGGTCGAGAACGCCAATTCCATGCGCAAGCAGGACATGATGTTCGCGATCCTCAAGACCCTCGCCGAGGAAGGCGTGGAGATCTCGGGCTCGGGGACCATGGAAGTGCTGCAGGACGGCTTCGGCTTCCTGCGCTCGCCGGAAGCCAACTATCTTCCGGGTCCGGACGATATCTATGTCTCGCCCTCGCAGATCCGCAAGTTCGGCCTGCGCACCGGCGACACCATCGACGGCGCCATCCGCGCGCCCCGCGAAGGCGAGCGCTACTTCGCCCTGACCGGCGTGGCCCTGATCAATTTCGAGAGCCCCGACAACGTCAAGCACAAGGTCCACTTCGACAACCTGACGCCGCTCTATCCCGAAGAGCGCCTGCACATGGAACTGCCCGATCCGACCATCAAGGATCGTTCGGGCCGGGTCATCGACATCGTCGCCCCGCTCGGCAAGGGCCAGCGCTGCCTGATCGTCGCCCCGCCGCGGGTCGGCAAGACGGTGATGCTGCAGAACATCGCCAAGTCGATCGAGACCAATCACCCCGAGTGCTACCTGATCGTCCTGCTGATCGACGAGCGTCCGGAAGAAGTCACCGACATGCAGCGCACGGTGAAGGGCGAGGTCATCGCCTCGACCTTCGACGAGCCGGCGACCCGCCACGTGCAGGTGGCCGAGATGGTCATCGAGAAGGCCAAGCGCCTGGTCGAGCATAAGCGCGACGTCGTCATCCTGCTGGACTCGGTGACCCGTCTCGGCCGCGCCTACAACACCACCGTCCCGTCGTCGGGCAAGGTGCTGACCGGCGGCGTCGACGCCAACGCCCTGCAACGCCCCAAGCGCTTCTTCGGCGCGGCGCGCAACGTGGAGGAGGGCGGTTCGCTGTCGATCATCGCCACCGCCCTGATCGACACGGGCAGCCGGATGGACGAAGTGATCTTCGAGGAGTTCAAGGGCACCGGTAACTCGGAAATCGTCCTGGACCGCAAGGTCGCCGACAAGCGCATCTTCCCGGCCATCGACGTGCTGAAGTCCGGCACCCGCAAGGAAGAGCTGATCACACCGCGCGACCAGCTGCAGAAGACCTACGTCCTGCGCCGCATCCTCAACCCGATGGGCGCTTCGGACGCCATCGAGTTCCTGCTCGAGAAGATGCGCCAGTCGAAGACCAACGGCGACTTCTTCCAGTCGATGAACACTTAAGGTCGCCACGGCGCCAGATTGTCGCACGTGAAACATCGAGGGCGGCCGGTGCGAACCGGCCGCCCTTTTTTATTCCTCCCCCTCTGGGGGAGGTGTCGGCGAAGCCGACGGTGGGGGGAGGGTTACTGAGGTCGGAGTTACCCCCCACCGACCTGCGGTCGCCTCCCCCACAGGGGGAGGACCTAATGCCTACGGAATCAGCAGCGTCGCCCCGGTCGTCCGCCGACCCTCCAGCGCCTCGTGCGCGGCCTGGGCCTGGGCGAGCGGGAAGGTCTGGCCGATGTCGATCTTCACCGCCCCCGACTCCAGCGCCGCGAACAGCGCCGCCGCGCTCTCGTCCAGTTCCTCCGTGGTGGCGATGTAGTCGAACAGTCGCGGCCGGGTCAGGAACAGCGACTTGCCCGACAGCTCCAGCGGGGCGATCGCCGGCGCGGGACCGGAGGCGTTGCCGAAGGTGGCCAGCACGCCGCGACGGCCCAGGCTCTTGAGGCTGGCCTCGAAGGTGTCCTTGCCGACCCCGTCATAGACGACCGCGACGCCCTGGCCGCCGGTGATCTCCAGCACCCGGGCCGCGACGTCCTCCTCGCCATAGAGGATCACATGATCGGCGCCGTGCGCGCGGGCGAGGGCGGCCTTGGCCTCCGTGCCGACCGTGGCGATCACCGTCGCGCCCAAGGCCTTGGCCCATTGCACCAGGATCGACCCCACCCCGCCGGCCGCCGCGTGGATCAGCACGGTCTGACCCGGTTCGACCTTGTGGCAGCGTCGGACCAGGAACTCGGCGGTCATGCCTTTCAGCAGCACGGCGGCGGCGGTCTTCAGGCTGACCGAGCCTGGAACCTTCACGGCGCGGTCGGCGGGAACCACGGCGGCCTGCGCATAGGCGCCGAGCGTGCCGTTGTAGGCGATGCGGTCGCCGACCGCGAAGCGGGTGACACCATCGCCGACCGCCTCGACGACGCCGGCCGCCTCCAGCCCCAGCACCACCGGCGTCTTCAAGGGGTAGAGGCCGCTGCGGTGATAGGTGTCGATGAAGTTCAGCCCCACCGCCTGGTGGCGGACCAGGATCTGGCCGGGACCGGGCGCGGGGAGGGGAAGCTCGACGACCTCGAGCACCTCGGGGCCGCCGGTGCGGATCGCCTGTATGGCCAGCATCGGGTCAGCCCAGGTTCGACTTGAAGAACGCCAGGCTGCGGGCATTGGCGCTACCGGCGTCGGCCGCGTCGTAGTGCTCGCCGCCGACCCGGGCGAAGGCGTGGTCGCGCCCGGGATAGGTATGGATCGCGATCTGCGGATGATCCTTCAGCGCGCCGAGGATCACCTTCTGCGCCTCCTTCGGCACGAACTGGTCTTCCTCGGCGATGTGCAGCAGCAGGGGGCGGGCCAGCTTGTCGGCCTCGCCGACATGCTTCTCGATGCCGACGCCGTAATAGGCGATCGTCGCGTCGCTGTCGGTGCGGGCTGCGGTCAGGAAGGCCAGCAGGCCGCCGAGGCAATAGCCCACGGCGCCGACCTTGCCGTTGACGCCGGGCAGGGCGCGGACAACGGCCAGGGTGGCGGCGATGTCGGCGACGCCGGCGTCGACGTCGAAGGCGTTATAGAGTTCGAAAGCCTTCTTCCATTCGGCCTCGCTCTGGTCGGTGATGTCAATTCCCGGCTCGATGCGCCAGAACAGGTCGGGGCAGACGGCGACGAAGCCCTGGGCGGCCAGGCTGTCGCAGACGTCGCGCATCACCTTGTTGACGCCGAAGATTTCCTGGATGACCACGACCGCCGGAGCGGGGGTCGCCGAGGGGCGCGCCACATAGGCCGAAAAGGCGCCGTCCGGGGTGTCGATCGTGAGGGTCTCGCTCATTGGGGCGCTCCGTATCCGCAAGGCGTCGATGGGACTTTCGACCGAAGCGCTCTAACGTGGTCCGACGCGCCTGACGCATAACAATGTCGTGCCCTGCCTGTAGGGAACCAAAAACCATGAAGATGACGATCGAAATCGACTGCACCCCGGTGGAGGCCCGCGCCTTCCTGGGCCTGCCGGACGTGAGCGCTCTCAATGACCACCTGGTCAAGGAGATGCAGAGCCGCATGGACGCCAACATGGCCGCCCTGGCGCCGGAAGAGCTGATGAAGAACTGGATGGCGTTCGGGGCTGGGGCCCAGGATCAGTTCCGCAAGCTGATGACCGCGGCGGCCGGGGCGGCCGTGGGCGGCATGGGCGGCAAGCGCGAATGAACGACACGATCTACGCGCCGGCCACGGGCGCGGGTAGGGCGGCGGTGGCGGTGCTCCGGATATCCGGACCCCGCGCCAGCGATGCGGTGCGCGCCCTGGCCGGCGACCTGCCGACGCCGCGGCGCGCGGCGCTGCGTCAGTTGACCCACGACGGCGTGGCCTTGGATGACGCCCTGGTGCTGTGGTTCGAGGGACCCGCCAGCTACACCGGCGAGGACGCCGCCGAGTTCCACGTGCACGGCGGCCGGGCCGTCGTCGAGGCGGTGCTGGAGGCGCTGGCCGCCGAGGGGCTGCGCCTGGCCGAGCCCGGCGAGTTCACCCGCCGAGCTTTCGAGAACGGCAAGCTGGACTTGACCCAGGCCGAGGGTGTGGCCGACCTGATCGACGCCGAAACCCAGGCGCAGCGTCGCCAGGCGCTGGGCCAGCTGGGCGGGGCGCTGAGCGAGCGATACGAGGCCTGGCGTGGCCTGCTGGTCCAGGCCCTGGCGATGCTGGAGGCCGCCGTGGACTTTCCCGACGAGGCGCTTCCGGAGGACGTGGCGGCCCGCGCCCGGCCCGGCCTGGTGGCCCTGGAGGCGGAGATCGGCGAGGCGCTGGTCGACGCCGCGCGGGGGCGGCGGGTGCGCGACGGCTTCCGGGTCGCCCTGGTCGGGGCGCCGAACGCCGGCAAGAGCACCTTGCTGAACGGCCTGGCCGAGCGCGACGCGGCGATCGTCACCTCGACCCCGGGCACCACGCGGGACATCATCGAGGTTCCCCTGACCTTGGGGGGCTACAAGGTTCTCCTGGCCGACACGGCGGGTCTCCGGGCGACGGAAGACACCATCGAGGCCGAGGGGGTGCGCCGCGCCCAGGCCTGGGCGGCCGAGGCTGATCTTCGGCTCTGGGTCATCGACGCGGCGATGTTTCACGTGAAACAGGACGACACCTATGGCGTCGTCCGACCGGGCGACTGGGCGGTGATCAACAAGATCGACCTTGTCGACGACCATCGCCTGGAGGAGCTTCGCGTCGCCTTGGCGGGGCAGGGCCTGTCGATCGTCGAACTCGCCGCCCGCAAGCCTGGCGGGGCCGAGCTGGCGAGGACGGCGCTGGCGTCGCACGTGATCGAGGCCCTGTCCGGCGCTGAGTTTCCCGCCGCCACCCGCATTCGCCACGCCGAAAGCCTGACGGAGGCGCGAGGTTATCTGCGGCGAGCCCTGTCCGATGTGGGGCTGGAGGTGGAGCTTGCCGCCGAGGATGTCCGCCTGGCGGCGCGATCCTTGTCGCGCATTACCGGGCGCATCGATCCCGAGGATGTGCTCGATCGGGTGTTTTCGAGCTTCTGCATCGGTAAGTGATGTTCCACGTGAAACATCGCCTTGAACCATCCACAGGCTGATCACAGATGTGTCGGGGCTGTTTCACGTGAAACACCCGGGACCGACTCGCCGATCGAGTGAGTTCCACGTATAAGGCCAGTACGCCCCCGCCGCGACGGGGGCGTTCGCATTGAGGCGTGCAAGCTTGTCCAATATCTGGGATGTCATTGTCATCGGCGGCGGTCACGCCGGCTGCGAGGCCGCCTCCGCGTCGGCCCGGGCCGGGGCGCGCACTCTGCTGCTGACCCACAAGCGGGAAACCGTCGGCGAGATGTCGTGCAACCCGGCCATCGGCGGCCTGGGCAAGGGCCACCTGGTCCGCGAGATCGACGCCCTGGACGGCCTGATGGGCCGCATGGCCGACAAGGCCGGCATCCAATATCGGCTGGGGG
>NZ_AKKF01000257.1 GCF_000281955.1 Caulobacter sp. AP07 | reverse complement strand
CCGCGACCGGCCTTTCGGCTGATCGCGGCGGATAGGTCTTTCGACCCCTCACCCGACCCCGCTTCGCGGGGTCACCCTCTCCCGCAAGGGGAGAGGGGGCGTCGAAGCTATTTCGCCACTTCGTAGGTCGCCGTCACGTCGATGCGCACCTTCAGTTCGCCGGCCGCGATCGGGCTGCTGTCGGACATCTCGCGCTTGGCCATGGCGTACATCGGCATCGGCTGCGGCATGGGCTGGTAGCCGCCGCCTTCGTTCAGGCTGACCAGGCGGACGATCTTGTAGCCGGTGGCCCGGGCGTAGAGTTCGGCCTTGGCCTGCAGGGCCTTGACCGCGTCCAGCCGCGCCGCGTCCTCGGCCGCGTCCGGGTTCTGCAGGCCAAAGCTGATGCCGCCGACATTGGTGGCGCCGGCCGAGACCGTGGCGTCCACCGTCTGGCCCAGCTTGGAGAGGTCGCGCACCCGGATCGTCACCTGGTTGCTGGCCTGGTAGCCGTTCAGCTTGGGCGGCTGGTTCTGCTCGTAGACATATTGCGGGTTGACGTTCAGGCCCGAGGTCTGGACGTCGCGATCCTCGATCCCGGCCTTCTTCAGGGCGGCGATCACCTTGTTCATCTGGGCGGCGTTGCCCGTCAGGGCCTGGGCGGCGGTCGGGGCGTCGGTGGTGACGCCCAGCGAGATGGTCGCCAGGTCGGGGACCACCTTGGTCTCACCGAAGGCCGACAGGTTCAGGGTGGTGGCGCGGAAGGCGGCGTCCGGCGCGCTCTGGGCGTGAGCGGGCAGGGCGGCGACGGCGGCCAGCAGCGCGCCGGCCAGGGCCGCGGAAGCGGCGGCGGCGGCCGAGCGGGAAATCTTGGCGGTCATGTTCGTTCTTCTCCGTGCGGGCTCTTTGTGTAGCCGAGGGCCGCGACCTTGGGTGTCTACCCAGACCACGATCAAGCGTGGCCGGGGGACGACGGTTCCCTCCATGACAGCGCCAACCTGAACGGGACCTTTAAGCGCCGTGCAGCCCATGCTAATCGACCCGTCCTCCCGCCATCCTCTCTCAATGGGACGCGCGCCGCGCACGGGGGCCTGTAGCTCAATGGTTAGAGCCGACCGCTCATAACGGTCTGGTTGGGGGTTCGAGTCCCTCCAGGCCTACCACCCCATCTAATTTCCTCAACGAAATCAGTCGGCTCCGAAAGGTTGACACATGAGGTTTACCGCGCCGGTTCACGGTTCGTCCGAAAGCTTGCTCATCGCGGCCCGTGCCAAACCCGCCTGTCCGGCTGATTTGGTGTAGCGCTCGACCTCCTTCAGGCTGGCGTGACCAGTGACGGAGGCAATCTGGTGGGGCGTGCAGCCGGCTTCGGCTAGGCGGCGGGCGGCGGCTTTTCGCAAGCCATGCGGCCCAGATCGCGGCGGCAGGCCAGCGGCAATGGCGCACTCGACGAACCACTGCGTGAACCCGGCCTCGCTCATCGGCTTGCCGTACTCGGTCATGATGAAGGTCAGGTTGGTCTTAGGCAGGGCGTCGACCGCCCGCTTTAGGTTCGGATGCATCGGGATCACGAGATGAACCTTGTAGCCGCCCTTCTTCTGAATGACGGTGATCTCGCCGCCCTTGACGTGCTGAAGGCCCATCCCGACGACGTCGGAGCGGCGCTGGCCGGTGTAGAGCAGCAAGGCCAGGGCGAGGCGGGCGCGAGAGCCCTCGGGCCACTTGGCCTCGAATTTCTCCACATCCTCCTCCGTCCAGGCGCGGAAGCCGTCCCCCTCCTTGGGAAGCTTCACGCCGACGACAGGGTTTGATGGCACAAGTTCAAGATCGACGCCAACGGCATAGACGCCGCGCAGGCGCTTGAGGAGGTTACGAGTTGCGCCGGGCCGATCGGCGCCCTTGTCTCGGATGGCCTTGATGTGTCGGGGCTGCAGTTCGGCCGCCGGAAGGGCGCCGTGCTCTACCCTGAAGCGCTCCAGGATGTTGCGATAATTCGCTTGCGTCGTCGCGCCGAGCTCTCGCCAAACGGTAGATCCGTAATAGGCCGCGATCAGGGCCGACACGGTCCCGGCAACTGAGCGCTCCTGGCCGGCAGACTTCTTGCCGCCCATGGCGACCTGATAGGCGTCCATGAACGCCTTGGATCCGACCTCGCCAGGTAGAACCGCCCGCTCATAGCCGCGGCGCCGGAAGTAGTGACGCACATGGCCGTTGCGGTCGACGAACCGCTGAACGAAGGGCAGCTCAAGTTTGGCCATCAGGTCAGCAGATCGTCCCATGGGTTCCTATCGTTGGAAGGAAGGGCTTCGGGCGCCAGTTCCGTCAAGGGGGCGGCCTCCTGAATGTGCAGGGAGCCCTGGTGATCGATCCAGACATGCGCTCGCACGCCAGCGGCATGGGCCGCCCTGAACGCCCGCGTGACGTCGCGCTGCTTGAAGGAGCTAGCGGCCCCCATCTCACGCCTCCTGTCGGGGTTGAGGGTCCAGCCAGGCCAGACTGACCTGCCAGTTGCCCTTGTGATTGTAGGCGCCCAGGCAGAGGTGGCCGAAGGTGAGGTAGAGTCCGCCGGTCCAGCGGGCGAAG
>NZ_AKKF01000256.1 GCF_000281955.1 Caulobacter sp. AP07 | reverse complement strand
GTTGACACGGGGTTTTGCTTTCACTAGAAAGCGCGGCTCTGGAGTAACTGGAAGAGTTCGTAAGGGCTTTGAAGGTTTCTCGCCTAGTCTTCGGAAGTTTCTTTGAAACTTTCTTCTTGACTGGATTGGCGCTGTTCTTTAGAAGGGCGCTTCGGATTGCTGGATTGACCTTTGGGTTGGTTTGGTGGTTTGGTTCGGACGGTTTTGAAAAAAACGGTTTGACACGGAATTCGAGGTTGGATAGATAGCCGCCTCCGCCGACATCGGGCGCTAAAGGATGGTTCTGCCGAGAGGCGGTTCTGGGAGCTTCGGCTCTGGGTCTTTGACATTGTTGATTTGGAAAGAGAAACGCAGGCGGCGGCGCTCTGGCGATGACCTCACGGGTCATCTTCGAACGCTGACAATTGCGGTCTCTTGAAGACACCATGAATATCATGGATCGAAACTTCGGTTTCGGCCCATCGATGTGAATGGGAACTCGTCAAGATACTATGCAAACCAGAACCGAGAGATTGGGTTTTCCCCCGATTTCTTGAAGTCTGTGTTAGCGGTCAACTCAACCTGAGAGTTTGATCCTGGCTCAGAGCGAACGCTGGCGGCAGGCCTAACACATGCAAGTCGAACGGATCCTTCGGGATTAGTGGCGGACGGGTGAGTAACACGTGGGAACGTGCCCTTTGGTTCGGAACAACTCAGGGAAACTTGAGCTAATACCGGATAAGCCTTTCGAGGGAAAGATTTATCGCCATTGGAGCGGCCCGCGTAGGATTAGCTAGTTGGTGGGGTAAAGGCCCACCAAGGCTACGATCCTTAGCTGGTCTGAGAGGATGATCAGCCACATTGGGACTGAGACACGGCCCAAACTCCTACGGGAGGCAGCAGTGGGGAATCTTGCGCAATGGGCGAAAGCCTGACGCAGCCATGCCGCGTGAATGATGAAGGTCTTAGGATTGTAAAATTCTTTCACCGGGGACGATAATGACGGTACCCGGAGAAGAAGCCCCGGCTAACTTCGTGCCAGCAGCCGCGGTAATACGAAGGGGGCTAGCGTTGCTCGGAATTACTGGGCGTAAAGGGAGCGTAGGCGGATAGTTTAGTCAGAGGTGAAAGCCCAGGGCTCAACCTTGGAATTGCCTTTGATACTGGCTATCTTGAGTACGGAAGAGGTATGTGGAACTCCGAGTGTAGAGGTGAAATTCGTAGATATTCGGAAGAACACCAGTGGCGAAGGCGACATACTGGTCCGTTACTGACGCTGAGGCTCGAAAGCGTGGGGAGCAAACAGGATTAGATACCCTGGTAGTCCACGCTGTAAACGATGAGTGCTAGTTGTCGGCAGGCATGCCTGTCGGTGACGCAGCTAACGCATTAAGCACTCCGCCTGGGGAGTACGGTCGCAAGATTAAAACTCAAAGGAATTGACGGGGGCCCGCACAAGCGGTGGAGCATGTGGTTTAATTCGAAGCAACGCGCAGAACCTTACCACCTTTTGACATGCCCGGACCGCCGCAGAGATGCGGCTTTCCCTTCGGGGACTGGGACACAGGTGCTGCATGGCTGTCGTCAGCTCGTGTCGTGAGATGTTGGGTTAAGTCCCGCAACGAGCGCAACCCTCGCTATTAGTTGCCATCAGGTTTGGCTGGGCACTCTAATAGGACCGCCGGTGGTAAGCCGGAGGAAGGTGGGGATGACGTCAAGTCCTCATGGCCCTTACAAGGTGGGCTACACACGTGCTACAATGGCGACTACAGAGGGCTGCAATCCCGCGAGGGGGAGCCAATCCCTAAAAGTCGTCTCAGTTCGGATTGCACTCTGCAACTCGAGTGCATGAAGTTGGAATCGCTAGTAATCGCGGATCAGCATGCCGCGGTGAATACGTTCCCGGGCCTTGTACACACCGCCCGTCACACCATGGGAGTTGGCTCTACCCGAAGGCGCTGCGCTAACCCGCAAGGGAGGTAGGCGACCACGGTAGGGTCAGCGACTGGGGTGAAGTCGTAACAAGGTAGCCGTAGGGGAACCTGCGGCTGGATCACCTCCTTTCTAAGGATACTTCTCCAAGCTTTAAGCTTATTGAAGTTCCGATTATATACAGTGAGCGGATCGCCGCCGTCTTCGTTTCTCTTTCCACTCCTCATCAACCGTTCAGGTCGATGAGGCGATCGCGAGCCCAGGAACGGGTCCATTCTTTCGGGAATGGGATCTGGTCTATGCGGCCTATGGGCCCGTAGCTCAGTTGGTTAGAGCGCACGCTTGATAAGCGTGAGGTCATAAGTTCAAATCTTATCGGGCCTACCAACCTCCTGCATACGGACGCAACCGACCCCAGCTCTCCTGGGCTTTGAAGCAACTCACCACTGGTGAGGGGCCATAGCTCAGTTGGTAGAGCGCCTGCTTTGCAAGCAGGATGTCGTCGGTTCGAATCCGTCTGGCTCCACCACTTCTTCATCCGGAAGAAGCGGTAACGCGATCGAGGATTGATCAAGTTTGCAGCTGCGACTGTACCCTCCATGAGGGTTGCGCGGTCTGCGATAATGACATCGTGAAGGTAGGGTTCACCCGCCGAAATCATCTCCCCTTGGGGATGGTCGAGGTTTTAGGGCGGACTTTGAAGAAGACATCAAATGTCTGACTGTATAAGCGCATGCCGCAGGTCCCTAGACCTGTAGTGCATGGGTTTTGCTGAGAACGATCAAGCGCATAAGGGCTTCTGACGGATGCCTTGGCATTGAGAGGCGATGAAGGACGTGGCACGCTGCGATAAGGTCCGGGGAGGCGCGAGCACCCTTTGATCCGGACATCTCCGAATGGGGAAACCCACCTTAATGGCCACTCCATTTTACTTCGGCCCTCCATTCCTTGTGAATGTGGCCGGAGTGATGATGGGTTGGCTGTGACAGGTATAATGGGCTGAATACATAGGCTCCATTAAGCAAACCCGGGGAACTGAAACATCTCAGTACCCGGAGGAAAGGACATCAACCGAGACTCCCGTAGTAGTGGCGAGCGAACCGGGACCAGGCCAGTGCTGTCGTGACATAAAGCTGAACGACTTGGAAAGGTCGGCCATAGTGGGTGATAGCCCCGTAAGCGTCAAATAGCGACAGACTCGAGTAGGGCGGGACACGTGAAATCCTGTCTGAACATGGGGGGACCACCCTCCAAGCCTAAGTACTCCTCAATGACCGATAGCGAACAAGTACCGTGAGGGAAAGGTGAAAAGCACCCCGACAAGGGGAGTGAAACAGATCCTGAAATCGGAAGCCTACAAGCAGTCGGAGCCACCGCGCGTGGTGACGGCGTACCTTTTGTATAATGGGTCAGCGACTTCATGTGCCGTGCAAGCTTAAGCCGTTAGGTGTAGGCGCAGCGAAAGCGAGTCTGAATAGGGCGAATAAGTACGTCGCATGACGACCCGAAACCAGGTGATCTATCCATGAGCAGGTTGAAGGTAAGGTAACACTTACTGGAGGACCGAACCGGTGAATGTTGAAAAATTCTCGGATGACTTGTGGATAGGGGTGAAAGGCCAATCAAACCTGGACATAGCTGGTTCTCCGCGAAAACTATTTAGGTAGTGCCTCAGACGGACTCCTTGGGGGGTAGAGCACTGAATGGATGCGGGGGGAGCGATCTCTACCAATTCTAATCAAACTCCGAATACCCAAGAGAGATATCTGGGAGACACACGGCGGGTGCTAACGTCCGTCGTGAAAAGGGAAACAACCCTAACCATCATCTAAGGCCCCCAAGTTCTGGCTAAGTGGGAAACGATGTGGGATTGCTTTGACAACCAGGATGTTGGCTTAGAAGCAGCCATCATTTAAAGAAAGCGTAACAGCTCACTGGTCAAGCGATCCTGCGCGGAAAATGTAACGGGGCTCAAGCCAGACGCCGAAGGTATGGGTTTGCACTTTGTGCAAGCGGTAGCGGAGCGTTCCGTAAGCCGGTGAAGGTGAGGCGCGAGCCTTGCTGGAGGTATCGGAAGTGAGAATGCTGACATGAGTAGCGATAAAGAGTGTGAGAGACACTCTCGCCGAAAGCCCAAGGGTTCCTGCGTAAAGCTAATCTGCGCAGGGTTAGTCGGCCCCTAAGGCGAGGCCGAAAGGCGTAGTCGATGGGAATCAGGTGAATATTCCTGAACCAGTTGGAAGTGACGGATCTGGTAAATTGTCTGGGCTTATTGGATTGCTCCGGGCAGTGAACAGGTTCCTGGAAATAACTCCAACGGAGACCGTACCCGAAACCGACACAGGTGGGCAGGTAGAGTATACCAAGGCGCTTGAGAGAACCATGCTGAAGGAACTCGGCAAATTGCACGCGTAACTTCGGGATAAGCGTGACTCTACTTTGGGCAACCAGAGTAGAGTGGCACAGGCCAGGGGGTAGCGACTGTTTATCAAAAACACAGGGCTCTGCGAAGCCGCAAGGCGACGTATAGGGTCTGACGCCTGCCCGGTGCCGGAAGGTTAAAAGGAGCGGTGCAAGCTGCGAATTGAAGCCCCGGTAAACGGCGGCCGTAACTATAACGGTCCTAAGGTAGCGAAATTCCTTGTCGGGTAAGTTCCGACCTGCACGAATGGCGTAACGACTTCCCCACTGTCTCCAGCATGGGCTCAGCGAAATTGAATTCCCCGTGAAGATGCGGGGTTCCCGCGGTCAGACGGAAAGACCCTATGAACCTTTACTGCAGCTTCGCCTTGGCGTTAGCAACAACATGTGTAGGATAGGTGGGAGGCTATGAATCCGGGGCGCCAGTCTCGGGGGAGCCATCCTTGAAATACCACCCTTATTGTTGTTGACGTCTAACCGCGGCCCGTTATCCGGGTCCGGGACATGGCGTGGCGGGCAGTTTGACTGGGGCGGTCGCCTCCCAAAGTGTAACGGAGGCGCGCGATGGTGGGCTCAGACCGGTCGGAAATCGGTCGTCGAGTGCAATGGCATAAGCCCGCCTGACTGCGAGACTGACAAGTCGAGCAGAGACGAAAGTCGGCCATAGTGATCCGGTGGTCCTGCGTGGAAGGGCCATCGCTCAACGAATAAAAGGTACTCTAGGGATAACAGGCTGATTTTGCCCAAGAGTCCATATCGACGGCAAAGTTTGGCACCTCGATGTCGGCTCATCACATCCTGGGGCTGGAGCAGGTCCCAAGGGTTCGGCTGTTCGCCGATTAAAGTGGTACGTGAGCTGGGTTCAGAACGTCGTGAGACAGTTTGGTCCCTATCTGCCGTGGGTGTACGAGACTTGAGAGGATCTGTCCCTAGTACGAGAGGACCGGGATGGACACACCTCTGGTGGACCTGTCATGGCGCCAGCTGTGCAGCAGGGTAGCTAAGTGTGGAATAGATAACCGCTGAAAGCATCTAAGCGGGAAACTAACCTCAAAACAAGGTCTCGCTGAGAGCCGTGGAAGACCACCACGTTGATAGGCCAGGTGTGGAAGCGCCGCGAGGCGTGTAGCTTACTGGTACTAATAGCTCGATAGGCTTGATCGTTCTTCAGCCAAACCTATGCAAATGCGCTATGCGCTCAGACATACGATGTCTTCTTCACAAAATGCTCGGCGAGCCCACAAAGCTCGCCGGCAGCATCCTTTTTGCTGACCTGGTGGCTATGCCGGGGGTTCCCCACCCGATCCCATTCCGAACTCGGTCGTTAAGTCCCCCAGGGCCAATGGTACTTCGTCTCAAGGCGCGGGAGAGTAGGTCGCCGCCAGGTCCGCTAAAAGGATGCCACAAACAGTCCAGAACCCTGCCCACGATCAATCACCTGCCGCGGGGTGGAGCAGCCCGGTAGCTCGTCAGGCTCATAACCTGAAGGTCACAGGTTCAAATCCTGTCCCCGCACCCAAAGACT
>NZ_AKKF01000255.1 GCF_000281955.1 Caulobacter sp. AP07 | reverse complement strand
GGGATCACGCCCTCACCGTTTTCATCAAACGCCCTGCCGGCGCGCCGTCGGACGTCTTACCCCCTCATCCTCCCACGCCTGCGGCGCGGGCCCCACCTTCTCCCCATGGGAGAAGGTGTCTACTGAGCCAGCGCCGCCTGGTTCGCCTCCAGGAACGCCCGGACCGAGGTCGGCGCCCGGCCGGTCAGGGTTTCGACCACGTCGGTGACGATGGCGTGCTGACCCTCGCTGGCCGCCTGGTCGAAATCGGCCAGCACATCGACGAGGAACGGCGGCAGGCCGGCGGCCGCGAGGCCCTCGCGCAGGGCGTCGAGCGGCAGGTTCTGGTGCGCCACCGGCTTGCCCGACAGTTCGGACAGCAGGGCGGCGACCTGGTCCTGGGTGACGGCGGCGGGGCCGGAGACGTCGAGGATCCGGCGACCTTCGCCGCTGACCAGGGCCGCGGCGTCGGCGCGGGCGCAGTCCTCGCGGGTGATATAGGCGCGGCCGGCCCCGGCGGTGGCCGAATGGAGCAGGCTGCTGGACACGGCGTGGCCGGCGCCCTGCAGGATCAGCTCGGCATAGAGGTTGTGGCGCAGGATGGTCCAGCCCAGGGTCGGGCTGGCCGCCAGGGCCTGCTCGGTCCAGAAGTGGTCGTCGATCACCCCGCCGCCCGTCTGCGGCCGGACGCCGGGGGCCGAGGTGTAGACCACGTGCCTGACGCCGGCCGCCGTGGCCGCCGCGACGGCGGCGCGGTGCTGGGCGATGCGCTGGCCCGGCTGACCCAGGGCGTCGGTGCTGATCAGCAGCAGGCGGTCGACGCCGGCGAAGGCTTCGACCAACGAGGCCGGATCGTCGAAGTCGGCCCGGCGGGTCTCGACGCCGCGCGCGGCCAGATCGGCCAGCTTCGAGGGATCCCGGCTGGCGGCCACGATATTGCCGACCCCGGCTTCAAGCAGCAGCTCGACCACGCGGCGGCCCAGCTGGCCACCGGCGCCGGTCACCAGCAGACGGGGAGAAGAGGCGGTCATCGGTCTGTCCTTTTCAGTGGTCTCGAAATGAGACCACGTGTAGATGTGAGACTTAGGAGACGCCGTAAAGACGGCAGTTTCACGGGAGATAGGCACCTTGAGGGAACCACCCGAGCGGAACAGCCCCGGCAGCGCCGCGGCCAGTCTCGCCCACACCTTCCAGTGCTGGACGTCGGCGGCCGACCTCAGCCCCGCCGCCTGCCCGGTGCGCGACGTGATCGACCACCTGGGCGACAAGTGGAGCACGCTGCTGCTGATCGCCCTGGCCGACGGGCCGCGCCGGTTCGGGGTCCTGCGCCGCACGGTGCCCGACATCTCGCAGCGCATGCTGACCCAGACCCTGCGCGACCTGCAACGCGATGGCCTGATCGAGCGCCAGGTGTTCCCGACCAAACCGCCCAGCGTCGAGTACCGCCTGTCGCCGATGGGGACCTCGCTGCTGGAGCCCCTGGCCCTGCTGGTGACCTGGGCCGAGCGCAACCACGCCGACATCCGCGCCGCCCGGACCCGCTACGACGCGGAGGCGGCGGCATAGGTCCATACCTTCATGGTCGTCATCCCCCGCTTTATGCGGGGGACCCAAGCCGAGCTGGCCAATTGCTATCGGAAACGCCGCCAGGGTCCCCCGAACAAGTCGGGGGACGACGACGTGGAGGGTGCTTTCGTCCAGACCCCGACACACGCTAACCCAGCCACACCCCATCCCGGAGTTCCCATGACCCTCACCATCCACCAGGCCAGCGTTCCGGTCTTCGCCCAGGGCCTCAAGGGCCTGAAGGGCGTGCTGGCCAAGGCCGCCGCCCATGTCGACGCCAAGAAGCTCGACCCCGACGCCCTGCTGAAGGCCCGGCTCTATCCCGACATGTTCCCGCTGCTGCGCCAGGCCCAGATCGCCACCGACTTCGCCAAGGGCTGCGCCGCGCGCCTGGCCGGCGAGGAGGTTCCGGCCTGGGACGACACCGAGACCAGCTTCGAAGAGCTGATCGCCCGCGTCGATCGCGCCATCGCCTATGTCGAGAGCCTGGACGCCGCCCGGTTCGCGGGCGCCGAGGATCGCGACATCACCCTGGTGCGGCGCGGCGAGACCAGCGTGGTCAAGGGCCTGGCCTATCTGCAGGGCCAGGCCCAGCCCAACTTCTTCTTCCACCTGACCACCGCCTACGCGATCCTGCGCAAGAACGGCGTCGAGATCGGCAAGAAGGACTATCTGGGCACGACCTGAGGTCTCGCGGCGGCGGCCTCTAAGGCCGCCGCCGAAACGCCCACACCAAGCCGGCCAGGGCGGTGACCACCCCGGCGATCGCCGACAACACCAACGGCAACTGACGCAAAAACTCCTGATTCATCACGGCACCCACTGGCCCGCCCCCAACGGCGGGTTACGGAACAGTGTGACTCCCGGCCACGTCGAGTCCGGACGTATGTTCCTATTTTGTTCTTATTCGTTCAGTCCTCCCCCTGTGGGGGAGGTGTCGGCAAAGCCGACGGAGGGGGGAGGGATAGGCAGACGGCCGAACCTACGATTTCGACCCTAAAACTCCCCCCACCGATCGCTTCGCGATCGCCTCCCCCACAGGGGGAGGACCTGGAGACCGCGACTCCAAACCACATCCCGACCCCCTCAAAGTAAACGCCCCTTAACCCTCTTGCGGCACAAAGGCGGTTCTACGAGTGCAAGGTGACTTCTGATGGCGCGAGCGGCGCGGCGATCGAGCGTTGAACTGGTCTGGGACGCGGTGCGCTACGGCTGGGCCCAGCCGTGGTCGGCGCGGTTCCGCGGTGGGGTGATCTGCGTGGTCGGGGCCGGCCTGCTGCTGGCGGTGGCCACCTACAACGCCACCGACCCCAGCTTCAACGCCGCCACCGGCCTGCCGGCCACCAACGCCCTGGGCGGACCCGGGGCGGCGCTGGCCGACATCGTCATGCAGTCGCTGGGCCTCAGCGGCTGGGTCGCCGCCCTGCTGATGCTGGTGTTCGGCATGACCCGGGTCTCGCAGGCCGATCCGGCCGCCCACCGCCGCGACCTCCGCGTTCGCGCCCTGGTCGGCGGCCTGGGCCTGCTGGCCCTGGCCGGCCTGCTGGCCGCGCCGCCGACCCCCGCCGTCTGGAAACTGGCCCGCGGCCTGGGCGGCTTCTGGGGTGACGGCCTGCTCAACACGGTGGCCGGACTGCTGGCCTTCGCCCGCCTGCCCGGCGCCCACCTGATCGCCGCCCTGCTGCTGGGGATCGGGGCCGCCGTCGCCCTGGGCTATGCGATCGGCCTGCGCCGCATCGACCCCGAAGCGGTGGCCGACGCCCTGCACGGCCTGATGCAGCCGCGCGAGCGCGCTCCGGCGGCCCCCGCGCCGCAACCCGAACCGGCCGCCGCCCGGCCCCGCGCCCCACGCAAGGCCGCGGCCCCGGTCATCGAGGTCGCGCCCGAAGCCGCCCAGGTTCCCCGCCGCGCCGCCAAGCCGGCCAAGCCCGCGCCGGCCGAGGACGACGACGCCTTCGAGCCGAGCTTCGAGGTCCGCCCCCTGGCCATCGCCCAGCCCAAGACCCCCAACCGGGTCAACACCCGCGAGCAGCGCGAGCAGCAGAAGGCCTTCGACTTCACCGATGAGGGCGGCTTCCAGCTGCCCGAGCTGGCCATGCTGGCCAAGCCCAAGCCGCGCTCGGCCGAGTTCGACGAGGAGGCCCTGCGCCAGAACGCCCGCCTGCTGGAAAGCGTGCTGGCCGAGTTCGGCGTGCGCGGCCAGATCGACCAGATCCGCCCGGGCCCGGTGGTCACCATGTACGAGCTGGTGCCGGCCGCCGGCACCAAGACCGCCCGGGTCGTGGCCCTGGCCGACGACATCGCCCGCTCGATGAGCGTGATCTCCTGCCGCGTCGCCGTGGCCCAGGGCCGCAACGCCATCGGCATCGAGATGCCCAATTCGCGCAAGGAGACCGTCTATCTGCGCGACCTGCTGTCGTCCGCCGACTACGACAAGGCCACCCACAGCCTGCCCATGGCCCTGGGCGAGACGATCGGCGGCGAGACCTACATCGCCGACCTGGCCAAGATGCCCCACCTGCTGATCGCCGGCACCACCGGCTCGGGCAAGTCGGTGGGGGTCAACGCCATGATCCTCTCGATCCTCTACAAGCTGCCGCCCGAGAAGTGCCGCTTCATCATGATCGACCCGAAGATGCTGGAACTCAGCGTCTATGACGGCATCCCGCACCTGCTGGCCCCGGTGGTCACCGATCCCAAGAAGGCGGTCGTGGCCCTGAAATGGACCGTGCGCGAGATGGAGGACCGCTACCGGCGGATGTCCAAGATCGGCGTGCGCAACATCGCCGGCTACAACGAGAAGGCCAACGAGGCCCTGGACAAGGGCGAGCACTTCGAGCGCACCGTGCAAACGGGGTTCGACGACGCCGGCCGGCCGATCTACGAGACCGAGAAGATCCGTCCCGAGGCCATGCCGTTCCTGGTGGTGGTCATCGACGAGGTCGCCGACCTGATGATGGTGGCCGGCAAGGACATCGAAGGCGCCGTGCAGCGCCTGGCCCAGATGGCCCGCGCCGCCGGCATCCACCTGATCATGGCCACCCAACGCCCGTCGGTCGATGTCATCACCGGCACCATCAAGGCCAACTTCCCCACCCGGATCAGCTTCCAGGTGACCAGCAAGATCGACGCCCGCACCATCCTGGGCGAGCAGGGCGCCGAGCAGCTGCTGGGCCAGGGCGACATGCTGTACATGGCCGGCGGCGGGCGGATCACCCGCCTGCACGGGCCGTTCGTCTCGGACGGCGAGGTCGAGGCGGTGGCCAAGTTCCTGCGCGACCAGGGCATTCCCAACTATCTGGAGGAGGTCACGGCCGGCGGCGACGAGGAGCAGGAAGAGGCCATCGAAGGCGCCTTCGCGGGCGAGGGCGGGGCCAACGACCTCTACGACCACGCCGTGGCGGTGGTCACCCGCGACCGCAAGGCCTCGACCAGCTACATCCAGCGCCGCCTGCAGATCGGCTACAACCGCGCCGCCTCGCTGATGGAGCGGATGGAGAAGGAAGGCGTGGTCGGCGCCGCCAACCACGCCGGCAAGCGCGAGATCCTCGCGCCGCCGCCGCCGCCGATGTAGCGCCCGCTGATGCTGACGGGGACATGCGCATGCGCATGTCCCCGGCCGCGCCCGGATGAACGCCGCTTCATCGCAGCGCCGGAAAATGGTCTCGCGACGGCCTTTCGTCGGACGCGCGGGCAGGGCAAAGGTGGGAGGCTAGGAGATCGCATGACCACCACGACCCCGACCCGCCGCTTCGTCCTCGCCGCCGCTGGCCTTGGCCTGGCGACCGCCCTGGGCGGCCAGGCCCTGGCGGCCCAGCAAGCCGCCGCCGCGCTGTCGGCCGAAGACCAGGCCCTGGTCGACAAGGCCACCGCCTATATCCAGACCCTCGGCTCGGCCAAGGGCCGCTTCGTCCAGACCGACGCCCGCGGGACCCGGACCCAGGGCACGATCTGGCTGCAACGCCCCGGCAAGGCGCGCTTCGCCTATGACGGCCCGGCCGGCCTGCTGGTGGTTTCCAACGGCGCCAACGTCAACATCTTCGACAGCCGGCTGAAGACCTTCGAGAGCTATCCGCTGAGCCGCACGCCGCTGGCCCTGCTGCTGGCCCGCGAGGTGCGGCTGGACCGCGGCGTGACCATCACCGGCGTGCGCAAGTTGGCCGACGGCTTCACGATCACCGCCCAGGACGCCAAGCGCCAGACGCTGGGCCGCATCAGCCTCGACTTCGGCGCCGACGCCGCCCTGATGGGCTGGACTGTCACCGACGTGAAGGGCGGGGAGACCCGCGTGCGGCTGGTCGACTTCGAAAAGACCTCGGGCCTGGATCCCAAGCTGTTCGTCCTTACCGATCCTCGCCGCCGCGTCGGTAAGCCCTAGTTGTATTGTGACGCTTAAACCGCGCCGAAATGCGACAATTTCACAACATGCAAGTTTGGATTGCGATTACGCTTGACTTAGTCGCGCGCCGTGGCAGATTTAACACGCATGGCGAGGAGCGCCCGACCCGCTCTTCGCAACCGTGCCGGACACTATCCCCTCCCGGCGGCGGCATGAGAGACCCGACTTTCGCCCGGACGCTTCATGCGTCCGGGCGTTTTTCGTTGGCCGTGACCCGGCCCTGGCTCTAGCCCTTTGTTCAGCGCATTTTCTTCACGCGAACCGGTATCCACTTCGCTCGAAAATGCTCTAGAGGACCCGGATGCGCCTTCGTATCGCCACCTGGAACGTCAACTCCGTCCGCCTGCGCGCCGAGCAGGCCGCCCGCTTCGTCGACGAGCAGGCGCCCGACGTACTGTGCATGCAGGAGATCAAGTGCCAGGAGGGCGAGTTCCCCCGCCAGGCCTTCATCGACATGGGCCTGCCGCACCTGAAGATCATGGGCCAGAAGGGCTGGCACGGGGTGGCCATCGCCTCGCGCCTGCCGATCGAGGACTCCAAGCCGCTCAACGCCTGCCGCGAAGGCCACGCCCGCTGCGTCTCCGGGACCATCGCCGGCGTCGAGATCCACAACTTCTACATTCCGGCCGGCGGCGACACGCCCGACCGGGCCCTGAACCCGAAGTTCGACCACAAGCTGGACTTCTACGAGACCCTGACCGCCGAGATGAGGAAGCGCGACCCCAAGGCGCCGCTGATCCTGACCGGCGACCTCAATGTCGCCCCCGGCGAGAACGACGTCTGGAGCCACCGCCAGATGTCGAAGATCGTCAGCCACACGCCCATCGAGCTGGAGGCCTTCGCGGGCCTGATGGGTTCGATGGACTTCCTGGACCTGCCGCGCCTGGCCACGCCCGAGCCGGACAAGCTGTTCAGCTGGTGGAGCTACCGCGCCGCCGACTTCCGCAAGTCCAACCGCGGCCTGCGCCTCGACCACATCCTGGCCAGCCCCGGCCTGCGCGAGGCGGCGTTCATCGACGGCAAGGTCTCGTCGCGGGTCCACGACACGGTGCGCGAATGGGAACGGCCCAGCGACCACGCACCGGTGACGGCGGACCTGTTGGTGTAGGGGCGGTGGTCAGCTTTCCGCGTTGGCGATAGCTTCGGCTTTCGACCCTGAGCGGACATTCGGGATCCCTCTCTCTTTGAGAGAGGGAGGGGCCCGCCGCGAAGCGGTGGGAGGGTGAGAGGTTACA
>NZ_AKKF01000254.1 GCF_000281955.1 Caulobacter sp. AP07 | reverse complement strand
TTCCCTCCCCCTTGGGGGGAGGGGGGCCCGCGTAGCGGGTCGGGTGGGGGATCGGTGCAGGGCATCTTGCGGCGGTGAAGCCCCACCCACCAGCTTCGCTGGTAAGAACAGTTGGCCGCCTTCCACCCTGCCCCGCCGATCCTTAGGTCTGCATAGGTGGCCGGGTCGCGCCATGAACTGCCCTTGGATGGGCTCCAGAAACACGACATTCAGGCGATCAGGCGTAGAACCGTGACCGCCCCTTCGTCGACCTTGGGAAGGGGTGCTTGCCTTCACTCGCGCTGCGGCGACGGCGGGTGGTGACGGCTTCGGAATCCGTTACTGTCGCGGCAGCTGGGGCAAAACAAATAGGGGATTTCTCGTGCGATCTCGGCGGCCGCGTGCAACGGACCGGAAACTTTCCTGCGCCTCGAGCGTGGTGGTGGCCGCCTTGACCCTAGGCTTTGCCGTTTCGGCTTCGGCCCCAGCCACCGCCGCTCAACCTTCCGCGCCCGAGAGCGATGAAGTCGGGTCCGTGGCCGAGGTCGTGGTGACCGGCACGCGCATCGCTCGCGACGGCTACAAATCGCCGACTGCGCTGACCGTCGTGACGCAGGAGGAAATCCGCACCCAGGCCCCGACCAACAATCTGGCCGACTACGTCAACCAGATCCCGGCCGTGGCCGGCAGCCTACGTCCGGCCAACACGCGCCTTTATCTGAGCAATGGCCTCGCGGGCATCAACGCGCTCAATCTGCGCAATCTCGGCGTCGAGCGCACCCTGGTGCTGGTGGATGGCCGCCGCTCGGTCGGCTCGTCGGTGACGGGCGCCGTCGACGTCAACAACGTGCCCCAGGCGCTGGTCAAAAGCGTGGAGATCGTCACCGGCGGTGCCTCGGCCGCCTATGGCTCGGACGCCGTGTCGGGGGTCGTCAACTTCATCCTCGTCAAGGACTTCACGGGTCTGAAAGCCACGGTCGAGGGCGGCGGCACGACGCATGGCGACGGCCGCAACTATCTGGTCAGCGCCGCGGGCGGCAAACGCTTCGCGGGCGGGCGCGGTCACGTGATGGTCAGCGGCGAGTACGCCCATCGCGACGGGATCTTCAACGTCGATCGCGACTGGAACCAGCACGGCGACCGTCTCCTCACCAATCCGAACTACACGGCGCCCAACGGCCAGCCGCAGTACCTGGTGGTGACGAACGCCGGTACGAACAACACCTTGCCGGGCGGCATCATCAACAGCTCAGCCGGGGCCGTGGCCAACAGCCTGAGGGGCCTCTATTTCGGTCCAGGCGGCAGCGTGAACCGCTACGACTACGGCGCGCTCTCCAACGCCACCACGACCGTCGGCGGCGACTGGGCGCTGGCGGACGGCAATCGTCGGATCGGCCTTGATCCTCAGGACGACCGGCGCGGAGTCTTCGGTCGCGTCAGCTTCGCGCTCACCGACACGGTGACCCTGTTCGGCGAGGCCGCCTACAACTGGAACCGCTCCGTCTCAAACGCCGGCCCCTCGCTGACCTCTTCCTATACCCTGTCGGCGAGCAATCCTTATCTGGTGGCCGCGCTGGGGCCGACGGCGCTCGCGGGCGTCACCAGCGTGACGCTCGGCACCTCCGCGCAGGACTTTCCCTACCGCAAGAACTACAACACCCGGCGCGTGCAGCGCTTCGCCGTCGGCGGCGAAGGCCGGTTCGATGCGTTCGGCCGCGATGTCCGCTGGGACGCCTATGCCCAGTACGGCCAGTCCGACATCACGGAGATGTTGCGCAACATCCTCAACACCTCGCGCCTGGCCCTGGCGACCGATGCGGTCGTCGCGCCGGGCGGCGCGATCGTCTGCCGCTCAACCCTGACCGATCCCACGAACGGTTGCGCGCCGCTCAATCGTCTCGGCGTGGGCGTCGCCTCGGCCGCCGCCATCGACTACGTGCTGGGCGATCCCTATCGCCGCCAGCGCTTCGCGCAGACGACCGCGGGCTTCAATCTTTCCTTTGATCCGTTCTCCACCTGGGCGGGCCCGATGTCGGTCGCCACCGGCGCGGAGTATCGCCGTGAAGCCGTCTCGGGCTTCGTGGAGGCGCAGTATCGGTCGGGATGGTCGGTCGGGAACTTCCTGCCGACGTTCGGCCACTACACGGTGAAGGAAGCCTATGCCGAGGTCGCCGTGCCCCTGGGCGCGGGCATCGACCTCAATGGCGCCGTGCGCGGCACGGACTACAGCACGTCCGGCTATGTCACGACCTGGAAGCTTGGCGCGTCCTATCGGCCGATCGATGATCTGAGGTTCCGGCTGGTGCGCTCGCGCGACATTCGCGCGGCGAACCTCAACGAGCTCTATCAACGCGGCACGTCACGGACCAATAGCCTCAACGATCCGTTCAACGGCAACGCCGCGACGCCATTCATCGAGGTCACCACCGGTAACCCCAATCTCCGGCCGGAAGTCGCCGACACCTGGACGGCCGGCGTCATTGTCCAGCCGCGCTTCATGCCCGGCTTCACGACGTCGTTCGACTATTTCGACATCCAGGTCCGGGACGCTATCGGGCAGGTCTACTCGCAGACGATCGTCAACCGTTGCCATGACGGGCTGAAGGAATACTGCGCGGCCTTCACCCGCACGCCGGGCGCGTCGCCCGAGCTGAGCGTGAACCTCAGCCCCTTCAATTTCGCGCGGGCCCACGCCAAGGCGTTCGACGTCGCGGCGACCTATCGCACGCCGCTCGACGCCATTGCGCCCAAGCTGCCGGGCGACCTGACCCTGCGTTTCAGCGCCACGCACTACATCAAGAACTACATCAACAACGGCATCGATGCGCCCACCGACAGCGCCGGCGCCCACGGCAGCGGCGCGCCGCGCTGGATCTATCGGCTGGCGGCGATCTACGAGAACGACGGCTTCACGGCGACCGCCGTGGCGCGCGGCGTCAGCGCCGGCACGATCGACAACAGCTATGTGGTCTGTTCCTCGGGCTGCCCGGCCTCGACCACGGCCCACCCGACGATCAACGCCAACAGGGTGGCGGGCGCGGTCTATGCCGATCTCAATCTAACCAAGAAGGTCCGTCTGGCGTCGACGCCTGCGGAGGCCTTCCTGAATATCACCAATCTGCTCGATCGGGATCCGGTGATCATCGCCTCGGGCGGCTTGTCAACCAATCCGACCTATTACGACTATCTGGGGCGCCTTCTCCGGTTTGGGATGCGATTTGCGTTCCAGTGAGCCTCGGGAGGCCAGCACGTCGGCAAGCGCTTGGCGCGGCCGCGAAAGTAGTAATCGACCCTACTCTGCCCTCGATCCTGACGTCCGAGTGGTTGGCTAGGTCGCGCCAAGAGCCGCCATTGGGCCGGCTCTGGGAACACGACCTTCGCCGACCAGACCATCTCGAGACCGTCGGCCAGGCGTCACAAACAGCTGCTTGGACGCCCATATTTCAAAAGCGGTTCTTTCACGCCATAAGTGGTTGAATTATTTCATAAACGGTCATCTACAACTACAAGCTCCAGGGCCTAATCGCCGTGGTCGCCGTCCTCCCCTACACCAGTTGCAGCGCCGACACCTTACATTACGACCTTATTGGTCCGGATGGGACCTAACCAACCGCGCTTTCGGGAAAGGATCTAGGTTAGGTAGTATCACCCGCATCGCCTGAGGCGTTGCAGACTCGGAAGACATGGCAATGGCCAGGCGCATCACGCTGAACGGGCTAAACGGACCGGCCAATAACCCGATGAGCGCGGCAATCTTCGACGATGTCCCTGAAGCGCGCCGTCGCAACATGGCGGCCATCCGCGGCCGTGACACAAAGCCTGAGATGATCGTCCGCCGGCTCCTGCATGGCCTGGGCTATCGCTATCGCCTGCAAGGGCGCGGCCTTCCCGGCCGGCCGGACATCGTCTTTCCCGGGCGACGAAAGATCATCCAGATCCACGGATGTTACTGGCATCGGCACGGCTGCTCGAAAACAACGACGCCAAAGGCACGTCAGGCCTGGTGGGAAGCCAAGTTTGAGGCCAATATCGCCCGGGATGCGAGAAACCTTTCGCTGCTCGAGGACGCTGGATGGTCTGTGCTCACGGTCTGGGAATGCGAGATGCGCGATCGCGAGGCGCTGGCCTCGCGGTTGATGATATTCCTGGGGCTAGGCAGCCAGGCAGGACCTTCAGGACGTGGTAGTCAGGCTCAGGAGGGGGCTGAGTCGGACGAGATTTCGTCGACGACGTCTCGATGATAACGAGAGGCCGGAGCCTATGAACGCGATCATTGGATCGCCGGGGACTGAAGCCGCCCTCGCGTCCAAGCTCGAACGGCTGGCGCGGGGCGAAGCTCCGCGGGTGCTCGACCTGTTCTCAGGCGCTGGCGGCATCAGCCTTGGATTTCAAAAGGCGGGTTTCCGCATCGACGGCGCGCTGGAGATCGACCCGCAGGCCGCGCTCACCCACGCTCTGAATTTCCACGGTCACCTGGATACCGATCTGCTGGCTGCGCACGCCGCGCCGCGCGACATGACGAAGGTCGAGCCGCGTGACCTAGTCGAGCAACTGCAGCTCGGCTCGCTAGAAAACTCGGTCGACGTGCTCGTCGGCGGGCCGCCCTGTCAGGCATACGCTCGCGTGGGTCGGGCCAAACTGCGCGAGGTCGCTGACCATCCACAGGCCTTCAAGGTCGACCCCCGCGGCAACCTCTATCTGCGTTACCTGACCTATGTCCGCGCCTTCCGGCCGCTAGCGCTGCTGATCGAGAACGTCCCCGATATTCTCCACTACGCCCATCACAACGTCGCCGAGGAAATCGTCGAGGCGCTGGAAGCTCTGGGTTACGTGGCCAATTATTCGCTGATCAACGCCGCCTTCCACGGCGTGCCCCAGATGCGCGACCGGGTTTTCATCGTGGCCTATCGCAAGGAACTGGGCCTTCCGATCCGTTTCCCGAAGGCGACGCATCACTTCGACTTGCCGGTCGGGTATGCCGGCACCCGCGCGGTGGCGCTGCGCTACGTCAATCGTGAGGGCAGCGCCGGCTATGTCGCGCCCGACCTCGGCGACGAGAGCCTGCCGTTCCCGGTGACCGCCACCGATGCGCTCTCAGACCTGCCGCCGATCCTCGGGTCCTCGGTCAGGCGTGGCCCCCGGCGTTTCGACCAGTTCGAGAGCTACCGCAGTTCAGACAGCCTCGGCGGCTATGCGCAGACGATGCGCCAGTGGCCTGGGTTCGAATCCGCCGAGGGGGTGTCCGACCACGTGATCCGGGCGCTGCCGCGGGATCATCTGGTGTTCGCCGAAATGCGTCCCGGCGCGGAATATCCCGAAGCCCACGCCACCGGAATGAAGATCGCCCGGCGTAGAGCCGAGGCCGAAGGTGTCGCCGAGGGCACAACGGCGTTCGATGAGATCGTCCGTCAGATCGTCCCGCCCTACGACACCACGAAGTTCCCCAATCGCTGGTGGAAGCTGCGGCCGGATTTTCCCGTGCGCACGTTGATGGCCCATCTGGGCAAGGACACCTACTCGCACATCCATTACGACGCCGATCAGGCCCGGACGATTTCGGTGCGGGAGGCCGCGCGCCTGCAATCCTTCCCCGACGGCTTCAAATTCAGCGGAACGATGAACCCGGCCTTCAAGCAGATCGGCAACGCGGTGCCCCCGCTGATGGCCTATGCGCTGGCCACCGTGATCCATGAGGACCTCAAGGCGGCGGCCGGGACGGCCGCTCCGACGATGGCAAGGACAGAAGAGAAAGACTGAGAAGCCGACTCAGTCGGGACGGGCGGAAAGGCGTACCAGTTCCGAGACCTCCCCGACGTCGAGTGTCGGCAGGTTGGCGAGGCTGATCGTGTAGCGGATGGCGACGATGCCCGAGGGCGGATCGAAGTCGTCCGGCAGTCGTGGGAAATCCTCATCGACCTCGAAGATGGCGACGTGCCTCAGGGCGAACCTCACCAGTTCGCCTGAGCGCCGCATCTCATCGGTCCATCCCAGAGCCGACAGCTTTGCCAGGAACGTGTCCAGAGCCGCAGCGTCGGTGCGGAGCAGACTGGTGATGTCGTCGATGAGAGTCGCCAGACTCGTATCGCCGCCGATGGTTTCCTCCAGCTGCACCGAGGCCAGCAGCAATTGCCCGCCGGTTGGCGGGGTCAGCTGGTCGGCACGCGAGATCTCATGCTCGTGGCGGCTTCGGCGAGTGGTCTTGACCTCGATATGAAGCTGCTCGCTGACGAAGTCGTGCCGCTCACGATCAGGTCCGCTCCAGTGATAGACCGCCTGGGCGCCCAGGCAGGCGATCATCAGGTGGCGCAGAATGTAAAGTTCGCCGACCAGCCCGACCTGTGTGGCCTTGTCCATGAACTCGCGGCTCTGCCGCCAAGCCGACTGCCACGCGCGGATCGTGGCGGCCACCGCCGCCCAGGGCTCACGCCGCTGCAGATGGACCGCCTCGATCACCTGGCGACAGAACGGCGTGAACACCGCCTCGTGTGATGGCGCGGCGACCAGGTCCAGATAGCGGCCGGTCTCCAGAAGTCGGTGGCGGACCTTAAGGCCGTTCAGGTCCGGCGGCTCGCCCGAGCTTGGGGCGCGGCTTACCGGAATCAGCAAATGCAGCGCGCCGACATGATCCACGCCCATGCTGATCGCGGTCTCCTCGTCACCATGCATCACGGCCTGCAGCGTCAGCCGGTCCTCGACGTGCGGGCGATCGGCGCGCAGCTGTGTCCAGATCTGGGCGGAGGGCTGCTCAGTCATCGACCAGCTCGCGATTGACCACCCAAGCGGTCGAGGCGTCGGCGGTTCTGGGCAGGCTCAGCGCTAGGCCGATGACGGCGTCGACGCCACCGACGCCCAACGGCGCGGGGTCGAGAGGGTAGAGGATCAGCAGTCCCTGGGTCTCGGATCGGGCCGCGCGCATCAGCTCCGCATCGTAGGCGCCGCTCGGCCGCCGGTACGCGTCCGGTCCGCCGGGGAGGTCGACGCCCTCGTGCCGTGGATCGATCAGGATACCGATGCTCTCGCGACTGACGCGCGAGCGGGTGACCAGACCCAGAGACTGGCCTCCGATCCGGGCTGCCGCCCCCTGGGCCGAGCCGGCCAGGAACACGTTCCAGTCGGTCAGCTCCCCGGCGGCCGAGCGGCGTGCGATCCAAGGGACCAGCCGTTCGGGCCGGAACGCAACGGCCTCATTATGGACCTGGAAAGCCTGAAGGAACCCGCAGACCATCTCGGCGGGGATATCCTGCGCGAGCCAGCCCCCGGCAATGGCGAAGTTCGGCACGACGCTCGAGACGAACTGCTCGGCCAGCGCGCGGTTGGCGGTCAGCCGACCCGGGTCACCGAGAGGCAGCAGAACCGTCTGCGGGTGCTCCCCAGACCAGGAATCCTGGATACTGAGGGCGTTGGCCGATTTGTTGCGGGCAGTCAGCATCAATTCACTGTGCGCGCGCAGCCGAATGCCCATCTGGTCAGGACGGCGTCCTGCCTGGCCGAGGGCGACGATGGAGTCCCGCAACGACTGCTCGACGAGCGCAAGCTCGGTGAACCAGCGCGCGATGCCATCAGTCGTCCAGATGCGGATGAGATCCTCATATCCCGTCCGGAAACCGTACCATCGGGCCATCTGCAGAAGCGCGTCGGCCATGGTCGCCGTGCGCAGGAAGAAGGAGATGGTCAGGCCTTCCAGCGTCAGACCGCGGGACAGACGGTTGCCGCCGACGGCGACAAGGTGACGCGCCGGCCGGATATCATACTCAAGGTTCTCGCCGGTGGCGCTGTTGAGCTCGACGATCTCCAGCTGACGGAGCACCGAGACCGCACCCTGCAGGACGGCATCCTCGTCCGCCGGAAGCTCGACGCCGGTCATGTGGCTGGTGAGCGCCTGGCGCAGCAGTGGCCTCAGATCCTGGCCCTGGCGAACAGCCTCGATCCACAGGTCCAACTGCTCGCGAATGGCGGCGGCGATACGCGACTGGTCCTGGATGCGGGGACTGACATGCACGAGCATGGTGTGGGGCTTGCCCGCGAACCCCGGTCGGAGTTCACGCACGGCGCCGGCGATGCAGAAGCTGAGTAGGGCGTCCGCCAGCGACTCGGGCAGCAGTTCGTTCCGGCCCACCAGGTCGATCTGGACCGGTCTGCGCGTGCGCTTCGTCTTCAGTACCGCTACGTCCGCATCCGGCACCATCCGCAGCACGTCACGCCCCTGGGCGGTCACGCCGAAGAGCTCTTCGGTGCCCGTGTAGCCGTCCGGTCGTGCAAGCTGGACCGCGAAGTCCTTGGGAAAGAGGTCCTCTCCCACCTCGCGGTCCACGGCGAAAGGATCGATCAGGATGTTGGCGAACGGCGTGGCGGTGTAGGCGACGTAAGTGGCCTTGGGCAGACGGCTCAGGACTGAACGGATCATCGCGTTGGTTCGGGAAGGCGCGGCCTCTCGGGGCGGCTCCTCCTCGGACACCGCCGGATCCACACGCCGATTTCCGCGGGTGTTGATTGAGGCCTGGTCGGCTTCGTCATCGATCACCAGGGTCGGTATGGCGCCGAGCCGCTCGCCGGCGGCCACCAGCCAGCGATCCAACTTTTCCAGGACCGGCACGTTCTTCTTGGCGACGATCAGAAACGCGCCGGGATTGTCGAGAAGCTCGATCGGAGGGTCCTGAAAATCGGCATCGGGCGCCGTCAGAAGGGTCCAGTCCTCACCGTCGCCGACAAGCTCATGGGACAGGCGCTGCTGGGTCTGACTGCGCAGGGCGTCATGAATTCCCGAAAACACGATGATCAGCCGATAGCCGGCGTCCACCGCCCGGGCCGACACGGCGGTGTAGTTCGCGGTCTTGCCGCTCTGGACATAACCGACGACGAGACCACGTCCCTGAAACGTTTCCGTGGCGGCCGGGTC
The DNA here is from genome assembly GCF_000281955.1 of Caulobacter sp. AP07. Lineage (GTDB taxonomy): Bacteria > Pseudomonadota > Alphaproteobacteria > Caulobacterales > Caulobacteraceae > Caulobacter. The sequence goes on along the minus strand of NZ_AKKF01000254.1, from coordinate 46,269 downwards.
GCGGAGCTGGCGGAGGATCCGCAGGGATTCGGTCGCGACCGAATCCACCTGATGGGGTCGCCATTTGGGATCGCTTCGAAGCAACGCCTCCAGCCGGCGCCAGTTGGGGCCCGGCTCCGCTGCGAGGCGGTCGGTCCAGTTCGGCGTGAATGGAGCTGTTCCGACGATCCGGACGGAGGACATCAGTCGGCCTGTGCTTCTATCAGCCCGGCCTGCACGTCGAGACCGTCGAGGCGCTCCAGGAAATCGGCCAACATGGATGCGGCCTCCGGATCCTTGGCAAGGCGTTTGGCCAGGGCCGAAAGGCTGGGATCCAGATCGCTGACCTGCAGGCTGCGGCCGGTCAGGTCCAGACCGACTTTCCAGACGAACTTGGATGTTGTGACGGTCCGCAGCGTGACCCGGGGGGGCGGTGTCGGCGGAGGCGGAGGAGGCGGCGCGCTGACACCCGGACCCGGCGCGCCTGCGGTGTCGTCCGGATCTCTGGTAGGACCAGCCGGTGCGCCGGGGGCGCCCGGGACGGTGGGATTGCCCGACGGTGGCGCGGGCGGGGCGAGCGGAGGCAGCGTTTTCGGGCCACGGCCGAAGCGCGCGAAACTTTCCTTGCGAACGACTTCCGCAAGCTTGCGGATCTCGGCTTTCAGCGTCGCCGGCAGGTGCACGATCTGCTTGCTGATGTTGATTTGGAACGCGTCGTCCAGACGCGGGTCGAAGTTGACCACAACGCGCGCGAGCTTCGTCTTCTCCTCGTTGGTGGTCCAGATGTCGTGCCATCCGCCCCATTTGATGAGGCGGTCGTTGCGGTAGATGAACAGGCCCTGGGTGTCGTTGCGTCGCCCGTGCAGTCCGATCAGGTCGGCGGCGCGCCGGACCGCTTCCGAGCCGCCCAGAGGCTGGTGATAGTTCGTCAGTTCGTCCTCGGTCGGCAGCAGGAAAGGCTGGACCTGAACCGGCGCATCCTCGCCGTTGGGCAGGTGCGCGCGCAGAGGCTTGGCATCATAGGGCACGGCCAGCGGGTGACCGACCGGGTTGTTGGGCTCGATCGCCCGGCCATTGATTTGGATCACGATCTTCTTGCGGCCCAGCGCCTTTCCCTCAAGAAATCGGTGAAAGACGAGCGCCAGATGCCGCTCGAGCGTGGCCTCCTCCGCGGAGAACGGAGAAATGCCTTTGGCTTCCGGCGCGGTCAGGGGGGGGCGCATGTCCTTCCAGAAGACGACCGTTCCGTGATCCCTGATCGCGGTGATCTCCTGCTCCCAGGGCTCGAGCGGATCGCTGTTGGCCTCCCAGTCGGTGATCTTGTCGGCGTCCCAGGTCAGATGCAGCGCCTCGCCGCCCGCCTTGCGGGTGGCTACGGTGAAGATGTCTGTCTGGGACCACGACGCCCCTTTCAAACCGTACCCGAATTTGCCCAGGCCGTTGTCGTCGTACTCACTGTCGCTGCCGACCCGCATGGCTTCGGACAGCTGCGGCCAGTCCATGCCCTCGCCGTTGTCGGCGATGGTCATCCAGCGGCCGTGACCTTCGTCCGGAGGCCTGAACGTGATGTCGATGCGCGTGGCGTCTGCGCTGATGGAGTTGTCGATGATGTCGGCGACCGCGCTGGCGAGCGTGTGTCCGACGCTCCCCAGGGCCCTGATGAGGCGCTTGGGGTTGGGGGGCAGTCTGACATTCCCGCGCCCGATCTCGGCATGCTCGCTCATGACTTCCTCCCCCGCCCAGAAGCTGAACAACCGTGGCTCAGCGCTGGCCAGCAGGCGACCGATGTGGGCGCCTTCGTTCTCATGGAGCGCAATCATTCCCGCGCTGGCCAGTCCACCCGCGGCACCGTCTCCCAGGACGGCCCGAGTGACCTCGCTGTCCCTCGGAAACACCGCCCAGGACCCTGCGGCCGGCCGGCCGCCTGCATCGATCTCCATGGCGAACAGACAGCCAGGCTCCACGAAGTCGTAGATGACGTCGCGCGGGCAATGCCCTTCCAGGCGCCAGTTCTTGTCCTGGCGCTTCAGAGACTGGCGCACTTCCGCGACGCCGTCGTCGGTGATCAGCCGCAGATCGAGCTCGATCCGGTCGGTGTCGAGGGCCGACGGAAAAACGCGATCGACAACTTCGCCGTCGAAATTGATGGCCCGCTGCTTTGAGCCTTCCTTGCCCTGCCGCCGGTACTCATGGAACATCCCGAGTTCGCTGTGCGTCAGCACGCGCAGGATCAGAAATCGCATCAGGCCCTCTTCGCCCAGTCCGGCGCCGGCCGGCTGAAATTCATAGCTGGCAGCTCAACCTTGGCTAAGCAACAGCCACGATGAAAAACTGCATTTTTCCAGTACCCGGACCCACGCCGTTCCGGTCCCTGTACTAACATGACAGCGAAACTCCGGATGCTCGTCACGAAGCGGAAGTAGAGCGAGATCGTGTAGCGAAAGACATCCGACGGGAAGCGACGACGCTTGAAGGACAGAGCACGCCTGGGCCGCTCCTGCCCGTTCCACTGCGCCGCGTCTAGCTCGAATGACGTTGGCCGGCGCAGTGAAGCTGACAACATCCGCACGGATCCGATGCTCCGGCGCTGCTCGAAAGCGAAACTTCCCAAGGTTGCCTCTGAGTCAGATCTGGACCACCAGGGCCTGCTTCAAGCTGTCCGAACATAATCATCGGCTATGCACGCGTCTCGACCTCCAGATCGATGCGCTCACCAAGACCGGCTGCGACCGGATCTTCAAGGACCATGCGAGCGGCGGTCGCGGTGATCGGGTCGGGATGACGGACGCGCTCTCGCATCTTCGTGCTGGTGCCACCCTCATGGTCTGGAAGCTGGATCGGCTGGGACGCTCGGTGCGTCAGCTCGTGGAATTCACCGCGCAGCTGGAAAAGCTCGGCATTCAGTTCGCGAACCTGACGGACGGCATCGACACCGGCTCGTCGGCGGGCGGTTCTTCTTCCACGTCATGGTGGCGATGGCCGAGGTGGAGTGGGTCCAGTTCGAGGCGCGGCAGCTCAAAAAAGGGGAAATAGTTAGTCGCGGATTTTGGAGTCAGTTTTCGCGAGTTTGGGGACAATCGCGGGTTTTGAAGTCAATTTTGGAATCCGTCCCAGAGGCATCAAAAACGGCTTTCTAGGCATCCAGATTTTGAAAGGGGTTTATGAAAGTCGCCACCCCGTTTGCGTCATAAGCCTCTGAATACTTTCACAAACGGCCGATCGCAACTCAAGCCATGAATGGGAATATATTCCTACTCATGGCTTGCTGCTTGAGGTAAACGATACCGGCGGCGGCGCCGCCGCGATCGTAGCCAAAGGCGCTGGCCGCCTTCCGAAACAAGATCATCAGGAACGCTCACTCCGCCGGTGGCCCCGACGCCTCCTTCCCCATGCCTCACCACACCATGACGAACGACGGTTTCCCAACGGTCGTTGGCCTCCCGGACGCGTCCACCAAACGCCCGATGATGACCCCCATATGGGGGCTGCGAACCGAAGTTCGGAAACCGTAGTTTCGGGACGGAATCAGGGACGTGGCTTGATCCCGCGAACCTTTGGGGGCCGATCTAGGTGGCATCGCTTCTTCTTCGCCGCGCCGTAACGGCCGCGTGCGCTACCGCTTCTATGGCGCTGGCGGCCCCCGCCTTGGCCCAGGTGGCCCTGCCATCCCGCGAGGAGCTGGATCCGGCGCGAGCCTCGCCGATCCCGGCCGCGCCGCGCGGCGACCTGTTCGACAACGTCGAGAAGACGCCCTGCTCGTTCGCTGGCAGCGACCTGAAACTGACGCTCCGGAACGTGGAGGTTCGTGGCGCGGTGGCCGGGGCCTTGGCCCTGACCCCGGAAGAACTGTCCCCCGCCTATGCGCGCGAGATCGGGCGTGAAATCCCCATCGCCGCGATCTGCGACATCCGCGACCGCGTCTCGGCGTTGTACCTGCGGCGCGGCGTCCTGGCCTCGGTGACCATCCCCGAGCAGCGGATCAACGACGGCCGGCTGGTGCTGGAGGTCGTCGAGGCCCGCATCGCCTCGGTCACCTATCACGGCGACGTCGGTCCGGCCCAGAAGCAGGTCGCGCGCTATCTGGACCAGCTCAAGGGCATGGCGCCGTTCGATCTCAACGTCGCCCAGCGCTACCTGCTGCTGGCCAGCGACATTCCGGGCGTCCGCGTCCAGGCGACGCTGAAACCCGCGCCCGGCGGACAGGGCGCCGTCGACCTGGACATCGCCGTCAGCCGCGACGCGTTCGACGGCTCTGTCCAGGCCCAGAACTACGGCTCCAGGACCATCGGCCGCGAACTGGGCCTGGCCCGCATCGACTTCAACAGCTTCACGTCGCTGGGCGAGCGCACCAGCCTGGTCGGCTACTGGACCCTGGGCAGCGACGAGCAGCGGGTGATCCAGGCCACGGAGCACGTCAAGCTGGGCGGCGGCGGCCTGGCCCTGGACCTGTCCGGCTCCTGGGCCTGGACCCGACCCGGCGACGCGGTGGCCTCGCTGAAGCTGGAGGGCGAGAGCTTCGCCGGTTCGGCCCGGCTGAGCTATCCGATCGTCCGCCATCGGCGGCACAACCTCAACCTTGGTGTCGGCCTCGATTGGGTCGACCAGCAGGTCGATTTCGGCGGCGGCGTCGCCACCTTGACGGAGGACCATGTCCGGGTCTTCTTCGCCCGCCTCGACGGCCACTGGGCTCCGCGCGCGCTGGCCGACCGCTCGGCGGCCCTGACCGGCTCCTTCGAGGTGCGCCAGGGAACCACGGGCCTGGGCGCCTCGCGATATGGCGAACTCACCGCCTCGCGTTTCCAGGGCGTGCCTGACGCCCTGGTCTGGCGGGCCGAGGCTCAGGCCGGCGGCCAACTGATCGGACCGATCTACGCCACCGCCACCCTCTCGGGGCAGTTCACCCAGGACCCGCTGCTGTCCTACGAGGAATTCTCGGTCGGCAACCTGTCGATCGGACGCGGCTATGACCCGTCCGCCGCGTCCGGCGATCGCGCCATCGCCGCTTCGCTCGAGCTGACCACCACGCCGCTACGCCTCTTCCACGATCGCGCCGTCTGGCGGCCCTACGCCTTCTACGACGCCGCCAAGCTGACCAACATCGGCCCCGGCGCGAACAAGCTGGACCTCGCCTCGGCTGGCGTCGGCGTCCGCGCCCAGATCACCCCGCGCGTCAGCCTCGACCTCGCCTGGGCCAAGCCCTTCGACGATCCGCTCGCCCACGGCGACACGCCCTCCTCCCGCGTCCTCGTCTCGCTTTCCGCCGCTCTGTTCTAGCCAACCCGGCGCCGTTTCCGCGCCAAAGGCCCGCCATGACCCGTCCGTCCGCCACCGTCCGGAACCGCCGCCTTCACCTGCTGAGCCGTTCCGCGCTCGCCGGCCTCGGCATCGCCGTCGCGATCGGGGGAACCTCCGCCCTGGCCCAGGTCACGGGGGTCGGCACGGTCACCTCCACCGCCAGCAACGGCGGCGCGGTCGGCGTGGCCTCGGGCGGCGGCGTCACCGACATCACGCTCGGCGCCAGCCGGTCGATCGTCAACTGGACCAGCCTCGGCGTCACCTCGGCCGACACCTTGAACTTCCACTTCGACAACCGCGGCGACATCGTGCTCAACCGCGTGACGGGCTCGGCCTCGATCGACGGCGTCGTCAACGGCTGCATGGCCACCTGCAGCAGCACCGGCGGCAACGTCTGGATCCTGTCCTCGGGCGGCGTCATGATCGGCGCCAACGCCCGGATCAACACCGGCGGCTTCCTGGCCTCGACCGGCGGCCTGACCGACACGGACTTCCTCGACGGCGACATGAACTTCGCCTTCACCGGCGCGCCGACGAACAGCACCGTCAGCGTCGCGAGCGGCGCCCAGATCACCACCCACGGCGGGACGCTGGCCCTGATCGCGCCGATCGTCAACACCGCGGCCGGCTCGACCCTTACGGGCGCCGACGGCGGCGACGTCGTCTACGGCTCGGCCGAGAACTACAACGTCACCTTCGCGCCGACGGGCGCGGACGACCTCGACCTGATCACTTTCCAGGTGCCGTCCCAGAGCGACGGCTCGGCCGGAACGCCCGGCCTGACCCTGAACGGGACCACCAACGCCAACCAGATGTTCGCGGCCGTCGTGTCCAAGAGCAGCATCGCGGCCAGCATCCTGCTGGGCGGCAACGTCACGGCCACGACCGCGTCCGGCGAGAACGGCGACATCGTGCTGAGCGCCGGCTCGGGCTTCACCAACGGCGTGGCCGACACGCCGATGGGCTTCGACGGAAGCATCACCCAGAACACGACCTCGACCCTGACCGCCAACAACGTCACCATGCGGGCGTCCAACAACATCGCGGTCGACGAGATCAACGCCACGGGACGAGTGTGGCTGAACTCGGAGTGGGACAGCATCAGCCAGACCGGCGCGATCACCGCCAATAGACTCAGGGCGGAAGCCGGCGGGGACGTCACCCTCACCAATACGGACAACGACTTCAACTTTCTGAGCTATGTCGAGGCCCAGGGCGCCAACGGCATCGACATCGTCGACCGGCATGGCTTCGTCATCGACGACTACATCTTCCACCTCGGCGGCGGCGCCCGCACGGCCAGTCTGACCGCCCTGACGGGCTCGATCAGCGCGACCGGCTCCGGCGTCATCCAGGTCGGCACGCTGAATGTCAGCGCGGTCAACGGCGGAATCGATCTCGGCATCGCCGCCAACAACACCACCAACCTCGGCACGATCACCGCCGGCGCGGGCGACTTCAGCTATCGCTCTCTGCTCGACGTCAACCTCGCCGGCGCCATCACCGCCGACAATGTCACCCTGAGCTCGCTCGCCGGGGGGATCACCCAGTCCAACGGCCTCATCAACACCAACCGGCTCTCCGCCCAGGCCGCGACCGGGATCAACCTCAATCGGGTCGGCAACCAGATCGACGAAATCGCCGGCCTGTCGAGCACGTCCGGCGACCTCATCCTGATCAGCAACGGAAATCTGTCTCTCACCGGAAATGTCGCCGGCAGCGGGGTGGTGTCGTTCCAGATCTTCAACGGCGCGATCACCCAGAACAGCGGGGTCATCACGGCCGCCTCATTCACGGCCGTGGCCGACACCGGCCTGAACCTCGGCGGAGAGAACCTGGTCGGCCAGCTGGGCCGCCTGGCGGTCGGCGGAACGGGCGACGTCACCTTCCGCAACGCCGGCGCTCTGGTCCTGACCGACGACATCTACGCGGCCGGCGACAATGTGAACCTGTATTCCACGTCCGGCGCCATCACCCAGAACAGCGGCGCGATCACGGCCAACCGGCTGACCGCGAGCGCCGCGGGGACCATCCAGCTCAACACCGCCACCAACGCCGCCGCGACGATCGGCGGCCTGGCCAGCACCGGCGGCTCCATTCTCTATCGCAGCGCCAACAGCTTCGACATCCAGGGCGACATCACCACCGGCGCCAGCACGGGCGTGGTGCTGCGCACCGTCGGCGCCGGCGCCTCCATCACCCAGGTCTCCGGGACCTTCGACGTCGGCTTCTTCGGCGCGAACGCCAATGGCTCGATCATCATCGACGGCGCCAACAACCTGATCCGGCGCCTCGTCGCGACCAGTTCGGGCGCCGGCGACGTCTCGATCCGCACCACCACGGACCTTGCGATGGGTCAGCCGGTCACGGCCAACCATGCGCTGTCGCTGACCTCCGGCGGCCGAATCTACCAGGACAGCACCGGCTACGTCGTCGCGAACACGCTGAACCTGAGCGCCGTCACCGGCATCAGCCTGCCGAACGTCGGGCCGATCTTCGTCAACAGCGTCCAGAACCTGGGGACGATCACCAACACGACGAGCGGCGGCATCGTCATCGCCAACTACAGCGGCTCCAACACCGGGTTGGTCGGCAACATCACCGCGGCGGGCCAGTCGGTGTCGATCACGGACGTCGCGGGGGGGCTCAACCAGTCCGGCGGGATCATCACCGCCGATACGCTGACCGCCTCCGCGACCGGCAACATCGCCCTCTACAACAGCAACGCGGTCGACAGTCTCGGCGATCTCACGAGCAGCGGCGGCAACGTCAGCTTCCGCAATGTCGGCGACGTGAATCTGAACGGGTCCATTGCCTCCGTCGCGGGCGGGGCGGTGAATCTCCGTTCGAACACCGGCGCGATCAATCTGAACGCCGGTCCGATCACCTCCGGCTGGATCAGCCTCGAGGCGGGAACCACGATCAGCCAGGCCGCCGGCGCCACGCTGACCGCCAACGCCCTGTCCCTGACCGCCGGCGGCAATGTGTCGTTAGGTGAAGCGAACAATTTCAACACGATCTACGACCTGAACGTGGCCGGCGACCTGACGCTGCGCAACCTCGGCACGATCGATATGAACCCCGTGATCAGCGGCGGCTACAGCTCCGGCGGCGCGCTCACCCTGATCTCCGACACCGGCAACATCCGCACAACCGGCGTCGGGGTCGCCACCTCGCGCCTGACGGCGTCCGCGGCGGGCTTCATCGATCTCAACGGCACGATCGCGTCGCTCGGCGACATCACCGCCGGCGGCAGCATCCTGCTGAACACCTACAGCGGCGGCATGGACCTGACCGGCGACATCACCGGCGTGTCGGTCAGCCTGTACGCGAACGGAGGCGTCACCCAGAGCGGCGGCAGGATCGACACGGGCCGCCTCAACATCATCACCAACGGCGCGATCAGCCTGACCGGGGCGAACGAGATCGACGTGGTCGGCCGGCTTGAAACCGACCAGCTCTCCAGCGGGACCGGCGCCAACATCACCCTGCGCAACGTCGGCAACATCGTGCTGGACTATCTGGTCGGGGCCGCGGGCGGGACCGTCACGCTGACGTCAGACACCGGCGCGATCACCCAGACCGGATTCAGCGCGATGACCGCCAACCGGCTCGTCGCCAGCGCCGCCGGAAACATCACGCTCTCCGACGGCGTCAACAACGTCTCGACGATCGGCGGCCTGAGCAGCGTCACCGGCGACATCGTCTATCGCGACGTCGACGGCTTAGACATCCAGGGCGACATCACCGCCAACAGCACGTTCCGCGGGGTCATGCTTGTCGCGGGTGGTGCGGGGGGCGTCACCCAGACCTCCGGCGTCCTCAACGTCGGCTATTTCCGCGGGGTGACCGGCGGCGCGATCACGCTCGGCGGCGCCAACGTGATCCGGCGCCTGATCTCGACGGTCATCGGCAACGGCGCGCTCACGCTCAACACCACCACCGATCTGTCGGTGGACGGCACCGTCTCGGCCAACACCGTTTCGCTGTCCTCGACTGGCGCCATCACGCAAGCGGCCAACGCCCAGCTCTGGACGAACACGCTGAACGCCAGCGCGGTCACCGGCGTCAACCTGACGGCCAGCGGCTTCGGCGCCAACAACATCAGCAATCTGGACCTGATCACCAACACGACCAGCGGCGGCGTCGCCATCAGCAACGCCATGAACATGAACCTGACCGGAAACGTCACGGCGTCGGGTCAGGCGGTGTCGATCACCAACACCCAGGGTGCGATCAACCAGACCGGCGGGGTCATCACGGCCGACAGCCTATCGCTGTCGGCCACCGGCGGGATCAGCGCGACCCGCAACAACGTCTTCGGCAGCCTCGGCGCGGTGACCGCCGGCGGAAACGTCGCCATCACCAATGTCGGCGACCTGAACCTGACCGGCGACGTGAACACGGGCGGCGGCGACCTTAGCCTGACCTCGAACACGGGTCAGATCCAGCAGACCGGCGGCGTGGTCACCGCCAATGTCGTCAACCTGGCGGCCGGCGGCCGCATCTGGTTCAACAACGCCAACGCCGTGACCAATTTCGGCACGGTGACCGCCGGCGGCCACATCCTCCTCAGGAACGACTCGGCCCTCGTCGTCGGTGGGGACATCACCGCCAACGGTTTCGATGTGACCCTGAGGTCGAACACCGGCTCGATCACCCAGACCGCCGGCAGCGACATCACCTCGAACTCCCTGCAGGTGATCGCCGCGAACGGCGTCACCCTGACCAACGCGGGCAATGCGGTCAACGAACTCGCCTGGGCGCAGAGCGCCAGCGGCGGCTTCGCCTTCGGTCAGACGAACGGCTTCCAGATCGGCGGCCCCGTCTTCACCGCCGGTCAGACCGTCAGCCTGACGTCGCTGAACGGCGCCATCACGCAGAACTCGGGATCGTTCCTGCAGGCCGGCACGCTGAACGCCAGCGCCGCCGGCACCCTGACGCTGAACCAGGGCAACAACGTCGACCGCCTGGGCGTCATCAGCACCGGCGGCAGCTTCCTGTTCCGGGACGTCACCGGCTTCGACCTGACAGGCAACATCACCGCCGGCAGTCAGGTCGTGATGCTCGCCCAGGGTGGTTCGATCACCCAGACGGGCGGGATCATCACGGCCAACGACATCAACGCCATGGCCAGCGCCGACCTGTTGCTGGGCGGCGCCAACCAGATCAACGCCATCAGCGCCCTGAGCGCGGGCAACGACCTCCTCTACCGTCAGGTCGGCGACCTCGTCGTACCGACGATCAGCGCGGCCGGCACGGTCAGCCTCTATTCGACCACGGGCGATATCACCCAGTCCGGGACGATCACCGCCGACACCCTGGCGCTCGGCGCCGGCGGCGACGTCACGCTGGGCCAGAATTTCGTCTCCAGGCTGGGCCGGATCGACGCGGGCGGGAATTTCACCGCCGTGCACGGCCTCGGCCTGTCCTCCGGCGCGCTGGAGCTGACCGACGACTTCACGGTCGGCGGGACGATGGTGCTGGTGAATCCCGGCGCCATCACCCAGACCGGCGGCGCCATCACCGCCGCCAACCTGGCCATCGACACCGACGGCGCCCTGACGGCGACGGGCGCGAACAGCGTCAGCGGCGCCACCTGGCTGACCGCGCAGGACGCCTCCTTCAACGCGGTCAGCGACCTGAACATCCGGGTCAACACCACGGGATCCGCCACGATCACCTCGACCGGCGCGGTCGTCATCGACGGCGGCGGCGCCTCGACCGGCGACACCCTGAACATCCAGGCCGCCAACGGCATCTCGCAGGGTGCCCAGGGCCTCACCTTCACCAATTTCGGAAACCTGACCAACACCGCCAGCGGCGGCATCAACCTCACCAACAGCAGCTGGGTGAATCTGAACGGCGCCATCAGCGCGGCGGGTCAGGGGGTGACGCTGAACGTCGCCAACGGCGGGATCATCCAGAACGCCGGCAACATCATCACCGCCAGACGGCTGAGCGTGACGACGACCCAGGGCGCGATCCTGGGCGAGGTGAACCAGGTCGCCGAACTGGGCGTCATCGATGTCGGCGCCCACAACTTCAGCTTCCGCACCCTGGGCGACCTGTTGATCGACGGGGACATCACCTCGACGCTGAACGTCCTGCTGACCTCGGCCACCGGCGGCATCACCCAGACGGCCGGAAGCGACATCACCGCCGGCGGACTCAATGTCTGGGCCGAGACCGGCATCAACCTGACCAACGCAGGCAACAACGCCACCCGAATCCTCGGCCTGATGAACCTGGGCAGCGGCGACGTCGCCTATGGCCAGACCAACGGCTTCCTGATCGACGGCACCATCCGGGCGCTGAACCAGACGATCAGCCTCACCTCGACGGCCGGCGGCATCTCCGAGACCGGAAACATCTTCTTCCCGCAGATCGAGGCCGGCACGCTCAACCTCTCGGCGGGCGGCGCCATCACGCTCCACCGCGACAACGACGTCGACAACCTCGGCGTCGTCACGGCCGGCGGCGGCTTCACCTTCAACGACGTCGACGGCTTCAACCTGACCGGCGCCGTCAACGCCGGCGCGGTGGTGCTGGACGCCCGGGCCGGTTCGATCAACCAGACCGGCGGCGTCATCACCGCCTCGAGCCTCGACGCGGAAGCCACGGGCGGCCTCGATCTGGACCGCGCCAACCTCGTCAGCGGCGGCGTCCTCCTCACGGCTGGCGACGACATCGTCTATCGCAACACGGGCTCGATCAGCGTGGGCGGGGCCACGGCGGGCGGCTCGATCAGCCTTCGTTCGAACACGGGCGCCGTCACCCAGGTCGGCGCGATCACCGGCGCGACGCTGAACGTCGCGGCGGTCACCGGCATTGCGCTCAACAACCTGAGCAACGACATCGGCGCCCTCGGGACGGTGAGCAACACGACCAGCGGCCAGGTCAGCTTCACCAACTCCGACGGCTTCGACCTGATCGGCGCGATCACCGCCGGGGGAAGCCAGTTCGTGAGCCTGACCTCGATCTCGGGCGGGATCACCCAGCAGGCCGGCGGGACGATCACCGCCCAGATTCTCGCGCTCAGCGGCTGGACCGGCGTGACACTGGGCGGCGCCAACGACGTCGATGCGCTGGGGACGATCATCGCGGGCCCGTCCTTCATCTTCAACGACATCGACGGCTTCGACATCAGCGGCATGCTCAACGCCCAGGCGGCGGACTTGACCGCCGGCGGCGCGATCACCCAGAGCTCGGGCAATCTGAATGTCGGCACGCTGTCGCTGACGGCGACGTCCGTCGCGCTGGACGGCACGAACAACATCAGTGCTCTCGGCGACGTCGACGTCACCGGGGACATGAGCCTTCGGGATGCCGACGGCTTCAGCCTGACGGGCGCCATCGCCGTCGACGGGACGCTGTCGCTCGCCTCTGGCGGCACGATCGAGCAGACCGCCAGCGCGTTGACGGTCGGAACCCTGAACGCGACCTCGACCACGGGCGACGTCACGCTGCAGCAACTCGGCAACCTCTTCGGCGATCTCGGAACGTTGTCGGGCAGCGCCGTCAGGATCAACAGCGGCGGCAGCTACAACCTGACCGGCGACATCACCGCGACGAATCTCTTCCTGTCGTCCGGCGGGGCCATCACCCAGAGCAGCGGCGCGATCATCGCCGGCAACCTCTGGGCCGGCGCCGTAGACGACCTCAGCCTGACCAGCAGCACCAACGACATCGACACCATCTGGTCCCTCTCGCTCACCGGGTCCGGCAACATCGCCTATGTCGATGCGGACGGGTTCAACCTGGGCGGCGTGATCACCACGTCGGGGGGCGTGTCGCTGACGGCCGGGGCGGGTTCGATCACCCAGGACGCCGGCGCCTACATCTTCGCCGGCACGCTCTCCCTGGCCGCGGGCGGAAACATCGCCGCCAACGGGAACAACGACGTCGACACGATCAACCTGAGCGGCGCGAACGTCAGCTTCGCCAACGGCGACTCCTTCGCCGCCAACGTGATCACGGCTACAGGCGCCGTCACCCTGAGGTCCAACACCGGCAGGATCACCCAGACCGCCTCGACCGGCCGGATCGTCGCCGACAGCCTGACCGCCTGGGCGGCCACGGGGCTGGAGTTCTTCGGCGGCCAGAACGACATCCGGGTCCTGGCGGGCCTCAGTGGCGCCGGCGGCGGGGTCACCTACCGCGACATGGGCGGCTTCGAGATCACCGGCGACATCAACGCTGTCGGCCAGACGGTCGAGCTGGTCTCCGACGGCGCGGGCGCGGACGGGAACGACATCGTCCAGACGAGCGGCGTGATCACCGCCAACCGCCTGCGGGGGACCTCGGCCGGCGACCTGCTGTTCAACAGCGCCAACGTGGTCGGCCAGCTCGGTTCCCTCGCCGCCGGCGGCAACATCCGCTACCGCGGCGCCGCCAGCTACACCCTGCAGGACACCGTCAACGCCGGCGGCGGGCTGATCCTGAACTCCGACACGGGGTCGATCCAGCAGTTCGGCGGCGCGATCGTCGCCGCCGCCTTCTCCGGAACCGCAGCGCAGGGCATCAGCCTGGCCCGCGTGAACGACGTCGACACCCTTGGCGCCGTCGACTCGGGCGCAGGCGACTTCAACTTCCGCGACGGCGGCTCCTTCGACATCGGGGGGCTGATCACCTCGGGCAATGCCGTCGTGCTGCAGGCGGGCGGCGACATCACCCAGAGCAGCGGTTCCGTGGTCGCCGGCGCGCTCAGCCTGTTCGCCAACGGCCGGATCGATCTCAGCGGGCCTGGCAACGACATCGGCAGCCTGGCCGCCGGCTTCGCCGGAACCGACTTCCGCTTCGCCGACGTCACCGATTTCTCCCTGGACGGCAACATCTTCGCGGGCGGCGTGATGACGCTCTCCGCCGGCGCCGGAAACATCAACCAGAACGTCGGCGTCATCACGGCTGGAACCCTCAACGCCAGCGCTGCGGGCGAGCTCAACTTCACCCGCGCCAACGTGGTGACGACGCTCGGAAACCTGTCGGCCGGCGACAGGATCTTCTTCAACAACGCCGACAGCTTCTCGATCGCCGGAAATCTCGTCAGCGATCAGATCGTGCTGTCGTCCCTCGACGGCGGCATCAACCAGACCGGCGGCGCGATCACCGCGGGCGCGCTGGCCGTGGACGCGGAGCTTGATGTCTCCCTTGGGCAGGCCGGAAACAACGTCGACACGCTCAACCTCGTCACGGTCCGCTCCGGCGACTTCACCTATCGGGACGCCGACTCGGTCAGCCTCAGCGGCCCGGTGTCGATGAGCGGCGTCGCGACCTTCGATGTCGGCGGCGACCTGACTCAATCGGGAATCGGCCTGATCAGCGCCAGTCGGATCCAGGGCTCCGCCGGCGGGGCCTTCGCGCTCGGCGACCTGGCCAACAATGTCGACCAGGTCGGCCCGATCAACGCGAGCCGGATCGCCTTCGCCAGCAGCGGCGACCTGAACATCGCCGGCGACCTGACCGCGACAAACGGGGTCGAGCTGAAGGCCGGCGCGGGCGTCACCCAGTCGATCGGAGCCGTCATCACCGGGACCACCCTGTCGGCCCAGGCCAATGGCGACATCATCCTCGATCAGGGCAACGACCTGGACTCGATCACCCAGCTGAAGTCGCAGTCCGGGAACATCACCTACGTCGATGTCGGCGGCTTCTCCCTCGATCCCGCGAGCTATGGCGACATCTGGACGCCAGGAACCCTGACCCTGAAGGCCGGCCCGACCGGCGGCGTCAGCCAGACCAACGCCGGGCTGCGCGCCGGGACCCTGATCGTCAGCGCCGGCCAGGACATCGTCCTTAGCCAGCAGAACCACATCGATGTGCTCGGCGCCGCGTCCGCAGGCGGCGCGATGTTCACCCTCGTCAACAGCGGCGACCTGGAGATCACGGGCGACGTCTCGGTCACGGACGCATCGGGCGTGGTTTCGCTGACCTCGACCAATGGCGACATCGCCCAGACGGCGGGCCAGATCGACGCCTATGTGGTGGAGGGCTTGGCGGCCGGAGACTACAGGCTGACCCGCTTCACCGGCGCCGTGGGCGATATCGCCTCCACCGCCGGAAACATCGACATCGGCAACGCCGGCGACATTGTCCTGCACGGGCTGCTGAAGACAGGCGCCGCCAACAGCGTCACCCTGACCAGCAGCGGCGGCATCGGGCAAGGCGTCGGCCGCATCGAGGCCGGGACCCTGAACCTCAGCGCCGGGACGACCATCACCCTGGACGGCGCCCAGGGCAACGACATCGACCACCTGGGCGCGGTCAGCGCGCCGTCCAGCTTCGCCTTCGCCGACGACAACGATTTCGCCCTGACCGGCGACATCAACGTCACCGGCGTCGGCGGCCACGCCGGGCTGCGGTCGAACGGCGGCGCGATCACCCAGAGCGGCGGCGTCATCACCGCTCATGATTTGAATCTTGAAGCCGCGACCGGCCTGGATCTCATCGGCGCCAACCAGGTCGACCGGGTGGCCATCGCCAACGGCGCGACCGGCGCGGTCGTCTTCTCCAACGCCAGGGCGCTGAACGTGCTGGGAGCGACGAGCACGGGCGACGTGATCGTCAGCACCACCGCCGGTCTCCTGACCCTGAACCACATCACGACCGGGGGGCTGATCCGCCTGGCCGGCGCCGGCGGCGTCTTCTCCGGCGGCACGCTCAGCACGGACGGGGACGTCGACGTGTCCGCATCCGCGGGCGATATTGAGATCCGGAGCATCGTCGCCGGCGACGACGTCACGGTGACGGCCACCGACGGCCAGGCGCAGCTCTGGAACCTGATCCTGACCGGTGCCAGCGACGGCGAAGGCACGGGGCAGAACGTCGCGATCTCGGCCTCGGGCGACGCCTTCCTGGGCGCTCGGGACGAGGCCGGCATCGGTCTCCTGCACCCCAGCGGCCTGATCCGTTCCGGCGGCGCGGGAACCATCAGCGTCACCTCGACCGGCGGCGACGCTGGGGTCTTCCTGTCCTCCATCGGCGGCAAGATCGACACGCTCACGGCGGGCGGCGCGACCGGCACGGCCACGATCGTGGCGGACACGGGCGACATCCTGGCCGGGGCCGTGACCGGCCACAACGTGGTGCTGAAGGCGACCGGTGGCGACGTGAACCCTGACGCCGTCAGCATCGGCGGCGGTGACTACACCCTGACCGGCCGGGATTTCCTGTTGGGCGCCTTCGGCTTCACCGGCCTGGCGCGCGACATCCTGATCAACGACACCGCCGGCGCCCTGACCCTCAACGCCAACGTCACGGCGCAGCGCAACCTGACCCTGAACGCGGTCGGCGACATCGTCGACGGTACGGGCGCGGCGGCGCTGGTCGCCGGGGCGGACCCGACCGGCCAGGGCAACCTGACCATCCACGCCACCGGCATCGCCGCCAACGCCGTCGGCGCCGACGGCGACGTCACGCTCGACGCCGGAACCGGCCTCGTCGAGGTCGGCACGCTGGTGGTAACGAACGACTACAATCTCAGCGGCGGGACGTTCTCAGCGGGGGCGCTGAGCCCCACCGGCGCGATGGCCGGAACCTGGACCATCACCGGCGCCGGCCCCGGCGGCTTCGACTTCACCGGCCGGATGCTGACCTACAACGGCGACATCCAGATCAACGCCGCCCATGCGATCACCGGCGGCGGCGCGCAGTCGATCTTCGGGTCGGTGCGGATCGACGGCGGCTCCGACATCGACGTCGAGGGCCTGTACGCCGCCCGCGACGTCACCGTCACCTCGGGCTCCGCCCTGACCGTGGGCTCCGCGACAGCCCATGGCGGCGCCATAGGCCTGACGGGCGGATCGGTGACCGTCGAAGGCTACGCCGAGGCTTCCGGCAACGTCCTGGTGACGGCCACGAACGGGGCGGCCGACGTCGGCGCGGCCACGTCGGGCGGCGACATCATCGTGGCGGCGACGAACGACCAGGCCCGGCTCGGCGCGGCCTCCCTGACCGGCGTGACGGGCGACCTGACCGTTTCGGCGACTGGCGGCGACGCGATCCTGGGCGCCGTCGACTATGCGAGCATCAGCACGGACAACGTCCTGACCCGCGCGGCCGGCGGCGCCGGAACTGTCACGGTCACCGCTAGCAACGGCGATGCGGGGGTCTATCTCGACCACACCGACACCGCCCTGACCCTGATGCGGGGCGCCAACGTCGACGTCACGGTCGCGAATGGCGCCGCGACGCTCGGCACGCTCACCGCGCTGAACGGCGACGCCAACGCCCAGACGCTCGACGGCGGCCTTACGATCGGAAGCGCCACCGCCGCGAATGGCGATATTGGACTCTTTGCCTTCGGCGGCGACGCCCATGTCGACTTCGCCGACGCCGACGGCCGGCTCCAAGTCGGCGCCATAGCGGGCAACGCCACCCTGCGCGGCGCGAGAGGCGGCGACGGCATCATCCTCGCCGCCGCCCTGAACGCCACGTTCGGCGCTGACTCCAAGAGCCTGATCACCGGCGCCAATTCCGGGACCAGCGGCGTCTGCGGCTGTGGGAGCATCGTGGTCACTTCGGTGTCCGGCAACGCCGTGGTCAACCTCGACAACGTCGTCGGCCAGTTCGCCGCGATCAGCGCCGTCAGGGGCGACGTGAACGTCAACCTTCGGACCGGCGACCTGACCATCGGCGAGCTGTCCGGCCGCAATATCGCCGTCGAGGTCGCCGCCGGGTCCATCGAGACCGGCGCGGGCGTCTCCCCCGTCGGCGCCAAGGTCACCGGCGGCAGCTACAGCATCACGGCCCAGGATTTCCTCGGCGACGTCCTCAACCCGCTTCTCGAGGACGAGTTCGGCGCCCCTTCCACGCTTCAGAACTACACCATCATCGACACGCTCGGCGACCTGGACATGACCGGCCGGTCGATCGCGGCCCAGGGTGAAATCCGGATCGAGGCTCGCGACGGCGCCCTGACCGGTGATGCGCGACTGACCTCGAACGGCGACGTCAATCTGGACGCCGGCGCCGGCGGCGTCACGGTGGCTTCCGTCACCGCCAAGGACGCCATCTCCATCAACGCCGTCGGTGGCGACGCCGTCCTCGGCGAGGCTCACCTCCTCGGTACTGGCGCCAACCAACTGCTCGTGAACGCCAGCGGGAATGCCGTCCTCGGCAGCGTCCTAGCCAGCGACGTCACGGCCGCGAACGTCTTCACCTCCGCCGGATCGACAACCACGGCCCGGATCGCCAGCGCCGGCGGCGACGCCTTCGTCCATCTCGATACGTCGGACGCCCTGACCTCGGTCTCCGCCGCCCGGGACGTCGGGATCGCCATCCGCAACGGCGGTTTCGCCGTGGGCGCGATCGACGCCGCCAGCGGCCGCGTCGATGTCGAAGGGCCCGCAGCCGGACTGACCATCGGTCGTCTGGACGCCGGTACGGATGCGCGGGTCCTCGGGACCGACGTCACGCTCACCAACGGTCTCATCGGCGGCGGCCTGACCATCGACGCCGCCGGGGCCATCGCCTTCGCCGGACCGAATGGGCGGATCGACGTCACCGGCGAGGCCTCGCTGACCGCCGGCGGGGGCGTCACCCAGGCCAGCGACGCCGGCCTCAAGGCCGCCGGCCTGACCCTCAACGCCGGCGACGCCGTCAGCCTGCTCGGCGCCAACGACATCGCGGTGATCCGCGCGGTCGACGTCGCCACCGGCGGCTTCGGCTATCGCAGCGTCCGCGCCGGTGGCGTCGACATCGTGGGGGCGATCAACGCCGCTGGTCAGACCGTGGACCTGCGGACCGTCAACGGCGGCCTCACCCAGTCGGGCGCGGGGGTCATCGTCGCCCAGCGGCTGACCGGGTCCTCCGACGACGGCGCGGACCTGCGCGCCGACAACCGGATCGCCGAGTTGGGCGACTTCACCAACGCCGGCGGCGACGTCTTCCTCAACGTCGGCCAGGCGCTGAGCATCGTCGGCACGGTGGACAGCGCCAAGGCCGTGACGATCCAGTCGGACACGATGACCATCGCCTCGACCGGTACGGTCCGCTCCAGCGCCTCCGGCGATGCGGTTGTCCTCGCCTCGAACGGCGTCTTCACCAACCAGAGCGGCGCGGATGCGGTGCAGGCGCCCAACGGCCGCTGGCTGATCTACACCCAGGCCTTCAACGATCCGTCCGGCTCCACTGCCGGCGACACCTATGGTGGCCTGGGCGGCAGGAGCTTCTACGGAACCAGCTACGACTTCGACGGCGGCTTCAGCCGTCAGATCAACGCCGACAACCGTTTCGTCCACGCCTACCAGCCCGTCCTGACGGTGACGCCGGACAGCCGGACGGTGACCTACAACGGCCAGACCCCGACCCTGACGGCGACCATCCTGGGCCTGATCAACGGCGACACCGCGGCGGACGCTTGGTCGGGCTCGGCCCTGATCACCGGCGCCGCCAGCAAAAACGTCGGAACCTACAGCCTCGGCGCTGCGCTCGGCTCGCTGCTGTCGGACCTCAACTACGCCTTCGCTTTCGGAACCGGCACGCTGGTCATTGATCCCAAGACCCTCACCGGCACGGTCAACGCCCAGAACAAGACCTACGACGGCACGACCACAGCCACCGGCGCGATCGCCCTGACTGGCGTGGTCGCGGGCGATGACGTGTCCGCCGCCGCGTCCTATGGCTTCGGCGACAAGAACGCAGGGACGGACAAGGTGGTCAGCGCTTCAGGCGCCGCGCTCTCGGGCGACGACGCCGGCAACTACAGGCTCGACCCGCTGGCCGCCGCCCGGGCGGACATCCTCCGGCGGGACATCAGCGCGATGGTGACGGCCAACGACAAGACCTATGACGCCACCACGGCGGCCACCGGCACGCTCGGCCTCAGCGGCGTGCTGACCGGAGACGACCTCTCGATCACCGGCGACCTGCTGTTCGCCGACAAGAACGCCGGCCATTCGAAGGTAGTCTCCGTCGCCAATGCGCAGATCAGCGGCGCCGACGCCGGCAACTACAACGTCACGGTCGGAACCGACTTCGCCGATATCGCACGCAAGGCGCTCACCGGGACCTTCGTCGCCAACGACAAGACCTATGACGGCACGACCGCCACCGCTGGCGCGCTCACCATCAACGGTGTGATCGTCGGCGACGACGCCGCGGTGAACGCGACCTACAGCTTCGCCGACAAGAATGCGGGCCTGAACAAGGCCGTCACCGCCAGCGCCACCCTGGTCGGGATCGATGCCGACAACTACGAGATCGCCCCGCTCGGAACGACCCAGGCCGGCATCCTGCGCAAGACGGTGACCGTCAGCATCGCGGTCGACAACAAGACCTATGACGGCACGACCGCCGCCACGGGCTCGATGAGCCTCAACGGCCTGATCGCCGGCGACGACGCCTCGGTGGCGGCGGGCTCCTACAGCTTCGCCGACGCCAACGCCGGGACGAGCAAGACCGTCGCCATCGCGGGCGTCGCCCTGACCGGCTCGGGCGCGGACAATTATGAGTTGGCCGGCGTCCCCTCGACGCTGCTGGCCGACATCCTGCGCCGTCAGGTCGCGATCAGCGCCGACGACAAGACCAAGCTGTTCGGCCAGCTCGACCCCGCCCTCACCTATCGGATCACCGCGGGCTCCCTGGTCACCGGCGAGGGTTTCACCGGCGGCCTCGCACGCGCGGCGGGCGAGGGTTTCGGCGCCTACGCGATCGGCCAGGGCTCCCTGACGCTGGGCGCCAACTACGAGATCCTCTTCACCCCCGGCGTGCTCGACATCCGGCCCGTGCCCAGCGGCGGTCAGGATGGCGGCGACGCCTTCAAGCACCTGAGCGGATCCAGGGGCTACGATCTCAACTGGAATCCCACCCTGAATTTCACCTACGACCGCGAACCGATCTGCCTCAGCGATTCAGGCTGCGCCCCGGGCTGACGTCAGTCCTTGGCGGGCGTCGCCAAGGACGACTGGCCATCCGCATAGCAACGCGATTGCGACTGAGCGCCAGGTTTCAATCTTGGCCGGATCGAAACGCTAGCCGAGCCAGAGGGGCGGCACCGACATCGCCAACCGGACCAGATCGAGCTGGCGATGACATCCGGTCTTGGCCTGGATGCTCTTGAGCCGCGTCCGCGCGGTGGAAAGCTGGATGCCGAGTCGCTCCGCCGCCTCCGCCAGCGGCACACCGCCAATCACGGCGTCGGCCAGTCGTTCCTCGGCCGGCGAGAGGCCAAAGCGGCGCGTGATCCAGGCGATGGCGGTTGGCGGCGTGTCATCGGGGTTCGAGACGACGAGCAAGATCTGCCCCGCCGCCATCGGCAGGCCGAGTTCAGCGGCCGAAGCGATCGGCCACAGCATCGCATGGAGCGGGGAACCGCCGTGACGGCGCGGCAGCATCACGCCGGAGAGATCGGTGTCCCCACGCGCGAAACCGCCGGGGATCGCATGGCACGCGACGATGGCGGCGTCGAGCACGCGGCTGCACCTGTCGTCGAAGCTGCGCAGCCGGCCAAGGCGGTTCAGGGAAATGTCATCGCCATGCGCGACCAGGGCCTCGGCGCGGCGGTTCATCGTCACCACCCGCCCGTCACGATCAAGCACAAAGGTCGCTTGGGTCCATCCGTCGAACATCGCCTGGGACGCCATGGCGGCAGATCGCGCCTCGATCAGCGTACGCCGGAGCTTGAGCGCGCGGCGCAGGTGCGGCGCGAGCAGGTCGAGCAGCGCCATCTGATGGTCACGGCGCGCCTCGTCGTCCCGCTGGTCGGCGAAGGACAGTGCGGTCCAGACCTGGGGCTCGCGTTCCAGCACCATGCCGACGCCGTAGTGGCCCAGCCGGTGCCGCCGCAGATAGTCGTTGTAGTGCTCGGTCCGAAACAGCTCCCGGTCGTCGATGATCGTCTCCGAGCGCGTCGGCAGGCCGATCTGGTTGCGCGGGACGAAGTTCACATAGGGACTGTTGGAGACGTAGTGAGCGGCATAGTCGCGATAAGCCGCCTCGGGGAAATTGACCATCACGTTGAGGTCCGCCGCCGGCCCATTTCCGTCATGGCTGAAGAGCGTGATGCGCAGGTCAGGATAGATCGTCTCGATCCGCTCGACGAACTGGCGCCACAGACGCGGATTGAACGCCGCCTCGTAAACGCCGCCGACCAACTCCGCCACGAGTATCGGAGTGAGAGGTTCCGGACATGGCATGGCGCGGCTTATTCCTTTGTCGGACCAGGATCGGAATACTAAACGTCAGCACGGTTGCGGAACGAACTCTAGCGGGAGAAATCGTGCGTATGTCGCTACTCGTAGCGACATACGCCTCGTGGGGTCGTCTGCACCGCGCGCACCCGTCGCCCAGGCGATCGTCTGTTCGGCGGGCGCCGCTCGACATGATCGTGGTCGATCTGGGCCTTCCCGACCGATCGGTATCAAGGTGCTCCGATAATGCCGCTACCCTCCCGGGTGCAGCCCCGGCGCTTCCTGCCCCGTGCGGGTGACATATTCCGTATAACCGCCGCCGTACTGATGGACGCCCTCGGGCGTCAGTTCCAGGACGCGGTTCGACAGGGCCGCCAGGAAATGGCGGTCGTGCGAGACGAAGAGCATGGTGCCCTCGAAATCGGCCAGGGCCGCGACCAGCATCTCCTTGGTCGCCATGTCGAGGTGGTTGGTCGGCTCGTCGAGCACCAGCAGGTTCGGCGGATCGAACAACATCTTGGCCATGACCAGACGCGCCTTCTCGCCGCCTGACAATACGCGGCAGGGTTTTTCGACGTCGTCGCCAGAGAAGCCGAAGCACCCCGCCAGGGTGCGCAGCGCGCCCTGCCCCGCCTGCGGGAACGAGCGCTCCAGGGATTCGAAGATCGTCTCTTCGCCGTCCAGCAGGTCCATGGAGTGCTGGGCGAAATAGCCCATCCTGACGCTGGCGCCGATGTTGACCATGCCCTGGTCGGGCTTGGTGTCGCCGGCCACCAGTTTCAGCAGCGTCGACTTGCCGGCGCCGTTGGCGCCAAGGACGCACCAGCGTTCCTTGCGGCGCACCAGGAAATCGAGGCCCTCGTAGATCGGCTGGGCGCCGTAGCCCTTATGGACATTGCGCAGGCTGATCACGTCGTCGCCCGACCGCGGCGGGCTCTGAAAGTCGAACTGAACCGACTGGCGACGGCGCGGCGCCTCGACGCGTTCGATCTTGTCGAGCTTCTTCACCCGGCTCTGGACCTGGGCGGCGTGCGAGGCGCGCGCCTTGAACCGCTCGATGAACTTGATTTCCTTGGCCAGCATGGCCTGCTGGCGCTCGTACTGCGCCTGGCGTTGCGCCTCGCCGAGCGCACGCTGCTGTTCGTAGAAGTCCAGATCGCCCGAATAGGTAATGAGCGAGCCGGCGTCGATCTCCACCACCTTGCCGATGATGCGGTTCATGAACGCGCGGTCGTGCGAGGTCATCAACAGCGCGCCGTCGTAATTCTTGAGGAAGGCCTCGAGCCAGATCAGGCTTTCCAGGTCGAGGTGGTTGCTGGGTTCGTCCAGCAGCATGCCGTCGGGCCGCATCAGCAGGATGCGGGCCAGCGCCACGCGCATCTTCCAGCCGCCGGACAGCAGGCCGACATCGCCATCCATGCGTTCCTGGCTGAAGCTCAGGCCGGCCAGCACCTCGCGCGCCCGCGCGTCCAGCGCATAGCCGTCCAGCTCCTCGAAGCGCCCCTGCACCTCGCCATAGCGTTCGAGGATGGCGTCCAGTTCGTCGGCCTGGTCCGGATCGACCATCGCCGCCTCCAGCCTGGCCATTTCGGCGGCCAGCGCGCTGACGGGACCCACGCCATCCATCACCGCGGCGACCGCGCTCTGGCCCGACATTTCGCCGACATCCTGGCTGAAATAGCCGATCGTCATGCCGGGATCGATCGCCACCAGCCCGTCGTCGGGCTGCTCCTGGCCGGTGATCATGCGGAACAGCGTCGTCTTGCCGGCGCCGTTCGGGCCGACAAGCCCGACCTTCTCACCCTTCTGGATGCCCATCGAAGCTTCGATAAACAGGATCTGGTGGCCGTTCTGCTTGGAGATGTTGTCGAGGCGGATCATGGGGCGGTCTGCTAACGCGGGTGGACGGAGAACGCCAGCCTTAGAGCCATATCAATTCCAAGCGCGATGGATTGAGCCATCGCAACAGAAATCCCTGCCCTGCCCCGCCGCCCCCACGACCTGGATCACCGAACTAGGAAAATATTCCTCCCGCCGTGCCGATCGTGACCGCTGACGTTGGCGACGACACGATGGTGGCTCACCAGGCGCTCGCCCGCGCCCTGTCCAGCCGAGCCATGGCGTGGAAGATCAGCACGCTGGTCACCATCAGCACGGCCGCCAGCGCCAGCATGGGCGCCAGGTTGCTGCCCGTCGCGTCGCGCACCAGCGGCACCAGATTCTGGGCGATGAAGCCGCCCAGATTGCCGATCGCGTTGATCGCCGCGATGCCGGCCGCCGCCCGCGGCCCGCTGAGGAAGCTCGGCGGCAGGCTCCAGAACACGGGCTGAGCCGCGAAGATCGCCGGGGCGGCGATGCACAGCATGGCGAACTTCAGCGCCGCGCCGGGCACGATCACGCTCAGGGTCAGGGCGACCGCGCCCAGCAGAACGGGTCCGGCGATGTGCCAGGCGCTGGCGCCATGGCGCGCGGCGTGGCGCGGTACGAACCACAGCGCCACGGCGACCAGCAGCCAGGGGATGACATTGATCAGGCCGTTGACGCTGTTGGAGACGCCGAACGACTTGACGATGGTCGGCAGCCAGTAGCTCAGGCCGTAGGCGCCCAGCGGCATGCCGATATAGAGGCCCGCCAGCAGCAGCACGCGCGGGTCGAAGATCGCCTTCCAGGCGCCGCGATGATCGTCGACCGCCCCGCCCCGCTCTCCGGCCAGAACCGTGGCCAGCCAGGCCCTCTCGCCCTCCGGCAGCCATCGGGCCTGGGCCGGACCATCAGGCAGGCGCCACAGGACGTAGGGCGCCAGCAGCACGGCCGGAACGCCGGTGACCAGGAACACCCATTGCCACCCCGCCAGTCCCAGGGTTCCATCGAGATCCAGCAGCAGGCCGCCGATGGCCGCCCCGACGGCGTTGGCGACGGCGCTGGCGATCATGAACAAACCCACCATCCGCGCGCGATGAGCCTGCGGATACCAGAGGGTCAGGACGTAGAGCACGCCTGGGAAGAACCCCGCCTCGGTGACACCCAGCAGGAACCGCAGGACATAGAACATCGTCGCGTTCTGGGTGAAACCCAGGGCCAGGGTGACGAGGCCCCAGGTGAACATGATCCGCGCGAACCAGACCCGGGCGCCCACCCGGGCCAGGATCAGGTTCGACGGCGCCTCGAACAGGAAATAGCCGATGAAGAACAGCGACGCGCCCAGGCCGTAGGCCGCCTCGGTGAGGCCAAGGGCGTGGACCATGTCGAGCTTGGCGTACGACACGTTCTGCCGATCGATATAGGCGATCAGATACATCAGGCAGAACAGCGGCATCAGCCGCCGCGTCACCCGGCCGACGGTGGCGCGTTCCATGTCGAGGGACGGATCAGGCATGCGATGACCTTTGGTGAGCTTTCGCGCCCGCGATTGGGGAGACGCGTCGTGGCGGGGCGGTGGACTCGCGCTCGATCAGCGCGTGATCCAGGACGTAGTCGGCGGCGGCTTGAGCCGACGGTCCGGCCGATCGCAGGGCGCGCATCAACCGATCCAGGGCCACGGCCGCCATCTGCCGCACGGGCTGGCGCACGGTGGTGAGCGGCGGCCAAAGGGTGGTGGCCACGGTCGTGTCGTCGAACCCGACCACGGTCAGGTCGCCAGGCACGTCGAGGTGTCGACGGTGGGCCACCGACACGGCCGCGGCGGCCATGTCGTCGTTGCTGGCGAAGATCGCGGTGGGCGGCGGATGGGAATCGAGCAGTTCCTCGGCGGCGCGCAGCCCCGAACCGTAGGTGAAGGCGCCCTGGGCCAGGACGAGTTCAGCCCCCGCGACCGCCGCGATCGCCGCGCGCGCGCCCTCCAGGCGCTCGGCGCTGGCGGACTGATCGGGATTTCCGGTGATAAAGCCGATCCTTCGATGGCCAAGATCCAGCAGATGCTGGGCCATGGCCCGGCTGGCCTGGCGGTCGTCGATGCGGACGTTGATCGCATCGGTCGGCGGACGCCCCGCGGCGACCACGGCGACGGGCAGATTGGCGGCGCGGAGAATGTCGCGCAAGGCGGCGGAGTCGCCCAGAGGCGGCGCCAGGACCACGCCTTGGACGCCGGACCCCAGCAACCTTTGCAACTCCTGCGGCGCCGGGGCCTGGCCGTTTTCGCCGCGCACCAGGATCAGCCGGGCTCCGGCGCTGGTGGCCTCCTCGAACACCCCGATCAGGAAGTCGCTCATGAAGGCGGCGCTGGGATTGGAATAGATCACCCCGATCCGCAGTTCGCCGGCCATGACGAGGTTGCGGGCCGCCAGGTTGGGCTCGTAGTTCAGCTCGCGGATCGCGGCCAGGACCGCCATGCGCGTCGCCTCCCGGACCATGGCGGCGTCATGGATCACCCGTGACACCGTCATGCGCGAAACGCCCGCCAAGCGCGCGACATCGACGATGGTGGCGCCCCGGGCGCGGTCTGGCCTGCTCAATGGACACCCTTCTCAACGTCCGCCATCGGCGCGGCGAGGTGCTGGTTCGATCGTCGGAGGCTCGCCTCCGACGCGCGGCAATAGGGGCGCGGCGCGCCCGCTAACACAAGCGCCGGGCGCCCTGGGGCGCCCGGCCAGAAAGAGGCGCCCGGGCCGGAATGGCGGGTGGCCGAACCGACCCGGGCTAGGGGGAGAGGAAACAGGCGGCTCAAGCTAGAAGCTGTAGCGCAGGCCCACGTGGTAGAACCGGCCCAGCAGGTCGTAGAGCGCCGGGTTGGCGTCCAGACCGGTGTTGGTCTGCGGCGACGGCGTCGGATCCTTGTTGAACAGGTTGGCGACCTTGAAATAGGCCGTCAGTCCCTTCTTCACCTCGTAGGAGCCGCTCACGTCGACATAGGTGGCGCCCTTCATCTGGTTGTAGTCGATCGTCGGATAGTTGTTGTTATCGGCCGGGCTTCTACCCACCGGACAGCTGCCGGCGGCGCACTCGATGTACTGGCCGCCGATGACGCCGTCGCTGAACCAGCGCTCCTGCAGGCTGATGCTAAACCGGTCGGAACTCCAGGTCTGGACGGCGAGAACCTTCCAGTCCGGCGTATTGCCCGAGTTCTGGCCCGCGGTATCGATAACGGAGCCGCCGGGGAAGCCTTGATTGGTGACGTACTTGTGGGTGTTCGTCGCCAGGCCGCGCAGGTCGAAGTGACCCGGCACGCTGGGGATGTCGAACCGGTAGCTGGCCTCGATGTCGAAGCCGCTGGTCTTGATCGAGGCCAGGTTGAACACCTGGGCGTTGACGAAGGGGGCGCCCGGGTTGAGGTTGAAGTTGCCGCAGTACTGCGTCAAACCCGCATAGCAGAAGTTGACCACCTGCTGAGCGCTCAGGCTGGAGATGCCGCCGTCCAGCACGATGTTGTACCAGTCGACGGAGGCGCTGAAGCCCGGCAGCCACTTCGGGTTCGCCAGGACGACGCCAAGCGTGAAGTTCTTGGCGATTTCCGGTTTCAGGTTCGGGTTGCCGATCACGTTCTGGAAGAGCGTCAGCGCGCCTGGTCCCGCGGGTTGGCCCGCTGGGGGCGTGCCGTTCGAGGGAATGGTGAAGTTGGGCAGCGTAGTCGTGACCGGCGCGGCGAACAGCTCCGACAGGTTGGGCGCGCGGACGTCACGCGAGGTCACGGCCCGCAGGCGGATCCCGTCGATCGGCGTGTCCCAGGTGCCACCGACCTTCCAGGTATAGACGGTGCCCGAGGTGCTGTAGTCGGTCCAGCGGCCAGCCATGTTGAGGTTGGCCTTGCCGGCGGCTTCGGAGTCCACCAGCGGCACGTTCACTTCCGCGTAGGCTTCCTTGACGCTGTATTTGCCGGCGCCCGAGTGATAGTTGCCCGCGAACCAGTTGTTGCCCACCGTGTTTAGAGCCGGGTCGGCCGGATACTCGGCGGTATAGGGCGAGGCCGCCGACCCGTCGCCGTAGGGGTCGCCTTGGACGTGGTACTGCTCGCGGCGGTACTCGGCGCCGAAGGCCAGCGCGATCGGACCGGCCCAGCCCTGGATGGGCTCGCCGCTGAAGTTGATGCTGGCCACGTCCTGCTTCTGGACCGAGTGCTGATACGGGCCGTTCTTCGGGGTGATGTAGGCCAGGGCCGCGTCGCTGGGCGTCTGACCGCCGAACACGTTGATCGGTTGGCACCCGTTGGCGCGGGCGGTCGCGTCGGCGCAGACGATCTGGCCGTTCAGCGTGGTCGCCTGGACGGCCAGCCGATACCGCGGGTTCAGCATGATGTCGTTGACGTGGATGTTCGTCGTGTTCTCGCCGTGCGTGTAGTAGGCGTCATAGTGCCAGTCCGTGCCGAAGGCGGCGAACTTGCCGTCGGCGCCGATCACGCCGCGATACTGGGTCCGCGTCGGATGCACCGAGATGTTGCGCGGCAGCAGCGCGTTGCTGGTGCCGAACGTGAACTGGGTGATGCCGTTGGTGGCGCAGGCGGCCGCGACCGAGGCCGGCAGGTAGGGGTTGGAGCACTGCATCGTCAGGCCCGTCGTCGCCCCGCCCGGATTGGGCTGGTTGGCGGATTCGACGCGCGCGATGTTCAGCGTTCCATAGATCTCGTTGTTGTCGTCGATGTCGTAGGCGATGCGGCCGTAGCTGTTCATCCGCGTGATTTCGGACTGCAGCGAGGTGCCGACGCCGACGTTGCCTGACAGATCGCCCCCGACGCAGAAACCGCCGTTCGAATAGCAGCCGATGACCTGGCCAGCGGTCGGAGAGGGGGCCGAGGTCTTGGTCGGCACGCCGTTCGAGCCGTACTGGAACTGGAAGGGATTGCCGTTCTTGTCGAAGGCGGTGCCCTGCAGCGGCCCGGCGCTGATCAGGCCGTACTTGGTGTACTGATAGGCCTGGGCGTGCTCGCGGTAGAGGTATTGCGGCGAGCCGTCGTTGGTGACGCCGCGATTGACCAGGGTGGCGGTCGTGTACCAGTCGCGGCTGCCCGGCGCGTCCTCGCCGAAGCCGCCGGCCGGAACGCCCTCTTCCTCGTCATATTCGGCGCTGACCTGCACGTGCAGGCGGTCGTTCAGGAAGGCCTTGCCGCCCGCGAGTTGCAACACAAACTGCTTGTCGTCGCCATAGGTCGTGACCCCGGCGGAGACATTGGCCTTGAAGCCTTCGAAGTGCTTGTCGGTGATGAAGTTGACCACGCCGCCGACCGCGTCGGAGCCGTAGGAGGCCGAGGCGCCGCCGGTCACGACATCGACCCGCTGGACCAGCAGTTGCGGGAACAGGCTGATGTCGGGAACGCCGGTGATGTTGGCCGGAACCACCCGTTGGCCGTCCAGCAGGGTCAGGGTCCGGATGGGGCCCAGGCCGCGCAGCGAGAACGAGCTCAGGCCCTGCTGACCGCTCGAGGTGCTGAACGTGCCCGTGGTCGCACCCGTCGACCCCTGCAAGGAAGGCAGTTGGGCGATGGTCGTGAAGATGTTCGGCTCGGCGTTACGCTCCAGGTCGGCCTGGCCCAGAGCTTGGGTCGGCGTGGGCGCGGTAAAGCCGGTGGACCTGATCCGCGAGCCGGTGACCACGATCTCGCCCACGGTCGAGTCGGCGGCCTCCGACGACGCAGGAGCCTGCGCCGCTTGTGCGCCGGCTGATCCAGCCGATGCGATCATCGCGACCGCACTCGTCGCGAACAACACGTTCAAAAAGGGCGATCCCCGTCGCGTCCGACCTAAAGCACTCATCCCTGCAGCCTCCCGTTTTTCGTTGAGTCCATCAGCGATGGCCTGGCGCGAAGTTGTCAGACAAGTGGGGTGCTAACCATTACGACCATGGTCGTAGGTCGGGCGATCGCCGGCGCCGGCACAGGCGGAGTCAAGGGCGCGCCGGCGCCCTTCTCCGAAGCACTCGGCGACCGCATGGTCGTGGTTCTATGGGCGCCGCACCGCGTAGAGCGCGTGATGGGTCAGGACAAACAGCGTCTGCTTGTCAGGGCCGCCGAAGAGCAGTTGCAACGGTCGTTCAGGTATGTCCACGCGCCCCAACTCCCGGCCGTCCGGGGCGTAGACGAACACCTGGCCGTTGGCGACGTAGACACGCCCCTCCCCGTCCGTCGCGACGCTCTCGCCGCCGCGGTTGGCGAAGGGCCGCAGGTCGGTGATGGCGCCGTGCTTTCCAACCAAGCCGCTGTAGGTCCTGTTTTCCGAGCCGTTGGTGACGAACACCCGTTGCCCCGGCCTGGTCGTCGTGAAGCCATAGGTGTCGAGCGCATCGGAGAAGCGCAGGCCCCGGAAGTCAGGCGGGCCCTGCTGGAAGACGCGGTAGGCCGGCAAGACCAGGCTGCCATCCGGCGAGACGTATTCCTTGGGCTTCGGGAGCGCCATGTCGCGGGCGAACATCTGCTCCAGGGTCGTGAACTGATAGGTCCGGAGATCCAGCTGGTCCTTGAACTCGCCGTTGTTCCACCAGTTGACCGGCAGCACGGTCGCCGCGCCCGGGTGGTCGGCCGCTGGGGTCGGTGCGATCACCGTGACCTCGGTGTCGGGGCTGCCCGGCTTGAAGCTGTAGACCGCGCCGTCGCGGCCGTCCGACGACAGCACCAGCAGGTTTCCCGCCCCGTCGACAGCCAGGTTGATGGGATCCAGCGCGTTGTCGCGCACGATCGACAGCTTGTGCTCGCCCGACCAGCTGTAGATGCGCTGGTGGCGGCGGTCGGTGAAGTAGAGCGTTCCGGCCGCGTCGACGGCGCCGCCGCCCAACGAATGGAAGCCGTCGCCCAGCTTTTCCACGCTGGCGCCGGCGGGGAAGACCGAGGCCGCCACCGGCGGCGGATTGGCCGGCAGGTCCAGCACCGCGAACTGCCGTTCGCGCACCTCCAGTCCGCTGGTGACGTCCTGCACGGCGTTCTCGTACGGATACTTGCTCAGGCGCAGGAAGGTGGCGCAGCCGTTCTCGTCACATAGCCCCACCCCGCTTTCGGCGTTCACCGCCACGTTGCGCAGGCGGATGTCGTGGGAATTGTAGATCTTGGCCGCCGCCGGCGCCGGCTTGCGCGTCCGGGTGACGCGATAGGCGTGATAGTTGGCGACCAGGATGTCGTGCGAGTCGCGGATCTCCAGCGAGACCGTGTCCTCGCCCTCGCCGGCCTCCTCCTCGGTCTGCGGCGCCAGAAGCTCCCAGTGGGCGACCCGGTTGAGACTGATCTCGGACCGCACATGGTGTTCGACCGAGGCCTGGTAGATATGACCGGGCGTTTGCGTGTCGGAAATGTAGATCCCCGAATAGGCGTAGGTGCTGGGACTCCAGATGTTGGCGAATGTGCCGCCGCCGCCGTCCGTCACCCACAGGCTGGGGTACTGGCCCGCCCAGCGCTTGGCCGGATCGGCGTCGGCCGTGGCGTTGGCGTTGTACGGGTTGAAATGCGCGCCGTCGTAGAGGGTGGTGCCGTGGCCGCCCTGGAACTTGACGTCATTGACCATCGAGGTCTCGCCCGCGGTCCACAGCAGAGCCGTGGCGCGTGGATTGACGCCGCCGGTGTTGAGGCCCAGCCCCGAGACGACGTTGTCGCCCTTGGCCGCCGACAACACCAGCGCCTTGGGCGCGCCGACACCCTGATAGCCTGGGGTGCGATCAGGCAGCACGATCTGGGTCAGGCTCGGGTGCAGCCCGATCAGCACCGTATCGGGCCGCAGCCGTAGAGTGTCGGTGACGACGTAGAAGCCGGTCGGGAAATAGACGACCCGATGGCTGTCGATGGCGCGCTGGATGGCGGCGGTGTCGTCGGTGACGTTGTCGCCCTTGGCGCCGAGCGCGCGGACATTGGCCCACTCGGATACGGCCGGCAGGGCGCGGATCGCCGGCGCGGGCGCGCCGGGCGGCGGCGCGACGGCCTTCACCTTCATCTGTGTCCTGGTCACGCCCATCTGGCCCAGGCCAGGCAGGGTCAGGCCATGGTTGAAGGACGCCACCCGATAGGCGCCCCCCTCGCCCGGCATCGTCTTGCCGCTGTCGCGGAAGCGGGCGAACACGGGGGTGTTGACGGCCACCGCGTTCTCGAAACCGACCTGGGTATAGACGCTGGTCTCATTGGAGATGACGACCCCGGCCTTCGAGACGTTCTCGAACCGGACGTCCTTGCCCCACAGCCAATCGCCGTAGCCGCGGTCGATCTCGATCCCCACCGGCGTATCGCGCAAGGCCACATTGACCAAGGTCAGGCCGGCCTCATGCTCGCGGATCCCCGCGTCGCGCTGGCCTTCGAAGGTCGAGTCGAGCAGCACGAACCCCCAGCCCGGCGACGTCTTCTCGGCCAGAATGCCGTAGCGACCGCCCTTGAAGTGCAGGTCCTCGGCCTCGTTGGCGACCTGATACAGGCCCGCCAGGCCAGACCCGATGTCGAACGTCATGTGGCTGAGATAGGCATGCTGGGCGGCGTGGAAGCGGATCGCCGTCGCCGCTGGATTGCCCTGGCCGATCTTGAAGTCGATGTTGCTCATCGCCGAATAGAAGGTGTTCGGGTTCGCGTCGGCGACATCCTTGTTGAAGGGAACGCTCCCGGGCGGTGGGAACGGGACGCGCCGCGCCGGGTCCAGCTTGGCGCCGGCGAAGATCACCATGTTGGCCAGGCCCTTCTGGAACCCGGGCGTGGCGTCGCCGAGCAGGATCAGCGGGCGGGTCGCGCCAATCCCGAACACGCGGACGCCCGGCCACAGAAAGATCGTCTTGCTGATCCGGTAGCGGCCCGAGGGCAAAAACACCAAGCCGCCGCCCGGCTTGGCCGCGGCCGCATCGATCGCGCTTTGGAGGGCGGCGCTATCGTCCGCGCGGCCGTCGCCCCTGCCCTGCGCCACGATCGCGCGAGGATCGTCAGGCGCCGCCGCGAAGGCTGAAACCGAGGCCGACGCCGGAGCGCCTGTCGCCAACAGCAGGACGAACGCCGCCATCCATGTTCCAGCCCAGCCTTGCATTTCGAACCTCACAAAAGCGTCCCGGCGCGAGGCCGGGACTAGTCTGGGGTGGATTGTGGGCGTCTCACCGGAGATGGCGCCGGTGATCCGCGATGGGACTCATTGAAGTGTCTGATTGGCGCGCGTCAGGGCGTCACCGCATAGAGCGAATGGTGGGTCAGGACGAACAAGGTGCGCCGGTCTGGTCCGCCGAAGATCAGCTGCAGCGGCCGCTCGGGCAGGTCGATACGCCCGGCAGGCTGGCCATCGGCCGCGTATTTGAAGATCTGGCCATTGGCGACGAACACCTGCCCCTGGCCGTCGACCGCGACGCTCTCCCCGCCCCGGTTGGCGAACACCTTCAGGTCCGTCAGGGCGCCGCCGGGACCGACCTTGCCGCTATAGGTCTTGCCTTCGGACTCGTTGGTGACGAATACGCGCTCGCCGAGTCCCGCCCCGATCAGGCCGTGGGTCTGCAAGGTGTCGGACCAGCGCCAGCCGACATGGTCGGGAGGGCCTTGCTCCCATACGCGGAAGGCCGGCAGAACCAGGCTGCCATCGGGCGAAACGTACGCCTGGGCCTTGGGCGCGCCGGCGTCTCGGGCGAACATTTCGGCCAGGGTGGTGAAGTGGTCCGTCGACGGATCGTACTGATCCTTGAACTCACCATTGTTCCACCAGTTGACCGGCAACAGCGTCTTGGCGTCCGGAACGGGCGCCGACGGGGTCGCCGCGATCGTCGTCATCTGGTCCTTGGGCCCGTTCGGATCGATCGAATAGACCGTTCCCTGCGGGCCGTACGAGGACAGCACCAGCAGCTTGCCGGACCGGTCGACCGCCAGGTTCACGGGATCCAGCGCGTGGTCGCGCACCACTTCCAGCCCGCGGGCCTCGGTCCAGCGATAGATCCGCTGGAAGCGCTTCTCGACGAAGTAGAGCGCGCCGTCCGCGCCCACCGTCGCGCCCGAAATCGACCAGAAGCCGGTCTCCAGCTTCTGCACTTTCCCGTCGCTGGCCTGGGCGGCCGGCGTGGGCTGGCTGGAAACGTCGAGCACGGCGAACTCACGCTCCCGCACTTCCAGCTTGCGGGTCTTGTCCTGGATCGCGTTCTCGAAGGGATACTTGCTGGCCCGCAGATACGTCCCGCAGCCACTCGCGCCGCACAGCGCGACGCCGCTCTCGGCGTTGATGTGTACGTTGCGGAAACGGATGTCGGACGAGTTGAACAGCTTCACCGCCGTCTCGGCGGGATGGTACGACCGCGTCACCCGATAGCCATGATAATTGGCGAACAGGATGTTGCGCGAGTTGCGCACCTCCAGCGAGACGGCATCCGGCCCGTCGCCGACCTCCTGCTCCGTCTGCGGGGCCAGGAATTCCCAGTTCTGGACGTTGTCGAGTACGAATTCGTTGCGCACGTGGTGCTCGACCGACACCTCGTAGATATGGCCGGGCGTGCTGGTGTCGGAAATGTAGAAGCCGGCCGAAGCGAAGGTGTTGGGGCTCCAGACATTGGCGAACGTGCCGCCGCCGCCGTCGGTCACCCAGATGCTGGGATATTGACCGTCCCAGCGACCGTCCGCCACCGGGTCACCGCTGCGCGCCTGGGCCGCGCCCAGCGGCTTGCCGTCCATGGTCGGCGTGCCGCCGCCGCCCATGATCTTGACGTCCGTGACCTGCGAGCGCTCGCCCGACCGCCAGAGCAGCGCCGAAGCGCGTGGATTGACGCGGCCGGTGAACAGCCCGATCCCGGACAGGATGTTGTCGCCGCCCCGCGGCGTCTCGATCATCGGCGTGACGGCGCCGACCCCGGCATGGCGAGGATTGTTGTCGGGCAGGACAAGCTGGGTGATGGCCGGATGCAGACCGACCAGCACGGTGTCCGGGCGAAGCCGCAGCGTGTCGGTGATCTTGTAGAAGCCGATCGGCAGATAGAGCACGCGGTGGGTTTCGATCGCCGCCTGCAGCGCGGCGGTGTCGTCGGTCTCGCCGTCGCCCTTGACTCCCAGCGTCTTGACGTTGGTCCACGCGCTCACCGGCGGCAGCGGGCGGATGGCCGGCGTCGCGACCGCCGGCGGCGCCGGCAGCGCGGTGATATCGGCCTGGGTCTTGTACTCGCCCATCTGGCCAAGGCCCGGCAGCGTCAAGCCGTAGGTGAACGAGGCCACCCGATAGGCGCGCCCCTTGCCGGCCACGGTCTTGCCGCTGTCGCGGAAGCGGGCGAACATCGGCGTATTGGTCGCCACGGCGTTGTCGAAGCCCACCTGGGTGAAGACGTTGTCTTCGGCGGAGATGACGACGGCGGCCTTCGAGACGTTCTCGAAGCGCACGTTCTTGCCCCACAGGGAGTCGCTGTAGCCGCGATCGATCTCGATGCCGACGGGCGTGTCGCGCATGGCGACATTGACCAGCGTCAGGTCCACCTCATGCTCGCGGATCGCCGCGTCGCGCTGGCCGTCGAAGGTCGAGTCCATCAGGGTGAACTGCCAGGCCGGCGAGGTCTTTTCCGTGACGATGCCGTAGCGGCCGCCGTGGAAGTGGACGTCTTCCATGACGTTGCCAGCCTGGTAGACGCCGGCGAAAGCCGAGCCCAGGTGGAAGTCCATATGGCTGAGGAAGGCGTGCTGGGCCATGCGAAACCGAACCCCAGCCGCGGCCGGATTGCCGGCGCCGATCTCTATGTCGACATTGCTCAGCGCTGAATAGAAGGTTCCCGAATTGGCGTCGCGCACCTCATCCTTGGCGCCGACCACGGTCGGAACCGGCACGGGAATTCGGCCGACGCTGTATTGGTCGCCGCCCGTGAACACGATCATCGTGCCCACGCCCTTCTGGAATCCGGGGGTGTTCGGGGCCAGAACGAAGACGGGCCGCTTGGCTCCGACCCCGAAAATGCGCACGCCCGGCGGCACCAGAATGCTGCGGCTCAGGCGGTAGCGGCCCGACGGCAGGAACACCACGCCGTGGCCAGTCTTGTCACGGGCGGCGTCGATGGCGCGCTGAACGGCCTCGGTGTCGTCGGCCCGGCCGTCGCCAACGGCCTTGACGCTGACCGCGCGCGGATCATCGGGGGCGACGAGAAGAACGGACTGGGTTTCGGCCATCGCCGCGGACGCGGATGCCAGGATCATCGCCGCCAGTGTGACTACTCTCATGCCGCTCCCCTGAGTTACTTCGACTACGGATAGGGCGTTGGAAACGGGCCGCCATCCACGACCATGGTCGTAGTTCTCGCTCGCTCGGCTTGCCCCTAGAACCGCATCTCCAATCGCTCGGTTGGCCTGCCGACCTTATCGACAGCCTTTGTCGCCGATCAGCCCAAGGACGCCGCTTGCAGTCGCCCCCTCGCCACGCCAGCCTCGCGCCCGTCGCCATCATCATCATGGGGGTGAGCGGAAGCGGAAAATCGACGCTCGGCGCCATTCTCGCCCAGGCGCTCAACTGCCCGTTTCTGGACGGCGACGATTTTCACGACGCGGCCGCGATCGCCAAGATGAGCGCCGGCGAGCCGCTCACTGATGACGACCGCTGGCCGTGGCTCGATCGGTTGGGCCGCGCCATGGGCCAAACCCTGGTGTCGGGCGGAACGGCCGTGGCGGCCTGCTCGGCCCTCAGACGCAGCTATCGCGACCGTCTTCGAGCCGCGATATCGGCCCCCACGCGGTTCGTCCTGCTGGACGCCAGCCCGGACGAGCTCCAGCGCCGCCTCGATCACCGGGCTGGCCACTACATGCCAGCCAGCTTGCTGGGTAGCCAATTGGCCACGCTGGAACGTCCAGGAGCGGACGAAGCGGCTGCCTTGTTCACCGCCGACGCTTCGCCCAGGCAATTGCGCGACGCCACGCTGACCTGGCTGGAAGCGAGCGACGGTAGAACCGGCGGCATGGAGCGCCCGTCAGGGCATTAGCCGTTTTCGGCCTTGTGACAGGTGCCAGCGCATGGCCAGGGCCGCCCCGTCGCCGTCCTGCGCGCGGATCGCTTCCACGATCATCTCATGCTCGCGCATCATCTCGCCGATGGCCTCGGGCGGTCGTGAGCGCGAAATGCCGACGCCGGCGCGCATGATTCGATCGACGTCGGGCTGAAGCGCCTCGAACGCGATCAGAAAGGCGGGATTGGCGGTGGCCAACACGATGCGGCGGTGGAGCTCCATGTCCTCGGCATGGGCCGGTGCATTCGACAGGAGCGCGGCGCGCAATTGCAGGAGGCCCTCTTCGATGCTGGCCATCTCCTCGGCGGACCGCCGCGCCGCCGCCAGCCGCGCCGCTTCGGCCTCGAGCACGAAGCGCACCTCGTAGCTCCCGAGCGTGGAAGGCAGTTCGGAGAGCGGCATATAGGCGCCCAACTTGTCGGATGGGCGGTTCTTGACGAAGGACCCCGCCCCCCGCCGCGCCTCGGTGATGCTGTCGGCCGCAAGTCGGACCAGCGCTTCGCGCACGACGGTGCGCGACATGCCGAAAATCTCCGCCAGGCGAGCCTCGGACGGCAAGCGATCGCCGACCGCCAATCCGTCGGCGTTGATCATCTCCACGATGCCCGTATACGCCCGGTCGGCCAAGCGGCCTTCGCTCATCCATCGATCTCCAAATCGGCTGACGCCATCATCGCGCTGTTCGCTCCCCATAGAAAGCAGCTGTCGGTCAGCACCCGTCCATGGCGCCGACAGCGACCGGCCCTCATGACGCCAGCGTGATCCTCGCCACATGATCGCCGAGACGGCAAGTCGCCGTCCGCCGCTAAACCTGTACGACAGATTTCGGCGCGACGCTCAATAATGCAGAATGTTCACGCTCACATTGCCCATGGCACTTGAACTTGTCCAACAGATAGCGTTACCATCGGGAAACACGACCTGAATCGGCCGACCATGATCGGCGGACAAAACAAACGGGCGACGCACCACCCAAGGCGGCTGCGTAGGGATGAAACAGAGGGGTTCAGGAATGACCACGACGGAAATCCGCCTTATCGACCGGGATCTGGAGGCGGCGTTTGGCGGGCTCACGCCAACCCAGATGAAGGTTCTGGAAGGCGTCAACTCGGGACTGCTCAATAAGCAGATCGCCTTCGACCTCGGCATCGCGGAAGCCACGGTCAAGGCCCATATGACCGCGTTGATGCGTAAGCTCAACGTTCACAACCGAACCCAGGCCGCGATCGCGGCCCAGGCCCTGGTGCATGGGCTGAGGTCCGTCGCCCGATAGGCGGCGACGCGGCGAGGCGCCGGTCGCAAACCAATAGGCTGCTAGGAAAATATTCCTCACGCCACATTGGTCGCGACCTAAAGAGTCAATGGCGCTAGCCGAAGGGCGTTGGTGGGCTCACTTCCGCATCCGCGCGCCCTACTGGATCGTGACGGCTTGCAGGACGCCGTCCATGTCGCGGACAGTCGCCGGCGTGATGTCCATGGCGTTGTTCCAGCCATAGGCGTTGTCGCGCTCCATCACGACGCTGCAGGCGCTGCGGGTGATGACGCGGGTGAGCGCGTCATTGAGCGCGCGGTCGACCTGCTGCTGGCCGCGGGTCTGGGCGGCGATGAAGCGGG
The DNA here is from genome assembly GCF_000281955.1 of Caulobacter sp. AP07. GTDB lineage: Bacteria > Pseudomonadota > Alphaproteobacteria > Caulobacterales > Caulobacteraceae > Caulobacter. The sequence continues at coordinate 7,441 of NZ_AKKF01000254.1, read as the reverse complement.
CGTTCTGCTGCTGGTCGAGCGCCTGGGCCTGCTGGTTGAGGCCGGCCAACTGCCGCTGGAACTCGATCGGCGCGATCGCGCCCTGCCGCCCCTCGAGCGCCCGGCGTTGCAGGTCGAGGGACGCGCGACGCTGCGCCAGCTCGGCGTTCAGCGACGCCTGCATCTGGCGCAACTGGGCCTGCATCGACTGCCCCGCGCGCGAGGCGCTGATGGCGCCCGTCCGCGACAACAGGCACATGCCCGTGATGGGCGGCCCGAACGTCTGGGCGGATGCGGGCGCGCCGGCAAGCATCACCAGGCAGGCGGTCAACACCCCGATCAATCGCATGTCACCCCTCGCCCGGTCAGCTGGCCGCCGCGACCCGGTCCGCGCAGGATTTCTCCTGCCAGACCACTTCGGACACCGTGACGTTGTAGCGCCCGCGCGGGCGCGTGAAGCGGATCTCCATCCGGCAGCGCACCCGGTCCACGCTGCCCGGCGCGGTCGGAAAGAACAGGACGTAGTTCCACCGTCGCCTGACGCTCTCCGCGAAATGCGGCGGCCCCAGCAAGGGGTAGATGCTGAACTTGTCGACCCCCGGCGTGATCAGCCGCACGGACGCCGGGCTGACCGTCACGCCCAGCTTCTCGCGTTCGCCCGGGACTTCATGGAAGGCGGTGGGATCGACTGACGCCACATAGATCGAGGCGGCGGCCGAAGGGGATGGGGTCGAAGCGTCCCGGGCGACGGCGGCGACCGGCCCCATGAGGCTGAGCCCCGACAGGATCGCAAGGGCGAGGCGCTGGGCTTTCATCGTGTCCTCCTTAGGAATGATCGAATGAACGACGCGGGTCAGAACTGGAAACCGATGCCGACATTGGCGCCCGTGCGTTCCTGGGTGTCGTAGGTCGCGCCCGCCTTGAGGATGGTGCGGCCGTCGTCCATGATCCGCGAAAGACCCATGGCGAAAGCGGATTGCCCGCCATAGGCGCCCGCGCCCAGGGCGAACATGCTGCGGCCCGGTTCATAGGCCTGAGGCAGGCCCGCCGCCGCCAGCGCGCCCGCGGTCCCGGCAAAGGACTCGCGCCGCGCCTTCGACATGTCGACCACGAAACCCTGCAGCCGCGCGTCTGTGTAGGCGTTGGCCGTCGAGATCGCGTTCGAAAGCCCGTCGTTGAGCTGCTGGACATTGACCGCGTCGGTCGGCGCGACGCCGGCGGCGACGTTGTGCAGCGTCGCGGCCTGGCCGCCGGGGTTGAACGTCACCGACCGGCCGCCGGCGTCATACTGCACCGAATTGCTGGCCACCTGCTGGACCTGGTGCAGTTGCGAGCCGTTGACCGCGTCGGTCGAGGTGGCTGTCACCGCCCCTGCCCCGACGTTGCGGACCACGTTGCCGCCCATGTCGACGGCGGTGTTCTGGCCCACGGCGAGGCCGCCGTTGGCGTTGATTACGCCGCTGAAGGTCGGGTTGTCGGCCATGGCGATCTGCAGCTGATTGCCGCTGAGCGTCACCACGGTGTTGGAGCCCCCGGTCACGTTGAGCGTGCCGTTCGACGGAACGTTGGTGGCCGGACCGCCATTGGCCTGGATGTTCCAGCCGGCGGCCGCCGTCTGGTTCAGGGCCTGCAGCGCGTCGTTGACGCTGCCGTAGTTGTTCCCGCCGACGTTCAGGCTCGTCGTCACCGTGCCGGTCGTCGCGTTGTAGCTTGAATTGCCGCCCAGACCGGCCGCCACGCTGCCGCCGAGGTTGCTGACGTTGTTCTCGACCGTGGTGACGCGGTTCTCGACCGTGGTCATGCGGCCGTCGAGATTGTTGACCGCCGTCGCCTGGGCGCCCAGCGCGTCCCCGACGTTGTTGTAGGTATTGCCCGCGACCGTATAGCTGGGCGCGGTATAGGCCCCGGTCGTCGGGTTGTAGGACGCCCCGCCGCCCAGCGCGCTGGCGGTGTTCTGGGCCACTTGGTTCAGCTGGCTGACGTTCACGGCGTCGGTCGGGGCCGAGCCGGCCGCGACGTTGGTGAGCTGCCGCTCGGCGCCCGCGCTGCCCACCGACACCTCGCCCGCCGAGTTCTGCGGCGCGGCGAGGCCATAGCCGGTGTAACCGGTCCGCGACCCCACCGCCGTCGTCGCCCCTGCGCCCAAGGCGACGCTGCCCGAGAAGCTGGCGTTGGCGCCGGGGCCGATCGCGATCGACTGGATGCCGTTGGCGATCGAATTGGTCCCCAGGGCGATGCCGTCGGCCTGGGAAACCTGGGCGTTCTGGCCGATCGCGGTTCCACCCGGCGCGGTCATCTGGACAATCGCGCCCTTGCCGATGCCGATGCCGTTGTCGCCGTTGACCACCGTGGTCGGACCCACCGCGACCGAGTCCAGCCCGATCGCCAGAGAGTCGGGGGCCGTCGAGTTGGCGTGGAAATACTGCACCGGGGTCACCGAGACCGAGCTGATGGCGCCCTGCAGCTGGCGCAGAGTCACGGCATCCTGCGCCAGGGTGCCGTCGGCGACATTGGTGATCTGACGGTATTGGCTGGTCGTGGCGTTGCCGACCGAGACCGCTCCCAGCAGCGTCGCGTCGGTCGTGTTGTACGGCACGAAGCCGATGCCCGCGACGATCGTGCCGGATGTCGGCGCGATCGCGCGATCGGCGAGCGAACCGGAGCCCAGGGCCAGGGCCCCGTCGATGCTCGCGACCGCGTTGTCGCCCAACGCGACGCTGCCCGTGTTGTTGGCGACCGCCCGCGGGCCGACCGCCACGCTGTCGGTTCCGGTCGCCAGGCTGTCGGCGAGGATCGAGTTGGCGTGGAAGTACTTGATGCCGCCGCCGTTGTTGATGGTGGTCAGCGCGTTGTTGAGGGTGGTCAGGTTGCCGTCGACCGCGGTGAAGGCGTCGAACACCGTCGTGTGGTTGCCGCCCTGTACGACGTAGGTCGGACCGGTCACCGTGCCGTCGGGATTGACCGTCGAGCTTCCGCCCAGCGTGGTGGCGATGCTCTGGCTGACCCCATGGAGCTGAGAGCCGTTGACGGCGTCGCTGGACGCGGCGTTCACCGCCCCGTCGGCCAGGTTGGTGATGGTCGTGCCGCCGGCGCCCGCCAGGGTCACGACATTGTAGTTGACCTCGCCCGGATCGACGAGGCCGTTGGCGTTGATGTCGGTCCAGTCGTACTTGACCGCCCGCTCGCCGACATCGCCGGCCAGCCCCGCCACGGCCTCCACCGCCTGGTTGGTGGCCAGCAGCTGCGAGCCGTTGATCGCGTCGGTCGAGCCGCCGCTGATCCGGCCCGCCGCGACATTGGTGATCGTCCGCTCGGCCCCGGCCGCGCCGATGCTGACCGTGCTGGCCGGCGTCGTGCCCGCGAAGCTGTAGGCTGTCCCGTTGATAGTCGTGCCGGCCGTGCCGACCGCCGCCAGGGTGGTCGAGCCCGAGCCCAGCGCCACGTCGCCGGCCCGGGCGGTCGCCGTCGCGCCGTTGCCGATCGCGACATTCCCGGCCAGGCCGGCCGCGCCGGCGGTCGAGCCGTTGCCCAGCGCCACGCTGCCCTGGCCGACCGCGCGGTTGGCGTTGCCGATCGCCACCGCGCCATTGGCCTGGTTCGCGGCCGTGGCCGTGGTGGTTCCGTCGCTGTTGGCGATGTTGTTGGCGCCGCCGGTGAAGGCGCCCGTGCCGCTGGCGTAGCTGGGATCGCCGATCGCCACCGCGCCGTCGCCGAAGGCGGTGTTGGAGCGCCCGATCGCCACCGCGCCGCCACCGGCGGTGCCGGCGTTGGCCGTGCTCAGATTACCGATGGCCACGTTGACGCCGGTCGCGCCAGTACTGGTGGTGTCGCCCAAGGCGACCGAGGAGGCGCTGCCGGTCGTGGACTTGTTGCCCAGGGCGACCGAATTGGTGAACGCGGCGACCGTGTTCTGGCCGATGGCGATGGCGCGCGCCGCGGTCGCGGAGGCCGGGGCGCCGGTGGGCACGGTTCCGCCGCCGCCGCCGATGGCGATGGACCCGAGACCCGTTGCGCTGGCCCCCGCCCCCGTCGTCGGTCCGCCGCCGATGGCGATGGCATAGGAGGTGGTTCCCGACGCCCCCGCGCCAAATGCGATCGAGTTGACTCCCGTCGCGGCGGTTTGGGCGCCGATCGCTATCGATCTGGTCTGGGCGGTGCGCGCCGAGACGCCAATCGCGATCGCCGCCTGGTCGGCGCCGCCCGTGATTTGGTTGAAAGCGCTATTGCCGATGGCGATGCCGTTCGCCGTCTGCGAAGCCGCGTTCACCCCCATGGCGATCGAATTCGCCCCGGTCGCGCCGTTGTTGGTGAAATTGTTCTGGGTCGAGCCACCGTCATTGACGCTGACATAGTGAATGGCGGTCGTGCTGACCGTGTTGGCCAGCGTGGTCACCGCCTGGTTGGTGGCGAACAGCTGCGAGCCGTTGACCGCATCGGTCGAGCCGCCGTTGATCCGTCCCGCCGCCACATTGGTGATCGTCCGCTCGGTCCCCGCCGCGCCGATGCTGACCGTGCTGGTCGGCGTCGTGCCCGCGAAATTGTAGGTCGTGCCGTTCAGCACCGTGCTGGCCGTGCCGACCGCCGCCAGGGTGGTCGAGCCCGAGCCCAGCGCCACGTCGCGGGCGTTGTTGGCCTTGGCCGTGTCGCCGAACGCGACGGCGCCGGCCGCCAGCGCGCTGCTGGTGTTGCCGATCGCGACGCTGCCCTGGCCGACGACGGTGTTCTGGTAGCCGATGCCGACCGCGCCCTGAGCGGCCGTGCCGGCCGTGCTCACCGCCTGGCCGCCGCCGCCGACCATGTTGGTGTTGCCCATCGCCACCGAACCGTTGCCGGTGGCGGTGTTGTCCTTGCCGTTGGCCACCGCCCCGTCGCCGGTGGCGGTGTTGGGATCGCCGATCGCCACCGCGCCGTCGCCGCTGGCGAAGTTCCCCGCGCCGATGGCCACCGCCTTGCCGCCGGTCGCGGTCGAGCTGGTGCCGATGGCGACGGCGTCGGCGGTGTCCGCGAAGGACTGGAGACCGACCGCGATGGCGTTGATCGCGGTCGCCTGGCTGTCGCGTCCCATCGCAATGGCGCCGTCCTGAGACGCCGTCACGTCCGTGCCGATGCCGATGGAGCTCTCTCCACTGGCGCTGGTCGCAAAGGTGCTTGAGCCGAGATAGACCGAGTTTATCCCGGACGCGCGCGAGCCGGCGCCGACAGCGACGGCTCGCAGGGCGGTGGTTCGAGCGCCCTGGCCGAGAGCGGTGCTGCCGATTCCGCTGGCGCCGGAGTCAAGTCCGACGGCCGTGGAACTGCTGGCGGTCGCCTGGCTTGTGCGTCCTATCGCAAGGGCGTCGGTGGCGTTCGCGATCGAGCCCAGGCCGACCGCTACGGCGTTCGTGGCCGACGCGGCGGCGTTGTTGCCGAGCGCCACGGCGGAGACGCCGGCGCTCTGGGCTCCCGAGCCCGCCGCGACGGAACCGACTCCGCCTGACACGGCCAGATTGCCCAAGGCGAGCGCGAAGTCGCCGGAGGCATTGGCGCTCGGGCCGAACGCCGCCGCGTGTTGCGCCGTCGCATTGGCGGCAGGACCGATGGCCGCGCTGTTGAGCGCCGACGCCACGCTTTGGCGCCCGATCGCAACGGCGTTGGTCTGGGACGCCGTCACATCGGTGCCGATGGCGACGGCGCTCTCCGCGATGGCGCCTGATCCGGGACTAGTGCGCGCGCCAAAATAGACCGAGTTCAGCCCGCTCGCCTTGGCCCCGGCTCCGATCGCCGCCGCATTGGTCCCCGTCGCCATGGCGTTCTGGCCGATCGACGTCGTGGCGTTGCCGCTGACGCCGATACCGGCGTTGGTTCCGATCGCGATATTGTCGTTGCCGGTGACGAGGCTGCCCGCGGAAGCCTGCAGGGCGCCGTCGTAGGTGACGGCGCCGTCGCCGGTTCCCAGGGCGACGTTGCGCGTTCCCGAGACGCCGGAGCCGGCGCCCCTCAGGACGCTGGGAACGCCGCCGCCGATGGCGGTGTTCTGTCCGCCGGTCACCAGCGTACCAGCCGCGACGCCCACCGCGACCGAACTGGCGTTGCCGACGGTTGAACCGGCGCCGGCGCCCTGTCCGACGGCGACCGTGCTGCCGCCCATCGCGACAGCCTGCGCGCCGAGCGCGAGCGAACTGTTTCCCGTGGCCTGGGCGCCGTTTCCGACGGCGGTGGCGGCGCTATTCGTCGCTTGGCTGAGGCTGCCGATGGCGACGGAATTGGCGGCGGTCGCCTGGCTCGATACGCCGACGGCCGTCGCGGCGGCGCCGGCCGTGGCCGTGGAGCCGATGGCGGTCCCGTTCGCCCCGTTTGCCGTGCTGTTGACACCGAAGGCCGAGGCTCCGTCCGTGAGCGCACGGGCGTTCCCGCCTATGGCGAGGGCGTTGACACCGGTTGCATTCGCGAAGACGCCGATGCCTATGGCGTTGAGGCCGTTGACACCCATCGAATAGCCGATGGCGATCGAAGCGTTGCCCGTCGCGCTGTTGGAGGCGCCCACCGCTACGCTGTTCTGGCCATTGGCCTGGACACTGGCGCCGATGGCGATGGCGTTGGCGGCCGCCGCCGTGCCGCCGCCAGCCTGGTATTGCGCCTGGGCCGGCGCGGAGAGGCCGAGCGCCATGATCGCGGCCAAGCCGCCGATCACGCTGGCCGGACGCAGCCCGCCGCCGCCGCCCAACGCTCCCAGGCCCAGCCGGTCGCGCTTGAGCCCGAGCACGCGATGGGCGTTGCGGAGCGCCGCCATCAGCCGGCGGCGTTGCGACCAGCCCCGCCCATCGCCGCAGTCCATTCCGTTGCGGACCAAGCCGGCGTGGCGGCGATCTTTCGACATGTCTCTGACCATGGCAACGCTACCCCTCAATGTCGGTCCGCCGGCCCCTTGGGGCGTCGACGAGAGCCGCGATCTGGGCCCACTTCACTTGTCCCGCGCGGACGGGCCGCCTATCCGCACGACCGATCTTGCGAGCCGGGGTTCACCGGCGCTGGGTCATCCCGGACAGGGTCACCACCACGCAGGTGGAACCGCTCGGGATCATCAGCGCCTGGCCCTGGGTTCCGGCGAGCTGGTATCGCCAGACGCCCGACAGGGCCTGGCCGGCCGTGCTTCCGGCCGGAAGGAGACCCACGACCTCGGCGCAGGGCTTCTGGAAGGGCGCCACGCGCACCAGGTATCCTTCGCATCCGCCCTCTCCCGGCGCGGCGAGGACGACACCGCCCGCGGATCCCTTGAGGTCGGGGAGGTCGTAGGTCATGCCCAGGACGCCCTGGACGATGTGGGCGTCGGGAGCGGTTTTGTCCGCCTCGGTCTTTACCGAGTAGGCCGCTCCACGGGTCAGGCCCTGGCCGAGCGCCTCATAGAGGTTCGCGCAGCTCCGCGCGCCGACCTTGTTGGCCTGATCGCGGAAGACATCGGCATTGGCGGGCGCCGTGGCCGCCG
>NZ_AKKF01000253.1 GCF_000281955.1 Caulobacter sp. AP07 | reverse complement strand
GGGGGGGGGGGGGGGGGGGGGCCCCGCCGAATCGGCGGTGATCGCCACCCGGCCATCGGCGACCACGGCCTTCAGCGTCGCCACGCCGCCGGCCGGCAGAGCGCTGGCGGCCAGCTGGGCGATGTTGAGGATGGCGCGGGCGCTGGCCTTGTTCATCACCGACGGGGCGATGTCCCAGACCATGGTCGGCCGCACATGGGCGAACACGCCCTGGGCCAGCTTTTCCAGTTCGCGGGAGTCGAAGTTCTCGGCCGACGCCGACGCGCCGAAGGCGACCCTGGTGAACTGCAGGAGGTCGGCCAGCTTGCGGGCGCTGGACGAGATCAGGCTCATGGCGTCTTCGCGCATGTCCTGGGCGCTGGGGTCTTCCAGCAGGTCGAGGCCCGAGACGATGGCGCTGGCCGGGCTGATGAAGTCATGACAGAGCCGCGCGGCCACCAGGGCGGCGAAGTCGGGGCCGTTCACGTCCAGCTCGGGGGCGGTAAGAACGGGGGCGGAGGCGTCAGCGTCGGTCATGGCGCGATCTTTGGCGTGATTTGACGGTTTGGCAAACGGCGCCGGGGGGCGAACGGGGCTGGCGAGCGCGGGACGGGTCGCCTATCAGGGGCGGATCATGGATCCGTTTCTCGAGCCCGGCGTCCTCGTGCGCCATCCCGACCAGCCCGACTGGGGCCTGGGCCAGGTGCAATCGGTGATCGGCCATCGCGTGACCGTCAATTTCGAGGACGCCGGCAAGCAGACGGTCGACGCCACGCGCGTCACCCTGGTCTTCGTCGGCGACGACCCCAGGGGGACCTAGATGAGCGATACGAACCTGGCCGATATGGGCCGCGACCTGGCGGCGATCGTCGAGGCGGCCTCGCAGGTCATCCTGCCGTTCTGGCGCACCGAGCTGGACGTGGTCCGCAAGGCCGACGAGAGCCCGGTGACCGAGGCCGACCGGGCCGGCGAGCGGCTGATCCTGGCCCGGCTGGCCGAGCGCTTCCCCGAGATTCCGGCGATTTCCGAGGAGCACGCCAGCGAGTTCGGCACGCCCGACGCCATCGGCCCGCGGTTCTTCCTGGTCGATCCGGTGGACGGCACCAAGGCCTTCGTGCGCGGCGATCCCAACTTCACGGTCAATATCGGCCTGATCGACCACGGCGTCCCGGTGGCCGGCGCGATCTGCGCCCCCGCCACCGGCGAGGTGTGGTTCACGACCGCTGACGGCGTGCTCAAGCGCGAAGCGCCCGGCGGCGCCGAGACGGCGGTCCAGGCCCGGCCGTGGCCGCAAGGCCGGGCCCTGGCCCTGGTCAGCCACACCATGAAGGAGGAGCGGGCGGCCGAACTGGCGGCGGAATACGGCTTCGACCTGCGGGCCCCGATGGACAGCTCGATCAAGCTGGTGCGCATCGCCGAGGGCGCGGCCGACATCTATCCGCGCCACGGTCCGACCATGGAATGGGACACCGCCGCCGGCCACGCCATCCTGACCGCCGCCGGTGGCCGGTTCACCGCCCCGGACGGCGCGGCGTTCACCTACGGCAAGGCCGACCAGGGCTTCCGCAACGGCTGGTTCGTGGCGCGCGGGGCCTAGGCCGGCGGCGCACTTTCTTCGCGGCCGTCTTCCCCCGGAGGGGGAAGAGCCTCGAACTCCGCCCCCTCGCCGCGACAGACCGCGTAGCGGTCAGGTGGGGGCAAGCGGGTGTGATCCCACGCCATCGGCTGTGA
>NZ_AKKF01000252.1 GCF_000281955.1 Caulobacter sp. AP07 | reverse complement strand
CAGCCTCTGCGAGGCTTCCGGGATGACAACTCTATTTAGGGCGCTGATATCTTCAGAGCGTCCCGATAGCCAAGTTGAGTACGCGCCCTAGCCGCCCACCCGGCTGATGGCGAACCCCGCCGCGTAGCCCCGGGCGTCGGCCGGATCGAACGGCGCGCCGTCGAACAGGGCCGCGGGCGGCGGCGGCGAGGCGTCGGCGAACGCCATCGCCGGCTCGACCACCGGCCCCACCGACAGGGCCGCCTCGCGGAACAGGTCGGGGCGATACACCTGGTCGGCGACGGCCTCGAGGTCCAGGTCGGGACCGACCTGCCCCCAGCGGACCATCTGCGACAGGAACCACAGGGCGTGCTCCCGGCGCGGCAGGCCGGCGGCGTCGCGGTGGAAGACGATCTCCTGCCGCAGGGCGCGGGCCAGCACCTCGGGCTCGGCGCCGACATGGTCGGGTCGCGACAGCAGCGCGACGAGTTCGGCGTGGTTGCCCGGCTCGTCGGCCCAGGCCGCGGCGCGGATCAGGGCGCGCAGGGCCGCCCGCAGGTCGTCGGGACGTCGCGCCGCCCAGGCCTGCGTGACGCCGAACACCTTGTCCGGCCCGCCCGGCCAGAAGGTCGACGCCTTGATCAGAATCTCGCCGACCCCCTCGCTGACGGCCACGGCGTTCCAGGGCGCGCCGACGCAGAAGCCGTCGATTCCGCCGGACTGCAGATGAGCGACCACGCGCGGCGGCGGCGTCACCACCAGGCGGACGTCGTGGTCGGGATCGACGCCCGCCTGGGCCAGCCAGTAGCGCAGGGCGTAGCTGTGCATCGAATGGGGGAAGACCACGGCGAAGATCAGCGGCGGGGCGCCCTGGCCTCGCCGCTGTTCGATCAGCCGGGCCAGCGGCCGCGCGGTGACCGTCTCCGCCGCCATGCCCTCGGGATCGACCGCCCGCAGGGCGTCGGCCAGGGCCGTCGAGACGGTGATGGCGCTGCCGTTCAGGTTCAGGGCCAGGGGCGCGAGCATCGGCGCGGCGACGACGCCGTCGTCGCCCAGGCCGGCCGCCAGGGCCATGGGCGCCAGCATGTGGGCCCCGTCCAGCGCCCCGACCGCCACCTTGTCGCGGATCGTCGCCCACGAGGCTTCGCGGCTGAGCGTCACCTCCAGCCCCTCCTCGGCGAAAAATCCCAGCGACTTGGCCACCACCAGGGGCGCGCAGTCGGTCAGGGGGATGAAGCCCAGCGTCAGGTCGGCCAGTCCGCTCACGAGGCGTCGCCCTTCAGGATGTTGGCGAAGGCCAGCAGGTCGGCGGCCACCGCGCCGATCGGCCGACCTTTGTCCATGGCCAGCTTGCGCAGCAGCCGATAGGCGCCGTCCTCGTCCAGGCCCCGCTCCTTCATCAGCAGACCCTTGGCCCGCTCGACCGTCTTGCGCGACTCCAGGTCGGCCTTGGCCTTGGCCAGGTCGCCGCGCAGCTGTTGGGTCAGGGCGAACCGGCTCATGGCGACGTCGAGGATCGGCCGCACCCGGGCGGGCGACAGGCCGTCGACGATATAGGCCGCCACCCCGGCCCGGACGGCCTGCTCGGCCAGGCCTGGTTCCGAGCGGTCGACGAACATCACCACCGGGCGCGGATTGCTCACCGAGGATTCGCGAAGGCTTTCGAGGGTGTCGCGGTCGGGGCTGTCGGAGGCGATCACCACCACGTCGGGCGCGAACTCCAGCACCTCGCGTTCGTCGAAGGTGGTGGCCTGGCGGACCTGCAAGGGGTCCACCCCCGCCAGACCTTCAGCGACCAGGGCGGCTCTCGCGGAATCCGGATCGATGACAAGCACGCGCATGGCGTTGGCGTAGGTCCCTTGGCCCGGCGACGGGAGGTTTCAACACCGTTCACGGGCCAGCTTAGCCGATAAGCCCATGGCGCGGGCGCCGGCGCCTGAAATATTGGCGCCCGTCGCGGGATCTTGAAGACCGACGGGGGTCGAGGCGGCGGTCCGCCTCCGTCCCGCCCCCTATTGCGGCGACGGTTCATCCGCGAAGATCGCCGTCCTGGCCACCGGATGGGCCGAAGACACCGCGCCGCGATACATGCCCAGGTCGTTCATGCTGAAGGCCGCGCGGCCCTGGCCGTCGATGGCGATCAGGCCGCCGTCGCCGCCGATCGCGCCGATCGACTTGATGGTGTCGTCCCCGGCCTGCTGGACGCCCTGCCCCTTCCAGGCGATCCGGTCGCAGACCTGGCGGGCGGCGGTCTCACGGATGAAATATTCGCCCGAGCCGGTCGCCGAGACCGCGCAGACCCCATCGCGGGCGTAGGTTCCCGCCCCGATGATCGGGGAATCGCCGATCCGGCCCCAGCGCTTGCCGGTCATGCCGCCCGTCGAGGTGGCGGCGGCGACGTGGCCGGCCTGGTCCAGGGCCACGGCCCCAACGGTGCCGAACAGGTGGGTGGGGTCGAGCGCGGCCTGGTGGTTCTTGCGCCAGGTTTCCAACTGCTTCCAGCGCTCCTCGGTGCGGAAATAGCTGGGATCGACCTGTTCCAGTCCCTTCTCCTTGGAGAACTGGTCGGCGCCGTCGCGGGCCAGCAGCACGTGCGGCGACTGTTCCATCACGGCGCGGGCCAGGCTGATGGGGTTCTTGGTGCGGGTGACGCCGGCCACCGCCCCGGCCTTCAGGGTCTTGCCGTCCATGATCGAGGCGTCGAGCTCGTTCTTGCCCTCGGCGGTGAACACCGCGCCCTTGCCGGCGTTGAACAGCGGATTGTCTTCCAGCACCCGCACCGTGGCCTCGACGGCGTCCAGGCTGGAGCCGCCGGCCTTCAGCACCTTGGCGCCGGCGGCCATCGCCGCGTCGAGGCCGGCGCGATAGGCCGCCTCCTTCTCGGGCGTCAGGTCGCCGCGCTTGATCACCCCGGCCCCGCCGTGGATGGCCAGCGACCACGGACCGTCGGCCGCCGAGGCCGGCCCCGCCAGCAAGGCGGCGACCGCCAGGACGGAAAGGGAAGCCACGCGGATCTTCGAAAGCGTCATGGGACTCTCTGGGTCACGAGAACCGAGGCGCCGGCGGGAATCGACAGGGCGGGCTCAGCGGTCGTCGCGGACCAGAACGCCGCTGTTGACCGCCGCCGTCAAGACCGCGATCCGCGCCTAGACCGGCACGGCGGCCAGGGCCCGCACCGCGGCGATCACCGGTTCGGCTTCCGTGCGCACCAGCCAGTCCGGGCTGACGTCGGCGAACCGCACGACCTGGTCGCGGCCGATCACCACCACGGTCGGCTGCGGCAGCTCCCAGGTTCCCGTACCCGTGGTGTCGCCGATGAAGGCCCCCTTGGCGCGCTGGGCGGCCTGGCTGGCCGCGTCGGCGGTGTAGAGGATCCCGAGCCGCCGCCCCAGGGTGTTGTCGGGGTCGGACGCCACCCTGAACGACAGGTCGTGCCGGGTCCGGATCTCGCCCAGCCGCTCGGGAACCTGCGGGCTGACCGCGACCAGCGGCACGCCGAGGGCCTTCAGGGTCGGCTGCAAGGCGCGCTCGTAATAGGGCAGCGCGATGTTGCAGGCCGGGCAGCCGGCGAAGCGGAAGAACACCAGCACCGCCGGGCCGTTGGCGGTCAGGCCCTTCAGGGTCAGGTCGCCGCCCTCGACGTCCTTGAGCACGAAGGGCTCGACCGTGTCGCCCGCCTTGACCCAGGCGGCGGGGTCGGCGGTCTCGACCAGGGTCGCGCGCTGGTCGATGTTGATCTTCAGGGCGGCGGGGTCCCAGGTGCGCAGGCGCTCGGCGTGCAGGTCGGCGAGCAGTCGGGTCAGGCTCTCTTGGCTCATCGGACGTTCTCCTCGGCTTGAAGGGGTTCTGTGGAATTTCGGGCGGCGGCGATCTCCATCGCCTGCAGACGGGCCCGCTCGAAGATCGAGCCCATCCGCCAGTGCTGGTTGGTGAAGCTGGCGGCGTGCTCGCCCCAGCCGGAGTCGCGGCGGAAGGCGCCCAGCTGGCCCGAGGCCAGGGCCTGCTGGGCGGTGATCCCGACCGGCGCCTCGCAGTCGGGCCAGACGAACAGGGCGTCGGCCGGGCAGTAGAGCTCGCACAGCAGGCAGGTCTGGCAGTCGGCCTGGCGGGCGATCACCGCCTTGCCGCCGGGGCCGGCCTCCAGCACGTCGCTGGGACAGGCGTCGACGCAGTCCCCGCAGCCGTTGCAGCGCGCGTCGATGACGACCTCGATCATCAGGCCACCTCCGCCTGGGCGGCGGCCGGCTCGAACGCCGTCCAGACCTTGTCCAGCCGGCCGGCTCGCTGGCGCGTCGCCAGGCGAGGATCGAGGCCCGGCGCGTCCTCGCGCCGGTGCATGCCGCGGCTCTCGCGGCGGGCCAGGGCGCAGGCCTTGCTCCAGCGCCCGGCCGCGACCAGGGCGGCGGCCTCGCGGGTCCGGACCGCGCCCCGACCCTCGCCGCGCGCGTGGGCGGCCAGTTCGACCCAGACGGCGTCCAGCCGGGCGGCCGATTCCGCCAGGGCCGGGCCGCGCCGGAAGATGTTGCGTTCGTAGTCGTTCAGTTCGTCGCGCACCGTCTGGACGGCCGCGCGAAGATCGACCGGACGCTGGGCCCGATCCGGTCGCAACCCGGTTCGCCCGGTGGCCACCGCCAGCTCTTCGGCCCGCACGCCCTGCCCCAGCGCCAGCTGCGCGGCCCCCGCCCCGGCCCACTGCCCCGACGACAGCGCCCAGGACGAATTGACCGCGCCACCGCCCGAGATCGCGCCGGTGACCAGCTCGCGGCTGGCCGCGTCACCAGCCGCGAACAGGCCCTGGACCTGGGTCTGGCAGGCCTCGTCCGTCACCCGCAGCCCGCCGATACCCCGCACCGTGCCCTCGGCGTGCAGGGTCACCTCGAAGCGGTCGCCATAGGCGTCGATCCCCTTGCGGTCGAACGGCAGGACGAAGTTGGGCTGCACCTGCGGCATGACCCGACGGATGTCCTCGGGCACGCGGTCGAGGCGGCAGAACAGCGGCCCGGCGATCAGGGCCCGGGCCAGGTGCGGGGTGACGTCGGGGCCGTTGGGGATATCGAGCTCGCGGTCGTCGGCGTCGAACCAGCGGGCGAAGCTGTAGGCCATCGAGCGGGCCATGTTCGTGCCCGCCATGGCCGGGGTGTAGTAGTTGCAGAACTCCATGCCCGACAGGTCGGCCCCGGCCTCGACGCCCATCAGCAGGCCGTCGCCGGTATTGGTGGCCGAGCCCAGCAGGCGCGAGGCGAAGGCGCAGCCGCCGGTGGCCAGCACCACGGCGCCGGCCCGGATCGTCCACGGCCGCTCGCCGCGCAGCGCCGTTCCCGCCGCCCCGGCGATCGCGCCGTCGCCGTGGCGCAGCAGCTCCAGGGCCGGATGGTGGTCGAGGATGCGCACGCCCTGATCCAGCGCCAGGCGCCGCATGGCCCGCATGTATTCGGGCCCGCGCAGGCCGCGATAGAACGGTTGCCCCTGATCATCGACGGAGAAGTCGTAATAGCCGCGCAGGGTCGGCAGGCTGGTCCAGGTCAGGTCCAGGATCCGCCGCATCCAGTCCGGATCGCCCAGGCCCAGCGACCGCTTCAGCCGGTCGGCCACCGCGCCCTCCCGCGCCTCGGGCGGGACCCACCAGTGGCCGGGACCGGCCGTGGCGGTGACCCCGCTCGTGCCGCAATGGCCCTTGTCGGCGAGGACGACGTCGGCCCCCTCGCGCGCGGCGGCGATGGCGGCCCAGGTTCCGGCCAGGCCGCCGCCGATCACCAGCACGTCGGCCGACAAGGCGAGGCTCATGGCGCGACCGCCGCGTTGAACGACCGGTCGAAGGCTCCGGCCGGGTCGCGCGTCGAGGTCACCGCTCCGGCGCCCCGGAACCGGTCGAGCACCGCCCGCGCCTCGATCACCGCCTGGTCGTCAATCACCGCCGGCGCGATCCGGTAGTGCTGGACGGTGTAGAGGGCGACCTCCGGCTGCAGCCCGGTCTCCTTCGACAGCGCCGCCGCGAATTCCCGGGGATGCTCGCCCGCCCAGCGCCGGGCCTTGGCCAGGCGGCGCAGGAAGTCCTCGACCTGCGGGCGCTTGCCGGCGATCGCCGCCTCGCTGGCCGCCTCGAAGCCGTAGCCGCCGAGCCGGCCGTCGCCGTCGGCCAGGATCGTGGCGTCGTCGTGCAGCCGGGCCAGGGCGACATAGGAGCCCCAGGTCACCCAGGCGTCGATCGCGCCGCTGGTGAAGGCCGCCTTGGCGTCGCCGGGGCTGAGGAAGACGACCTGGACGTCGCCGGGCTTCAGCCCGGCCTCGTCCAGCAGGCGCAGCAGCAGGTAGTGGCCGATCGAGCCGCGTCCGGTGGCGACCTTCTTGCCGCGCAGGTCGGCGACGGCGCGGATCGGCGAATCCTTGCGGACCAGCAGGGCCGTCGAGGAGCCGCCGCTCTTGCCGGCCTGTACGGCCTTGATCTTCGCGCCGCTGGCATAGGCGTAGAGGAACGGCGCGTCGCCGGCCTCGCCCAGGTCCACCGCCCCCGCCCCGACGGCCTCGAGCAGCGGCTGGGCGGCCGGGAACTCGCTCCACTCGATCCTGTAGGGCGTCCCCTCCAGGGCGCCGGAGGCGATGAGGATCGCCTTTGTGCCGCCCCGCTGGCTGCCGACCTTGAGGACAGGCTGACCGTCCGCGCCGTCGTGCGCCCCGCCGCATCCGTTCAGGGTGAAGGCGGCGGCCAGGGCGGCGATGGCGATGGCGAAGCTGCGTCTGTGCATGGCGCCCTCCCTCAGAAGCGTTGGGTCAGGCGGGCGTAGTAGTAGCCGCCGGTGATGCCGAAGGGCGAGAACAGGCCGAACTGGTTCATGCCGGTGTCCGGGTTGATCACCCCGATCTTGTCCGGGTGCTGGTCGAACAGGTTGTTGGCCCCGATCGCCACCGTGGTGGACTCCCGCACGTCGTAGGAGACGTCGAGGTCGGCCACCCACTTGGCGCTGTAGGCGCGGTCCAGATTGGCCGAGGTCCCGGCCTCGGTGTAGCGGCCGTAGCGAGTGGCGCGCAGGCTGGCGGTCACGGCGTCGCGGTTCCACAGCGCGCCCAGCACGACCTTCTCGCGCGGCGTGCCCACCGTCAGGTCGGCGACCTTCTGGCGGTCGAACAGCACCAGGTTGGGATTGACCGCCAGCAGCACGGCCGGCGTAGCCTGCCGCTTGGTGATCTTGGTCTTGTTGAAGGCGTAGGCGGCGTTGAGATTGACCCGTCCCCAGTCGCCCAGGTCCAGGCTGTACTCGCCGACCAGGTCGACGCCCGTCGTCCGGGTCGAGACGGCGTTGGTGTAGTAGGTGGCGGTCAGGCCCTGCGGGAACCGGCTCAGCAGCGGGGCCAGGGCCGGCTGCGAGGCCAGCTGGGTGGCGCTGAGGTCGAGGTTGCTGGTGTCGACGATGCGGTCGTCGATGTCGATCTGGTAGGCGTCCAGCGTCACCCGCAGGCGGCTGGTCGGCTCGGCGGTGATCCCGAAACTGTAGTTGGTCGAGGTCTCGGGCTTCAGCGGCGTCGCCCCCAGGGCGGCGGCCTCGGCCGAGCCGGGGCGCAGCACCTTGGTCGGGAAGGTCAGGTATTCGCCGGGCGTGCAGGCCACGCCGCGGAACACGTTGTTGGGCGCCGCCGCGCACAGGCTGCCGGAGATCGTCGAGCTGGCGAACACTTCCTGGCCCAGCGACGGAGCGCGGAAGCCGTTGCTGACCGTGGCCCGCACCGCGTAGCCGGGCAGGAACTCCCAGCGGGTGGTCAGCTTGCCGCTGGTGGTGTCGCCGACATCGCCGGTGTAGCGCTCATGGCGCGCCGCCAGCCCGACATACCAGGTGTCGGTCAGGTCGGTCCCGACGTCGACATAGGCCGCATAGCTGTTGCGGTTGGCCGAGCCGGCGTCGTCGGGCGCGGTCCCGGCGTACGACGCCAGGCCCGGATTGGGCCGCAGGCCGGCGAACGGCTGGCCGGCCGGGATCACGTAGTCGCCGACGACGTAAGAGGCCTCGTCGCCCGCCTCGACCTTGAAGCGCTCGTAGCGGTGCTCCAGCCCCCACGACACCTGGACGGGATGGGGCAGCACGCCGTCGAACGCGCGGGTGACGTCGAGGTTGTTGGTCCACTGCTGGAATTCATGGGTCGACAGGTGGAAATAGGTCGGGCTGGCCGGGCCGAGCGTGGCGTTGAGGGTGTTCTGGCCATCGAGCTGGGCGTGGTCCTGGGCCAGGGTGGTCGAGACGTCCCAGTCCCAGCCGCGCGCCTGGCCGCGCGCGCCGAAGCTGGTCTGGAAATCGGTCTCGAAGATCCGCCGCAGGGCGTTGAAGCCGTAGGGATAGACCTCGGGCAGCGAGTTGCGGTTCAGCGGCCGGCCCGGCGTGACGCCGGCCACCGGCGCCAGGTTGGGCAGGAAGCTGCCGGTGTTCTTCTTCGAACCGCGATGGCTGAGCGTGCCGGCCGAATAGAGCGTCAGGTCCTTCCAGGGCAGCTCGGCGTTGTAGGACGCGGCGAGGATGTCCTCCTCGCCCGGGCCATAGCCATGGCCCCAGAAGTAGCGGTCGGCGGTGGCGTCGCGCGGGTCGGGGGTGACGGTGGTCACCCCGCCCACCGTGGTGACCGTGGGCTGGAAGATGTACTGGGCCCGCGACGGGACCGAGCGCGAGGCGGCCTCGTTGTTCTTCCAGTTCAGGGCCAGTTGCACGAAACCGCCCTGGTCGCCGAGCGGCAGGCCGTAGTTGAGGGTGGCGCTGCGGGTGTCGCCGTCGCCCAGATAGTTCTGGCCACCGGTGTAGCTGAACGAACCCCCTTCAGCGTCCTTCTTGAGGATGATGTTGATGACGCCGGCGATGGCGTCGGAGCCGTACTGGGCCGAGGCGCCGTCGCGCAGCACCTCGATGCGGTCGATGGCCGAGGCCGGGATCAGGTCCAGGTCGACCGGCGATCCGCCGCGCCCCACCCGCGCCAGGTTGTTGATCAGCGCCGTGCCATGCCTGCGCTTGCCGTTGACCAGGAACAGCGCCTGGTCGCCGTTCAAGCCGCGCATGGTGATCGCCCGCACCGTCCACGAGGTGCCGCCGCCGTTGACGCCCGGCAGGTTGAACGACGGGATCAGGGTGTTGAGCACCTCCTTGAGGCCGACCTTGCCGGTGGCGGTCAGCTGCTGGCTGGAGATCACGTCCACCGGCGCCGGGCTGTCGGCGACCGTGCGCCGCACGCCGCGCACGCCGGTGACGATCACCGCCTCGAGCGCGGTCGCGCCGTCGGCCTCGGCGGGGGGAGCCTCGGCGGCCAGCGGGGCGTCGACCGAGGGAACCTCGGCGGCGGCCGCCGCCAGGGCGAAGGTCGAGGCGCAGGCCAGCAGGCTGCCGCCCAGGACGGAACGAAGTCGCTGTCGATGGGTCTTGGAGGCGTAGGCGATAGTCAAGATGATCCCCCGCGCGGAGGCGATCGCCGCCGCGTCTTGTCGGTCTTGTCGTGGAAAGAGGTCGCGCCCGCCGGCTCCGAGGAGCGCCAGGGCGGGCGCGTCAGTTTGGCCGCGTCACGTCAGGCGCGGCGGTCGCGGTACGGGATGTCGTCGCCGCCGATCAGCACGCGCTCCATCACGCGTGGAAAATCACCGTAGTCGCGGACCGCGTAGTGCAGGCCGGCGCGGTTGTCCCACAGGGCCACCGAGTTGGGCCGCCAGCGGAAGCGGGCATGGTGTTCGGGCTTCTTGACCTCGTCATAGAGCCGGGCCAGCAGCGCCCGGCTCTCGTCCGGCGCCAGGTCGACGAACCGCGGCTTGAGGCTGAAATTGATCCAGAAGATGTCCTCGTCGGTCTCCGGATGGGTGCGGATCGCCGGATGGGCGACCAGCGGATAGCGTTCGCCCGACTTGGCCAGGGCGTCCTGGTAGTCGTGGATGACGTAGAGGTCGTCGACCGCCGCCTTCAGGTCGTCCGGCAAGCCGCGATAGATCGCCCCGCCGTCGGCCCAGATGGTGTCGCCGCCGACCTCGGGAATGTGCACGGCCTTCAGCACCGCCCCGAACGACGGGTTGATCCGCCAGCTGGTGTCGGTGTGCCAGTGGTTCTCGCGGATGTCGTACTTCTTCAGCGCCTCGGCCGAGATCGGCTGCACGGCGCGATGGGTGTCCACCCCGCCGGTCGGGTGGGCGTAGACCTCGCCGAAATTGGCGGCGAAGGCCAGTTGCTGGTCGCGGGTGATGTCCTGGTCGCGGAAGAACAGCACCTTGCGCTGAAGCAACAGGGCCTTGAGGGCGTCGCGCTGGGCGCGACTCAGCGGCTGGCTCAGGTCGACGCCGGTGACCTCGGACCCGATCGTGGGGTTGAGATGGGCGACGCCCAGCTCGATGCTTTCGCGAACGCTGGTGATGGTGGCGCTCATGGCCTCTCCTCGCCTGACAAGCTCGACAAGCGGCCAGGGCGGCCGCGACCAGGGGCACCATGCGCAACAACCCGGGTCCGGCGCGAAGCAGTATTTCTCCGGTGAATTTCAGAGAAACCTATATCTTTCAAACAAATAGACCAGATCAGCGATGGTCATGTTTCAAGGCTCGATGGCGCGGTTCCCCACGACGCACCGATCACCTCCATTCCGCTCGGGCCAGACGCGGATCGCTTCACTGTCAGCAAACTGACACGTGACCCCGCTAGTGCAGCGCTTGACCCCCGAAGACGCGGTGAGCGCGAGACGCCCCTTCATGGCATGGCTACGTGATATCGATCGCTGGTTCGGCGCCTGCGTGTTGCCCTACGCGGCCAACTACCGGGCCTATGCCCGCAAGCTGACCGGCGACGAGGCCGACGCCGAGGACCTGGTGCAGGAGGCCTACGCCAAGGTGCTGGGCGTGGCCGAGTGGCGGCGCCTGGAAACCCCGGAGCGGTTCGTGATGACCATCATCCGCAACCTGGCCTTCGAGCGCTTCCGCCGCGCCAAGGTGGTGGCCATCCGCCAGATCGGGGTGCTGGAAATGGACGCCCTGCCCGACCCGGCGCCGGACGCCTATGCGGTGACCAGCGCCCGCCAGGAGCTGGACCTGGTGCTGGCGGCGCTGGAACGCCTGCCCGTCCAGTGCCGCAGGGTGTTGACCTTGCGAAAAATGCACGGCCTTTCGCCAGGACAGATAGCGGTTAGGTTGAACTTGTCCGTCTCTACAGTTGAAAAGCATCTGGCCAAGGGGCTGCGGCTCTTGACCAAGGCCCTGGCCTCGGGCGATGGCCGCAGTA
This sequence comes from Caulobacter sp. AP07, assembly GCF_000281955.1. Taxonomy (GTDB): domain Bacteria; phylum Pseudomonadota; class Alphaproteobacteria; order Caulobacterales; family Caulobacteraceae; genus Caulobacter. The sequence goes on along the minus strand of NZ_AKKF01000252.1, from coordinate 4,936 downwards.
TCGAGAAACGATCGAGTTCATGGCGCGACCGGGCGATCAAGACAGAGAAGAACTGATCGCCCAGGCTTCCCAATGGCTGGCGCGCCTCGACGCCGGCCGCGCCACCGAGCAGGACCTGAACGCCTGGCGCGACGCCGATCCGCGCCGCGCCGCGGCCTTCGCCGAGGTGGCGCACGCCTGGACGCGACTGGACGCCCTGCGCGACGTCGCCGACAAGCCGGTCCCGAGGATCGACCGCCGGGCCTGGCTGACCGGCGGCGGCGCGGCCCTGGCCGCCAGCCTGGCGGGCGGGGCCTGGCTGGGACGCGACATCCTGCTGCGCGACCGTGTCGTCACCGGCGTGGGCGAACGGCGGACCCTGGCCCTGCCGGACGGCAGCTCGGTCGAGCTCAACACCGACACCGAGGTGTTCTGGCGGTTCGACCGCACGCGGCGGCGGCTGTGGCTGGCGCGGGGCGAGGCGGCGCTGACGATCGCCCAGGACCATCTGCGGCCCTTCGAGCTGTTCACCGCCCAGGGGTTGGCGCGCTTGGCCGCTGGCCAATTCAACGCCCGCCTGCGCCCGGCGGGCCTGGACCTGATCGTCCTGGCGGGCCAGGCGGCGGTCGAGACCGCGTCCGGCCGCGCCGAGGCCCAGGTGGTCGGCCCGGCCGACGCCCGCCGCGTGCTGGAGATCACCGCCCGGCGCATCGACGTGGTCGATACGCCGGAGGCGCAGGTCCAGAGCGTCCAGGCCTGGCGGCGCGGCGAGATCGTCTTCGAGGGCCAGGCCCTGTCGGCCGCCGTCGAGGAATATAACCGCTACCTGACCCGCAAGCTGGTGATCGGCGACGACCGGGCCGGCCGCCTGCGGCTGGGCGGACGGTTCCTGACCGGCGACCCCGACAGCTTCCTGGACGCCCTGCGCACGACCTTCGGCCTACGGATCATCGACGACGGATCGTCGCGAATTCTTCTTAAATCTCGATAGGGGTTTTCCCCACCTCCCCCGTCTTGCCGTTCGAGACGCCGATCACGGCGATCAACGACATGGGGGCTCTTCCGATGATCAAGACCTGGGGCCTGCGCATCGGCGCGGGCATGTTGCTGGCCACCACGGCCCTGATTTCCGTCGTTCCGGTCGCGGCCCAGGCCCAGGCCGCCGCGCGCGTCGCGTTCGATATTCCGGCCGGCGACACCGCCTCGGCCCTCAACGCCTTTTCGCGCCAGGCCGGCGTGCAGCTGATGTTCCCCTACGACGTCGCCGCCCGCCATCGCACGGCGGGCCTGAAGGGCGCGTTCGGTCGCGAGGAGGCCCTGCGCCGGCTGATCGACGGCGGCGACCTGGAGATCGCCTCGGCCAACGCCCAGGTCATCACCCTGCGTGAAAAGAGCGCCGGCCCTTTGGCCCGCCAGGACGCGGACGTGGTCGGTGAGATCATCGTCACCTCGCGCGCCGGCTCGGACGCCCGCACCCGCCTGGCCACCAGCTACGCCGTCACCACCATGAACGAAGAGTCGCTGCGCATGCGCTCGCCGATGGGCGTGGCCGACGCGCTGAAGGCCGTGCCCGGCTTCTGGGTCGAGGCCTCGGGCGGCGAGGCCAGCGCCAACATCCGGGCTCGCGGCATCCCGCAGGAAGGCTTCTCGGCCATCGCCCTGCAGGAGGACGGCGCGCCGATCCAGCACGACGGTGGCCTGGGCTACCTCAACGCCGACCAGTCGTTCCGCCTGGACGAGACCATCGACCGCATCGAAGTGGTGCGCGGCGGCCCCTCGTCGATCTTCGCCTCCTACGCCCCGGGCGGCACGGTCAACTTCATCACCCGCAAGGGCGGCGACACGCCCGAGGGCCTGGCCAAGCTGCAGGTCAGCGACTACGGCCTCAAGCGCGTCGACCTGTTCTACGGCGGCCCGATCGGCAAGGACTGGCACGGATCGGTCGGCGGCTTCTGGCGCGAGGACGACGGCATCCGCGACCCGGGCTACACGGCCAACAAGGGCTACCAGTGGCGCGTCGAGGCCGGCCGCGAGTTCGAGCGCGGCAGCATCGAGTTCAACCTCAAGCACCTGGACGACAACGTCATCCTGTTCGCCGGCGTGCCGCTGAAGTTCAACGCCGCCGGCGAGCCCAGCGCCGCGCCCGGCTTCGACCCGCTGACCGGCACCCTGGCCGGTCCGGAGACCTCGCACCTGACCCTGCGCGGCCCGACCGGTCCCTTCAACTGGGACCTGACGCGCGGCACCGAGGTCGAGCTGACCCAGGCCACGGCGATCTTCAAGTACGAGCCCTTCGACGGCTGGCGTTTCCAGGACACGCTGCGCTACCGGACCTCGGAGTCCAAGCGCATCGGCCTGTTCCCCAACACCCCGACGCTGGGCAGCGCCCGCATCGCCCAGTACCGCGCCGCCCTGCTGGCCGCCACGCCGGGCGCCACCGACGTGCAACTGCGCTACGCCACCACCGGCGAGGTCTTCAACACCGCCGGCGCCGGCCAGAACGGCAACGGCCTCATCCTCGACGGCTCGCTGCGCTACGTCTCGGTGCCGCTGGACGAGCTGATCAACGACGCCCGTTTCCTGCACAAGTTCGAGTTCGGCGACCAGACCCACGACGTGGCCTTCGGCGTCTACACCGCCCACGTGGAAGAGGCCTTCAACCGCTATTCGGCCAACGCCCTGCTCGACGTGCGCGAGAACGCCCAGCGCCTCGACCTGGTGGCCGTCAACGCCGCCGGCCAGGTGCTGTCCAGCCTGACCGAGAACGGCATCAGCCGCTACGGCGCCGAGTTCGCCAACGGCGACGGCAAGTCCAACACCGTCGCCCTCTACCTGACCGACGAGTGGAGCCTCACCTCCAAGCTGCGCATCGACGCCGGCGTGCGCTGGGAGAAGATCGAGTTCGAGGGCCGCAGCGAACGCAGCGCGACGAAGAACCTGGGCCAGTCGCCGACCCCGGCCGACGACACCGTGCTGTCGGGCACAGGCGTCTACGACCGCCTGGACCGCAAGTTCGACCACGCCGGCTGGACCGTGGGCGTCGACTACAAGATCACGCCGCAGATGGGCATGTTCGGCCGCTTCACCTCGGCCTTCCGCCTGCCGTCGCTGGGCGACTACATCACCAACGCCACCAATTCGACGGGCACGGTCCAGACCATGGACCTCAGCGAACTCGGCTTCAAATGGGTGACCCCGAAGATCGAGCTCTACGCCACGGCCTTCCAGACCACCTACGACAACCTCGGCTTCGGCAGCCTGGTGTTCAACCCGACCACCGGCGCCTACGTCAACCAGACCAGCGTCACCGACACCAAGACCCTGGGCCTGGAGCTGGAAGGCACGGTGCGGCCGACCTCGTGGTTCGACCTGCGCTTCAACGCCACCTTCCAGAACCCGGAATTCGGCGACTACAAGTTCGAGGAGGCCTGCACGGTCGCGGCGACCGACCCGACCTGCCAGGTCAAGCCGCCGGCCGTCACCGCCAGCCGCACGCGCGACTTCACCGGCAACCAGCTGGTCCGCGTGCCCAAGACCTCGTTCCGCCTGACCCCCGGCGTCAACCTGCTGGACAGCAAGCTGCGGCTGGAAGCCAGCGTCGAGCGCTACGACGACCGCTTCTCGGACGCCGCCAACACCTCGAAGCTGCCGGCCTACACCCTGGTCAACGCCACGGTCCGCTACGAGATCGCCGACGGGCTGACGGTCTACGCTTACGGCAACAACCTGTTCAATGAGCTGGGCCTGACCGAGGGCAACCCGCGCGCCGGCCAGATCATCAGCGGCGAGGCCGGCGCTCTCTACGGCATCGGCCGGCCGGAGTTCGGCCGCTCGTTCCGCGCGGCGCTGATGTACCGCTTCTAGTTTTCTATCCCCTTCCCCTCGACTGGGCGGTCGGCTTCGCGCCGATCGCCCGTTTTTTCTGGGAGCCGAACATGGTCCGGTGGCTGGCGCTGATCCTCCTGCTTCTGTCCACGCCCGCCTGGGCCCAGGAGCGCAAGCCCGACCTCGTCCTGACCGGACAGATCGTCGGGGCAGACAACCAGACCTACAAGCCAGTCACCTTCGAGGTGCCGTCGGGCGTGACCCGGCTGACCGTGGCCTTCGACTACGCCCGCGACCAGAAGACGGTCGTCGACCTGGGCCTGATGGACCCCGTACGCTTCCGCGGCTGGAGCGGTGGCAACAAGAAGAGCTTCACCGTCGCCGCCGAGGACGCCACCCCCAGCTACCTGCCCGGGCCGCTGCCCGCCGGCCGCTGGACCCTGCTGCTGGGCGTGCCCAACGCCCGCCCCGCCTCGAGCGCGGCCTATGAAGCCCGGATCTTCTTCGACCGCGACGACGGGGCCAAGAGCCTGCCCGCCACGCCGCTGAAGGCCGCGCCCGGCTGGTATCGCGGCGACCTGCACATGCACACCGCCCACAGCGACGGCTCCTGCCAGACCCAGGCCGGCGTTCGCTCGCCCTGCCCGCTCTACCGCACCGTCGCCGCCGCCAGCGCCCGCGGCCTGGATTTCATCGCCATCACCGATCACAACACCACCAGCCACTACGAGGCGATGGCCGAGCTGCAGCCGGCCTTCGACAAGCTGCTGCTGATCCCCGGGCGCGAGGTCACCACCTTCCAGGGCCACGCCAACGTCTTCGGCCCCACCGGCTTCATCGACTTCCGCCTGGGCGAGCCCACCGTGCCGAACATCAAGGCCTTGCAGGACGCCGTCGCGGCGGCTGGCGGGCTGTTCTCGATCAACCATCCCAGCTCGCCATCGGGCGAGGTCTGCATGGGCTGCGGCTGGACCGCTCCGAACACGGACTATGACGAGGTCCAGGCCATCGAGGTCGCCAACGGCGGCTCCGAACGCGCCCAGCACGGCGCCGAGGGACCGCTGTCGGGCGTTCCCTTCTGGGAGAAGCAACTGAACGCCGGCCACCGCATCACCGCCATCGGCGGCAGCGA
>NZ_AKKF01000251.1 GCF_000281955.1 Caulobacter sp. AP07 | reverse complement strand
ACCTCTCACCCTCCCACCGCCTGCGGCGGCGGGCCCCTCCCTCTCTCCATGAGAGAGGGGTTTTTTGCCGCGCCCCGCTCGTGACGGGCGATCGGGTCGGCTGGCGATCACGCCAGCCCTGAGAACGTTTCTCAACAAGGGCGGTCGCGTTGACACCGGGGGTGTCGCGCTTAAAAGCATCCCGCAACGCACAAAGCCAAAGGGTTGGACGTTTTCATGACCGACACCAGCGGGGGACTTCCCGAGCGCCCACTGTCGCCACACCTGCAGGTCTGGCGCTGGCACATCACCATGGCCTGCTCGATCCTGCACCGGGGCAGCGTGATGGCCCTCTATGTCGGCGCGCTGCTGCTGGCCGGCTGGGCGCTGTCGCTGGCCTCGGGGCCTGACGCCTACGCCTGCTACACCGGCCTGCTGGGCTCGCTGCTGGGCAAGCTGGTGCTGTTCGGCCTGACCGTCGCCCTGCTGTTCAACCTGGCCTACACCGTCCGCCAGTCCTTCTGGGACGTCGGCCACGGCTTCACGCCGAAGGTCGCCGACATGTCCGGCGCCTGCGCCATCGCCTTCGCGGTGGTCGGCGCCATCGTGGTCTGGGTGATCGCCGCCCAAACCGGAGCGCTCTGATCATGGCCAACTCGTCTTCCGCCGGTCGTTTCCGCACCGCCATCTCCCGGGCTCGCGGCCTGGGCGCCTCGCACCACGGCGTCGGCCACTTCATCACCGAGCGCGTCTCGGGCCTGGCCCTGATCCCCCTGGCCCTGTGGGGCGTGTTCGCCGGCCTGCGCCTGGCCGGGATCGGCTATGACGGAGCGATCGAGTGGGTGTCGATCCCGCTCAACACCGTGCTGCTGTGCCTGTTGCTGGTCGTCGCCCTGATCCACCTGAAGGGCGCCATCCAGCTGGTCATCGAGGACTATATCCAGGGCTTCGTGATCAAGTCGGTCCTGGTGATCGGCAACCTGTTCCTTTGCGTCCTCGGCGGCGCCGTGGGGGTCGTGGCGATCCTCAAGGTCGCCTTCACCGGAGCCTTTTGATGTCGGCCTACAAGTTCATCGACCACAAGTTCGACGTCGTCGTCGTCGGCGCCGGCGGTTCGGGCCTGCGGGCCGCGCTCGGCTGCGCCCAGGCCGGTCTGAAGACCGCCTGCGTCACCAAGGTGTTCCCGACCCGCAGCCACACGGTCGCCGCCCAGGGCGGGATCTCGGCCTCGCTGGGTAATATGGGCCAGGACGACTGGCGCTGGCACATGTTCGACACCGTCAAGGGGTCGGACTGGCTGGGCGACCAGGACGCCATCGAATATCTGACCCGCAACGCCCCGGCCGCCGTCTATGAGCTGGAGCACTGGGGCGTGCCGTTCTCGCGCACCGCCGACGGCAAGATCTACCAGCGCGCCTTCGGCGGCATGACCAAGAACTTCGGCGAAGGCCCGATCCAGCGCACCTGCGCGGCGGCCGACCGCACCGGTCACGCCATGCTGCACACGATGTACGGCCAGTCCCTGGCCCACGACACCGAGTTCTTCATCGAGTACTTCGCGCTCGACCTGATCATGGAAGACGGCGTCTGCCGGGGCGTCACCGCCTGGAAGCTGGACGACGGCACCCTGCACCGTTTCCAGGCCCAGATGGTCATTCTGGCGACCGGCGGCTACGGCCGGGCCTACTTCTCGGCCACCTCGGCCCACACCTGCACCGGCGACGGCAACGCCATGGCCCTGCGGGCCGGCCTGCCGCTGCAGGACATGGAATTCGTCCAGTTCCACCCCACCGGCATCTACGGCGCCGGCTGCCTGATCACCGAGGGCGCGCGCGGCGAGGGCGGCTACCTGACCAACTCCGAGGGCGAGCGCTTCATGGAGCGCTACGCCCCGTCCGTGAAGGACCTGGCCCCGCGCGACATGGTCAGCCGGGCCATGACCATCGAGATCCGCGAAGGCCGGGGCGTGGGTCCGAACAAGGACCACATCTTCCTGCACCTGGACCACCTGGACCCGAAGATCCTGCACGAGCGCCTGCCCGGCATCTCGGAGACCGCCAAGGTGTTCGCCGGCGTCGACGTCACCAAGGCCCCGATCCCGGTGCTGCCGACCGTGCACTACAACATGGGCGGCATCCCGACGAACTATCACGGCGAGGTCGTCACCAAGGCGGGCGACAACCCCGACCAGGTGATCCCCGGCCTGATGGCCGTGGGCGAGGCGGCCTGCGTCTCGGTGCACGGCGCCAACCGCCTGGGCTCCAACAGCCTGATCGACCTGGTGGTGTTCGGCCGCGCGGCCGCCCTGCGCTGCGCCGAGATCCTCAAGCCCCTGGCCACCCAGCCGGAGCTGAAGGACAGCATGACCGACGGCCACCTGGCCCGCTTCGACCGCTACCGCAACGCCAACGGCGCCCAGCCGACGGCCGCCCTGCGTCTGGAGATGCAGAAGGCCATGCAGGAGGACGCCGCGGTGTTCCGCACCGGCGAGAGCCTGGAAAGCGGCGTCGCGCGCCTGGCCACGGTCTGGGAAAAGGCCAAGGACATCAAGGTCAGCGACCGCGGGCTGGTGTGGAACACCGACCTGATGGAGACCCTGGAGTTCGACAACCTGATCGGCCAGGCCGTCGTGACGGTGGCCGGGGCGGTCAACCGCACCGAAAGCCGCGGCGCCCACGCCCGCGAGGACTTCTCCAGCCGCGACGACAAGGAATGGATGAAGCACACCCTGGCCTGGCTCGACCAGGGCACGGGGAAGGTGAAGATCGATTTCCGGCCGGTGCACAGCTACACCATGTCGAAAGACATCGACTACATCCCGCCCAAGCAGCGCGTGTACTGAGGGTACGATCGATGGTTCAGCTCACCCTCCCCAAGAACTCCACCGTCCAGAGCGGCAAGACCTGGCCCGCCCCCGCCGGCGCCAAGAACACCCGGTCGTTCAAGGTCTATCGCTACGATCCGGAAGACGGCCGCAACCCGCGCTGGGACACCTACGAGGTGGACCTGGACGCCTGCGGCCCGATGGTCCTGGACGCGCTGCTCTACATCAAGAACAGCATCGACCCGACCCTGGCCTTCCGCCGCTCGTGCCGTGAAGGGGTCTGCGGCTCCTGCGCCATGAACATCGGCGGCCGCAACACCCTGGCCTGCACCCACGGCCACGCCGACACTCCCGGCAAGGCCGTGCAGATCAGCCCGCTGCCCTCGCAGCCGGTGGTCAAGGACCTGATCCCCGACCTGACGCTGTTCTACGCCCAGTACGCCTCGATCGAGCCGTGGCTGCACACCGTCACGCCCGAACCGCAGGCCGAGTGGCGGCAATCGCCGGAAGACCGCGCCAAGCTGGACGGCCTCTATGAGTGCATCCTCTGCGCCTGCTGCTCGACCTCGTGCCCCAGCTACTGGTGGAACGGCGACAAGTACCTGGGCCCGGCCACCCTGCTGCACGCCTATCGCTGGCTGATCGACAGCCGCGACGAGGCCACGGGCGACCGCCTCGACGACCTCGAGGACCCGTTCAAGCTCTATCGCTGCCACACGATCATGAACTGCGCCCAGGTCTGCCCCAAGGGCCTGAACCCGGCCAAGGCGATCGCCGAGATCAAGAAGATGCTGGTCGAACGCGTCGTCTAAATTCTGCACAATGACGAGCGGCTTGCCAAAAGGTGACGCCGCCGTCATTTTTGGCGGAATGGGAGGATGTGGGCGTTGAGTGAAGCGGGTACCGGTGATCTGAATAGCCGCGTCGTCATTGTCGGCGCCGGCCACGCGGGCGGCTCGGCCGCCGCCTTCCTGCGCCAGTACGGCCATGTGGGTCCGATCGTGCTGATCGGCGACGAGCCCTTGCTGCCCTATCAGCGCCCGCCGCTGAGCAAGGCTTGGCTGAAGGGCGAGGCCGACGCCGAGAGCCTGCAGCTCAAGCCCGACAGCTGGTACGAAGAGGCCGGCGTCTCGCTGCGCCTGGGCGGCACGGTCGTCAGCCTCAATCGCGGGGCCAAGACGGTGACGCTCTCGTCGGGCGAACATCTGCCTTACGACTACCTGATCCTGGCCACCGGCGCTCGGGCCCGGGCCCTGCCGATTCCGGGCGCCGACCTGGCCGGCGTTCTAGCCCTGCGCTCGGCGGCCGACGCCGAGGCCCTGAAGGGCGCGCTGGGCCCCGGCAAGCGCCTGGCGGTGGTCGGTGGCGGCTATGTCGGCCTGGAGGCGGCGGCCTCGGCCCGCGCCCTGGGCGGCCATGTGACGATCATCGAGCGCGAGCCGCGGGTCCTGGCCCGGGTGGCCTGCGAGACCCTGTCGAACTTCTTCCAGGACTATCACGGTGCGCGCGGCGTGACCTTCGAGCTCAACGCCGGGGTCGCCGGATTCGAGGGTGCGGAGGGCCATGTCACCGGCGTCAAGCTGAGCGACGGCCAGGTGGTGGCCTGCGACGCGGCCCTGGTCGGGGTCGGGGCGATCCCCAACGAGGAACTGGCCCGCGACGCCGGCCTGGACTGCACCAACGGCGTGGTGGTGGACATCGAAGCCCGCACGGCCGACCCGTTCGTCTTCGCGATCGGCGACGTCACCCACCGGCCGCTGCCGCTCTACGACCGACAGTTCCGCCTGGAGAGCGTGCCCAACGCCCTGGAGCAGGCCAAGCAGGCCGCCGCCGCCATCGCCGGCCGGCCGATGCCGCCGCACGAGATTCCGTGGTTCTGGTCCGACCAGTACGACCTGAAACTGCAGATCGCCGGCCTGCCGTTCGACGCCGACCGCCAGGTGGTGCGCGGCGACGTGGCCGCCGCCAAGTTCGCCGTCTTCCACCTGAAGGGCGACCTGGTGCAGGCCGTCGAGGCCGTCAACGCGCCGCCCGAATTCATGGCCGGCAAGCAGCTGATCGCCAAACGCACGCCCGTCAGTATCGAGAAGCTGGCGAACCCGACGATTTCCATGAAAGAAGTAGCGGCGTAAAACGACCGTTCAAAAACGCCTTAGGGGACCCATGGCCAAGATCACCTACATCGAGCACGACGGCACCGATCATGTCATCGACGTCAAGCCGGGCCTGACGGTCATGGAAGGCGCCGTGAAGAACAACGTGCCGGGCATCGACGCCGACTGCGGCGGGGCCTGCGCCTGCGCCACCTGCCACGTCTATGTCGACGACGCCTGGCTGCCCAAGACCGGCGACAAGTCGGCGATGGAAGAGTCGATGCTGGACTTCGCCGAGAACGTCGAGCCGAACAGCCGGCTGTCGTGCCAGATCAAGGTGAGCGACGCGCTGGACGGCCTGGTGGTGCGGCTGCCGGAAAGCCAGCACTAGAAGTCCGCGCCTTCAAGAACCTCCCCCTGTGGGGGAGGCGATCGCGCAGCGATCGGAGGGGGGAGTTATAGGATCCTTGATCCTGCCAGTGGCCGAGGCCGCAGTATCCCCCCACCGGCCTTCGGCCGCCTCCCCCAGAGGGGGAGGACCTTAATAGTCCTAAAACCCGAACTCCGGCTGCGCCGCCCCGGGCTGCTGCGTCTCGGGCAGGTGGCAGGTGAAGGTCGAGCCCGCGCCGGGCTCGCTCTCCAGCGCCACCCAGCCGCCGTGCAGCTCGACCAGCGCCTTGACCAGGGCCAGGCCCAGGCCCGGGCCGCCGCGGTCGCGGCCGACGAAGCGGTCGAAGATGTGGGCCTGGACGTGGAACGGCACGCCGCGGCCGGTGTCGGAGACGTCCAGCCGCACCTCGCCCAAAGCCCGCCGCGCCGACAGGGTGACCACCCCGTCCGGCGGCGTCTGGCGCAGGGCGTTCTCGATCAGGTGGTCGAGGATCTGCGACAGGCGCTTGTGGTCGCCGCGGATCAGGCCGACGTCCTTGTCGCATTCGACCGCCAGGGTCACGCCGCCGACCTGGGCCAGCTTCAGCGAGCGCTCCTGGGCGTCGCTCATCAGCCCGGCCACCCGGATGTCCTCGATCTCCAGCGCCATCTCGCCGGCGTCGATCTGGGCCATGTCGAGCACGTCGTCGATCGAGCGGGCCAGCTGGGTGGCGGCCGAGCGCACCGAGGCCACGTGGCCCCGGCTGCGCTCCGTCAGGCCGTCGGCCCGCTCCAGCAGCTCCGAATAGCCGATGATCGTGGTCAGCGGTGTGCGCAGCTCGTAGGAGACGTTGCCGACGAAGTCGCGCTTCAGCCGCTCGGCCTCGGTGAGGGCCTGGGAGCGGTCGGCCAGGGCGGTCTGCAGGTCGCGGGTGTCGGTGACGTCGGCGAAGGCGATCAGGGTCGCCCCGTCCGGCAAGGGCCGGGACTGATAGACGATGATCCGGTTGTCGGAGGTGCGGGTCTCGCCCGAGGTCGGGGCGCGCATCTGCGGGTCGGGGTCGGCGACCCGGCCCTTCAGCTCGCGCCAGAAGCTCAGGTCGTGCAGGCGCGGCACGCACAACTCGACCACGCCCTCGAAGTCCACGGCCGCCTCCAGGGCCTGGGGCGAGACGTTCCAGAAGGTCTCGAAAGCCTCGTTGTGCAGCCGCAGCCGGCCGTCCGAGCCGAACACCGCCACGGCGTCGTTCAGCTTGTCCAGCGTGGCCTGCTGCACCTGGATCAGGGCGTTGTACTGGGCCTTCAGCCGCAGCTCGCCGGTGATGTCGGAATAGAGCAGCAGCATGCCGCCCAGCGGGTGGGGCTGGCGCACGACGCGCAGCGTGCGGCCGTCGGGCAGGTCCCACATCTCGTCGGCCTGGGGCCCGACGTCCTCGTAGCGGGCCAGTTCGGCCGCCTTCCATTTCGCGTAGTCCACCGTCTCGGGCAGGCGGCGGCGCTGGCGCAGGCGGTCCAGCACCTCGCCGTGGGTCGGCCGATCGGCCAGCCAGGCCGGCTCCAAGCCCCACAGCTCGGCGAAGGCGGTGTTGTGGAAGGCCAGGCGGCGGCTCTGGCTGAAGATCGCCACCGCGTCGGCGATGTGGTTGAGGGTCTCGTCGTGGGCCTCGACGTGCTTCTTCAGCGCGTCGCGCATGTCCTCGACCTCGGTGACGTCGCTGCTGAACACCCCGACCCCGCCACCTTCCAGCGGCTGGGCCGAGAAGCGCAGGGCGCGGCGGCGGCCGTCGATCGGCACCCAGCGGACCACCTCGCGCAGCTCGCCGGCCTTGGCGGCCTCGACGGCCAGGGCGTCGGCGGCCCGGTCGACGGTCTTGCCCTCGCGCGCCGCCTCGTCGGCCGAGCCGGCGCCGACCACGCGCAGATAGGCCGTGTTGCCCCACACCGGCCCGCCCTCGGCGTCCGAGATCCAGGCCGGCTCGACCAGGCCGTCCATGAAGGCGGCGAAGCGCGGGGCGTCGGGCAGGCCGGTCTCGTCGGCGGCCGCCGCGGCCAG
>NZ_AKKF01000250.1 GCF_000281955.1 Caulobacter sp. AP07 | reverse complement strand
TTCCCTACACGACGCTCTTCCGATCTCGGCCTTCGACAGCGCCGACATCGCCGCGCGGGGCCGTCCCGCCATCGTGGTCGGCGGCACCGGCCTCTATTTCCGCGCCCTGACCGACGGCCTGGCCGACATCCCGCAGGTGCCCGAGACCCAGCGCGAGATCTCCAGCCTGCTCTACGCCGCCCAGGGCGAACCGGAATTCCGCGACGTGCTGGCCGCGCTCGACCCCGCCGCCGCGGCCCGCATCGAGGTCGGCGACCGCCAGCGGCTGATCCGCGCCCACGCCGTGGCCATGGCCACCGGCAAGTCGCTGACCGCCTGGCAGACCGACACCCGCCCCACCCTGGCGCCGGGCGCCTGGCGCGGCGTGGTGCTGGACCCGCCGCGCGCCGAACTCTACGACCGCTGCGACGCCCGCCTGTCGGTGATGGTCGAGAGCGGCGCCCTGGACGAGGTGGCGGCGATGGAGACCCGCGGCCTGCCCGCCTCGCTCCCCGCCCTCAAGGCCCTCGGCTATCGCGAACTGGCCGCCCATCTGCGGGGCGAGACGTCGCTGGATGAGGCGCTGGACGCCGCGCGGCAGGAGACCCGCCGGTACGCCAAGCGGCAGATGACGTGGTTTCGGAACCAGACGCCGGACTGGGGGCGGGTGGAGGCGCTTGAGCCTGGGGCGCAGTGGGATCAGCTTGCCGCCCTTGCCCCCTCCGGACCGCTTCGCGACCCTCCGCCCCCATAGGGGGAAGAGTTTGCGCGCTTGGGCTCCGCCCCCTATGGGGGCGGACAGGCGGCGAAGCCGCCAGGTGGGGGCAAGTCTCCCGATACAGAGGAATAGCCCATGACCGAACTCGACCGCCTCGCCGCCGCCGTCGGGCAACGCCTGACCGAACGCGGCGAGACCGTCGCCGTGGCCGAATCCTCGGCCGGCGGGCTGATCTCGTCGGCCTTGCTGGCCGTGCCGGGGGCGTCGAAGTTCTACGCCGGCGGGGCGGTGGTCTACACGGCCCGCGCCCGCCTGACCCTGCTGGACATCCCGCAGAAGGCCATGGACGGCCTGCGCTCGGCCAGCGAGCCCTACGCCGTGCTGCTGGCCCGGGTGGTCGGCAAGAACCTCAAGGCGACCTGGGGCCTGTCGGAGACCGGCGCGGCCGGGCCGGACGGCAACCGCTATGGCGACGCGGCCGGCCACAGTTGCATGGCCGTGGTCGGGCTGGATCAGGAGGTCAGTCTTACCGTCGAGACCGGGATCGACGACCGCGCGGCCAACATGCGCAGCTTCGCCGAGCAAGCCCTTGCCCTGCTGCTGAAGACCTTGGGCTGAAATTGGCGCGGGCGACGGCGTGGCGCCGTCGCCACGGGTCGTTTCTTGCGTCAAAGCGCGCCTTGACGCCCCCTCGCGAGCATGGCATTCCCCGATCATCCATTTGGAGCAATACACTCGTGCGCAACACCATGATCGTACTTATGGAGCGGCCGTTCACGGCGTGACCTTGAAGTCACGCTGGTAGATCGGTCGCGCGTACAAAGGTCCTTCGGGACCTTTTTTCTTTTCAGCCCTACCCACAGTCCATCCGGGACCCCCGCCATGACCGCCCACCAGACCATCGAGAGCTCGGCCCCCGCCGACACCGCCTCCCGCAGCATGACCGGCGCCGAGATCGTCGTTCGCGGCCTCGTGGACCAGGGCGTCGAGGTGCTGTTCGGCTATCCGGGCGGCGCGGTCCTGCCGATCTATGATGCGCTGTTCCACGAGCCGCGCCTGCAGCACATCCTGGTCCGCCACGAACAGGGCGCGACCCACGCGGCCGAGGGCTACGCGCGCTCGTCGGGCAAGCCGGGCGTCGTCCTGGTCACCTCGGGCCCGGGCGCGACCAACGCCATCACCGGCATCATGGACGCTCTGATGGACTCCATCCCGATGGTGGTCATCACCGGCCAGGTCCCCACCCACCTGATCGGCACCGACGCCTTCCAGGAAGCCGACACCGTCGGCATGACCCGCTCGTGCACCAAGCACAACTACCTGGTCAAAGACGTCCGCGACCTGCCGCAGATCATCCACGAGGCCTTCAAGATCGCCACCACCGGCCGTCCCGGCCCGGTGCTGATCGACATCCCCAAGGACGTCCAGTTCGCCAAGGGCGAATATTACGGCCCGACCGAAGTCCGCTCGACCCACGCCTACAATCCCAAGACCAAGGGCGAGGCGAGCCGCGTCGCCGAGGCGGCCGCCATGATCGCCCGCGCCCGCCGGCCGATCTTCTACACCGGCGGCGGCGTCATCAACGCCGGCCCCAAGGCCAGCGCGTTGCTGCGCGAGTTCCAGGCCCTGACCGGCGCGCCGGTCACCTCGACCCTGATGGGCCTGGGCGCCTTTCCGGCCGCCGACCCGGCCTGGCTGGGCATGCTGGGCATGCACGGCACCTTCGAAGCCAACAACGCCATGCACGACTGCGACGTGATGATCTGCGTCGGCGCGCGCTTTGACGACCGGGTCACCGGCCGGCTGGACGCCTTCTCGCCGGGCAGCAAGAAGATCCACATCGACATCGACGCCTCGTCGATCAACAAGAACGTCCGCGTCGACCTGCCGATCGTCGGCGACGCCGCCAGCGTGCTGGAAGACCTGATCGCCGCCTGGAAGGCCGCCGGCCACCAGGCCAACAAGGCCGCCCTGACCGACTGGTGGGCCCAGATCGACACCTGGCGCGCCCGCCAGTGCCTGAACTACCGGCGCTCGGAGACGGTGATCAAGCCGCAGTACGCCATCGAGCGGCTGTACGCCCTGACCCAGGACAAGGACGTCTACATCACGACGGAAGTCGGCCAGCACCAGATGTGGGCCGCGCAGTTCTTCCGCTTCGAGGAGCCCAACCACTGGATGACCTCCGGGGGCCTGGGCACCATGGGCTACGGCCTGCCCGCCGCGATCGGCGTGCAGTTGGCCCATCCGGGCAGCCTGGTCATCGACATCGCCGGCGAGGCCTCGATCCAGATGTGCATCCAGGAGCTGTCGACGGCGATCCAGTTCGGCCTGCCGGTCAAGATCTTCATCCTCAACAACGAATGGATGGGCATGGTCCGCCAGTGGCAGCAACTGCTGCACGGCGAGCGCTACAGCCACTCCTATTCCGACAGCCTGCCCGACTTCGTGAAGCTGGCCGAGGCCTACGGCGCCGTCGGCATCCGCTGCTCGGACCCGGCCGAGCTGGACGGCAAGATCCTGGAGATGATCAACAGCGACAAGGTCGTGGTCTTCGACTGCCGCGTCGAGAAGCACGAGAACTGCCTGCCGATGATCCCCTCGGGCAAGGCCCACAACGAGATGATCATGGGCGACGTCGAGGACATCGGCAACGTGATCGGCGCGGCCGGGGCGGGGCTGGTTTAGAAACGTCTGTTTCTTTGCTTTACCGATCCTGACGCCGTCTCGATCTTCCCTTGCAGCTGAACCCTGCGAGGAGGGGCCTGTGGGCGCCGCACGCTTGACGAATAGGCATTGTGCGCACAAAATTGTACGTACAGATGTCGTTTGAATGGGACCTGGAGAAGGCGAGGGTCAATCTCGCCAAACATGGGATCTCTTTCGAGTTCGCCCGGCGGGTATGGGACGATCCACACCTTGAGATCCTGTTGGATCGGGTGGTGAATGGCGAACCGCGTTGGCACGCCGTCGGACTTGTCGGAGCCACGATGATTGTCGTCGTGGTCCATACCTATCCGGACGAAGATGACGATGAGCATGTCAGGATCATCAGCGCCCGAAAGGCTACGCCCTCTGAAAGGAGGAAACATGAGCAGCCGACCTTTTAGCCCCGAAGAGCTGGAGCAACTCGCGCGTCTCGAAGCCCTGCGCGACGAGGACATCGATCTCAGCGACATCCCTGAGATCACCGACGAGCAGTGGGCCACAGCCTTCCGCCCCGGCTTGCACCGCCCCATCAAGATGCCCGTCACGATCCGGCTCGACGCCGACGTCGTGGGCTGGTTCAAGGACCATGCGGGCGGCAAGCCCTACCAGACCGAGATCAACCGCGTGCTGCGCCAGCACGTGGCCAAATCAGAAAAGAAGCGCGCCTGACATGACCAGCCAACCCGCCACCACCCCAGGATCCGCCTACGACATGCCCACCGCGTCCGAGGTCGAGCAGACCGCGACCTTCGCCCTGCTGGTCGACAACGAGCCCGGCGTGCTGCACCGGGTGGTTGGGCTGTTCGCCGCGCGCGGCTACAACATCGAGAGCCTGACGGTCGCCGAAACCGACCATAAGGCCCACACCAGCCGCATCACCGTGGTCACCCGCGGCACCCGCCACGTGCTCGACCAGATCGAGGCCCAGCTCGACAAGGTGGTCAATGTCCGCCGGGTGCACGACGTGACCCGCGACCCCAACGGCGTCGAGCGCGAGCTGGCCCTGGTCAAGGTGCGCGGCTCCGGCGTCGACCGCGTCGAGGCCCTGCGCATCGCCGAGATTTTCCGCGCCAAGCCGGTGGACACCACCCTGGAGAGCTTCGTGTTCGAGATCTCGGGCGCGCCGTCGAAGATCGACAAGTTCCTCGACCTGATGCGACCCTTGGGCCTGGTGGAACTGTCGCGCACCGGTGTGCTTTCCATCGAGCGGGGCGTTGAAGGAATGTAGCGATGACGGGCGCGACGCTTTTCGCCGGCCTGCTCGCGGGGTTCGCCCTCGCCGGCCAGCAGCCCGCGCCTCCGGTCGTGTCCGCGCCGCCTGATCCCGCCGTCTGGTGGGCGCCGGAAATCCCCAAGCCGCCGCCCGAGCAGGACCCGTTCCAGGGCCGGCGCCTGCGTCCCGGTGAGACGCTCGTGCCGATCGACAACGGCGTCGATCCCCTGCTCTACCGCCTGTGGGGCCTGCAGCCCCTGCAAAGCCAGCTGATCAAGCGCGGCGAACTGGTGCTGGAGGTCTGGGCCCGGCCGTCGCTCGGCGTGCGCCAGGCCGTGGTGCGGGTCACCGTGCGCCGCGACGGGCGCGCCTTCGTCCAGGCCCGGGCCGGCCTGGGCTGCTGCACGCCGGAGATCACCCGCCGGGTTGACATCGACGCCGAGCTGGCGCCCGAGCAGGTCGCGCCCCTGAAGGCCCTGGCGGGCGACGCGCTGTGGAGCCAGCCGCGCGCGGTGATCGTCGACTATGGCGGCGGGGCGGTGGAGCCGGTGTGCGTGGACGGGGTCTCGTGGGACGTCACCCTGCTGGTCCCCGGTCAGGCCCGTCACCTGCGCCGGGCCTGCGACGACGCCGAGGTCGGCTCGATCGCCCCGGCCCTGGCGGCGGCCCTGGCGGCGGCTTCGGGGCGCGACGCCCGGTTCGACGCGGTGTTCGCCCGCGGCGGCGACTTCTCGCGCCAGCAGCGGGCCTATGACGCGTTGATCGCCTCCGGCGGTCGGCTGAAGGCCGGCCAGAGCAACCGGCCGCAGCCGCCGGCCGTGCCGGTCCCCGCGGACGACGAGGTCCAGACCACGGCGATCACGCCCTCCAATTGACGCCGTCGCCGGCGCCGCCGGAGATTGAATCGCTCAAATAACCGCGCTATCCAAACTGGACCATGGAGCTTCAGGGGATCGCCGTGACCCACGACCATACGTCGCTCAAATCCGTGCTGGCCGCCGCCGGGGCCGCCTGCGCCCTGCTCTGCGCCGCCTCGGGCGCCCAGGCCCAGGCCAGGCCGCAGATCAAGTACCAGCCCGCCGCCACCGCCCCCGCCGTTCCCGACGGCTTGAAGGTGTTCTGCGCCAAGACCCCGGACGACCTCAACGGCAGCAAGACCTGCCCGGTGATCTACTATGGCGGCTTCGCGACCTGGATCTACAGCTTCATCGACAATCGCTTTTCCTTCGCGGTCGTCAGCTACGACGCCAAGGGCAATGTGGTCCAGAACCTGACCCGCGACGGCGCGCGCTACGTCTTCGACGTCACCTCCAGCGACGCCGGCCAGACCGTGATCCTGCACGGCCAGGCCAACCGGCACGTCGAGCTCCGGTGGTCAGAGCTGCCGCAGCCCCCCGTGGCGGCCGCCCAGCCCTGACCACCTGTCGTCCTACCCCACCTTCAGCAGGTTGAAGCGGTAGAGCAGCGCGCCCAGCACCGCGCCGATCGCCGGGGCGACGAAGAACAGCCACAGCTGGGCCAGGGCCTGGCCGCCGACGAAGATCGCCGGGCCGAAGCTGCGGGCCGGATTGACCGACACGCCGGTCACCTGGATGCCGACGATGTGGATCACCGCCAGGGCGATGCCGATGCCCAGCCCGGCGAAGCCCGGCGCGGCGTCGGTCCCGGTCGAGCCCAGGATGACGATGACGAACAGGGCGGTCATCACCACCTCGAAGACGAAGGCCGCATGGACGGGGAAGGCGCCGCCATAGCCGGGTCCCCAGCCGTTCTGGCCCAGGCCATGGGCGGTCGAACCGGCGATGCACAGCAGCACCGCCGCCCCCGCCGCCGCGCCGGCGAACTGGGCGACCCAGTAGAGCAGCATCTCCTTGGCGCTCATCCGACCGGCGACGAAGGCCGCCAGACTGACCGCCGGATTGACGTGACACCCCGACACCGGACCGATGCCGTAAGCCATGGCGATGATCGCGAAGCCGAACGCCAAGGCGATGCCCAGTTGTCCGACGTGGTCACCCCCCAGAACAGCCGCGCCACAGCCAAACAAGACCAAGGCGAACGTGCCGATGAACTCGGCAATGATTTTTGACATTGGCCGCTTCCCTCTCCGATTCTCGCCTCCACCTTGGAGACAAGCCCCGGGGAGCTTGTCTCTATTTGGCGAGTCTAGGAATAGGGGAAAACATCCAGGCGTTGCCCGGGCGCCCGGAACACCCGACGGTTGGGGCCCTTCAGGTATCGAGCAGCATGTCCGGCCGAGCCCGCAGGCGGGCCACATCGCGCAGCGGCGGCGCGCCGAACAGCCGGGCGTACTCGCGGCTGAACTGCGAGGCGCTGTCATAGCCCACCGCGTGGCCGGCCGAACCGGCGTCCAGCCGCTGGGCCAGGATCAGCTTGCGCGCCTCCTGCAGGCGGATCTGCTTCTGGTATTGCAGGGGGCTGAGCGCCGTGACCGCCTTGAAGTGGCGATGCAGGGCCGACGGGCTCATCCGCGCCTCGGCCGCCAGGTCGTCGATGCTGAAATGCTGGTCGAAGTTCTGCTTGATCCAGCCAATGGCCCGCCGAACCTGGCGCATGCGCCCGTCGGCCCGGGCGATCTGGGCCAGGCGCGGCCCCTGGTCGCCCAGCAGCATGCGGTAGAGGATTTCGCGCTCGATCAGCGGGGCCAGGATGGCGGCGTCGCGGGGCGTCTCCATCAGCCGCACCATCCGCATCACCGCGTCCAGCAGCGGCGGGTTGACCTGGCTGACCGCCATGGCCCCGACCAGCGGGCCGGCGTCCTGGGCCAGGGCCGGCTCGCCGCCGGTCTGCAGCAGCAGGTCGCCGATCACCTCGGGGTCCAGCGCCATCTTGAAGCACAGATACGGCGTCTCCGGCGTCGCCTCGACCACCTGGCCGATCACCGGCAGGTCCACCGAGGCCACCAGGTAGCGCATGGCGTCATAGACCAAGGTCGTGCCGCCGCTGATCACCTGCTTGCGGCCCTGGGCCACCACGCAGACGGCGGCGCCGAACACGCCGTGGACCGGCTCGCTGGGCTGGCTTTGGCGCATCACCGTCACCCGCTCGCCGTGGATTTCATGGGCGCCGTCCGTGGGGGCGTATCGTTCAATCAGCGCCGCGAGTTCGCCCTGCTCGACCATGACCAAATTCCTTTCGGCAACGGACATTCTCCTAGCCAAGCCGGAGGGGGCCGTCACGCGCTCCGGACCTGATGTGCAGGATCGTGCAATCAAGTCGGAGCATCGGTCTATCACCCCGGGGCCCGGACGCGTCACATTGGCGAGGTCTGCTTCGTCACAGCTCCTGTCTGGTCGCGACGAGGCCGCCCGCCCCCGAGGTTCCCATGAAATACTACCCCAAGATCGCTCGCCGCGTGTCCGGCGTGTGGGCCAGCGCCGACGGCGTCGCCCTTGAACTGCAAATGGATGGCCGCTTCGAAGAACGCCACGACGGCGAGGTGGTCTTCACCGGCCACTACGAGATGGAGGGCGACAGCGTGCGCCTGTTCGAGGACGGCGGCGGCCTGCTGATCGGCCGCATGACCGAGGGTCGGCTGAGCCTGGAGCCGCCGCCCCGTCCGCGCGAAGCCGGTCGATTTCCCGGCCGTTCTCCCAGTCGGGGCCAACGTCGGCCTTCCCTCGGCGCGTCCCACCCCCTATATTGAATTTGTCCGGGTTCGCCCGGACTATGGGGATAAACGCGCACGTAATAAGCGGACTGGACCCGGGTGCGATTCCCGGCGGCTCCACCAAATCTCTCCCGAGTTATCACGGGACTGCATGGGGCCGATCAGCATCGACAGACGTGTAAAGGTGTATGCTTTCTCTCGGCGTGGCTCACCGTTTCGGGCCATTTTACTAAATGCGAACGATAACTTCGCTGAAGAGTTCGCTATCGCCGCGTAATGCGGTTCTAGTGAATTCGCCTCTTAAGTCCTAGGGGTTCAGATCCCTAGGCGGGGCCCGGAGGGAGCCTGCCAACAGAATCCCTCCACTTCCTCCCTCGCGAAGCGGGGGAGGTGGCGCGGCGCAAAGCGCCGTGACGGAGGGGGCCAGCGCCACCGCCCTTTTTGCTTCCCGATCTCCCCTAAAATTGACGCTCCCCCACCTTCTCGCCGCCCCCGCGACAGGCTACTCTGGGCGCTTCGTTCCAGTTCCCGTTCTTGATGGACCGCATGGCCCAGACCAATCCGCCTGAAGACCTGATGCAATACGAGGCGATGGCCCAGGACGCGTTGCGCGGCGTGGTCAAGGCCGCCCTGCGCAAGGCCGCCGCGCCCGGCGGCCTGCCCGAGCCGCACCATCTCTACATCACCTTCAAGACCCAGGCGGCCGGCGTCTCCGGCCCGCAGGACCTGCTGGGCAAGTATCCCGACGAGATGACCATCATCCTGCAGCACCAATACTGGGACCTGGCGCCGGGCGAGACCTTCTTCTCGGTCACCCTGAAGTTCGGCGGCCAGCCCAAGCGGCTGTCGGTGCCCTACGCGGCCGTCACCCGGTTCTACGACCCGTCGGTGCAGTTCGCCCTGCAGTTCGAGGCGCCCGAGATCGCGCCCCAGGCCCCCGAGCCGGAGCCGGAACCCGAGGTCACCACCCCGAGCGACGGCGGCGACGACGCGCCGAAGATCATTTCCCTCGACCAGTTCCGCAAGAAGTAGCGCGTGAGCGACGTCGCTTCGGACACGCCGCAGACCCTGACCGACGAAGCGATCCTCGCCCGCTTCCGCGCGTCGAAGAACCCGCCGGGCAGCGCCCGCACCCTGGGGTTCCGGATGCTCTCGGTCAGCCAGGCCGAGCGCCGGGTCGAGATCGCCTTCGAACCCAGCGTCGAGGCGGTCGGCAACCCGATGGGCCAGGTGCAGGGCGGCTTCGTCAGCGCCATGCTCGACGAGTGCATGTCGGTGGCCGGGATGATCACCTCGGGCATGACCTGCGTGGTCCCGACCCTGGAGATGAAGACCAGCTTCCTGCGCCCCGCCCTGCCCGGTCCGCTCAAGGGCGTCGGCTGGGTGGTGAAGTGGGGCAGGACGGTCTGCTTCACCGAGGGCGAACTCTACGATCCCGAAGGCCGCCTGCTGGCCAAGGCCAGCGCCACGGCCATCCCGACGCCCTTCGTGAAATTCAAGAAATAGGCGCCATGAAGCAGACCGCGGGCCTGATCCTTGGTTTGCTGGTGCTGCTTCTCGCTCAGCCCGTCCGCGCCGCTGACCGGCCGTTCGGCCAATGGGCCGCGGTGGTCGTGGCCGGCGACTGGCACGCCCATTCCGGCGGTCCCACCGAGGCCTTCGACAACGCCCGTCGCGACGTCAGCCTGGCCCTGGCGGACCTGGGCTTCTCGCCCGGCGCCGTCCGTCAGTACTCCGTGCGTCCCAGGCGCTATCCCGCCGTGAAACCCGGCAAGACCGACCTGCGCCGCATCCATGCCGGCCTGCGCGAGCTGGCGGTCAAGAACCCCGCCGGCTGCCTGTTCTATGTCAGCAGCCACGGCGCGCCGGAAGGCGTGCAGGTCGACGACGGCCTACTGCCGCCGCACCTGCTGGCGGCGATGATCGACGACGCCTGCCCGGCGCGTCCCTCGATCGTGGTGGTCTCGGCCTGCTTCTCGGGGGTCTTCGTCCGCCCGCTGCAGAAGGACGACCGGATGATCCTGACGGCGGCGCGCTCCGACCGCACGTCGTTCGGTTGCAGCGAGGACGACAAGTATCCCTATTTCGACGACTGCTTCCTGTCCTCGGCCCCCACGGCCCACGATTTCGCCGCCCTGGGCCGGGCCGTGCAGGCCTGCGTGGCCCGGCGGGAACGCGACACCGGAGCGGAACCGGCGTCCGAGCCGCAGCTGTGGATCGGTCCGGGCCTGCGCCCGCTGCTGCCGCTCTACGCCTTTCCGCCCCGCCCTTCCCCGCCAGGCGGCCGCTGATCGGACCGCCCGCGCGACAGGCGTCCACGGGAAAGGCGTCCGGGTCGCGCCGCGGCCCCTTTGATCCGCCGCCGGGGCGCCCTAGAAGGTCAGTTCACCTATTTCCACACAGCCATTGAGGTCTTGTTCGTGACGCTGCGTCTTTCGTTCAAGGCCGCCACCCTGGCGGCGCTCATCGGCGGTCTGCTCGGCGCGCCGGTGGCTGAAGCCCAGGACGCCCCCGCCACGCCGCCGGCCGCCACGACGATCGTGATCCCGTCCGCGCCCATCCCGTACACAAGGATCCGCCCGCGCGCCAAGCGTCCCCGTCCGCGCCCCGTCGCCGCCGCGCCGGCCGGGATCGCGACGCCGGCCGCGACCACGGCGCTGGCCGCGACCGCTCCGAAGACCGCACCGAGAACCGCCCCGCCGACCGCCACGCCCGCCGCCGCCATCGCGCCGCCGGCCGGCGTCGCGCCGCTGCCGGCCGCCGACCTCGAGGCCTTCGTCGACGGCGTGGTGCGCAACAGCATGGCCCGCGACCACATCGCCGGCGTCACCGTCGCCGTGGTGCAAAACGGCCAGGTGGTGCTGAAGAAGGGCTATGGCGTCGCCAGCCTGAACGACGGCCGCCGCGTCGATCCCGACCGCACGCTGTTCCGCATCGGCTCGATCTCCAAGACCTTCACCTGGATCGCCCTGATGAACGAGGTCGAGGCCGGGCGCATGCGCCTGGACACCCCGATCAACATCTACCTGCCCGAGAAGCTGCAGTTGAAGGACCAGGGCAAGAAGACCCCGGTGCGCCTGCGCGACCTGATGACCCATACCCCAGGGTTCGAGGACCGGGCCCTGGGCCAGTTGTTCGAGCGCGATCCGCGCCGCGAACGCCCGCTGGAGCTCTACCTGCGCCAGGAGCGGCCCAACCGGGTGCGCGAGCCGGGCCTGCTGCCGGCCTATTCCAACTACGGCGTGGCCCTGGCCGGCGCGGCCCTGGCCAACGTCACCGGCCAGCCCTTCGAGAAGGTCGTCACCGACCAGGTGATCTTCCCCGCCGGCCTGACCCACACCACCTTCCGCGAGGAGCGTCCGTGGCGTGACGACCTGCCCGCGCCGATGGCCGCGGCCCTGGCCGCCGACCGCTCGGACGGCTTCCGCTGGACGCCCCTGGGCTTCCAGACCGAGGCTCCCGAGTTCATCGGCCACATCGCTCCCGCCGGCTCGGCCTCGAGCACGGCCGGCGACATGGCCCGCTACATGACCATGCTGCTGAACGGCGGAGTCATCGACGGCAGGACGGTGTTCTCGCCCAAGACCAGCGCCGCCTTCCGCACGCCGATGTACCGCCCCGCCGAGGGCGCGCCGGGCTGGAACGCCGGCTTCATGGACATCCCCCTGCCCGGCGGCCACCGGGGCTTTGGCCACGACGGCGCGACCCTGTGGTTCCACTCCAGCATGGTCATGGTTCCCGACCTGGGCCTGGGCGTGTTCGTGGCCGTCAACACCGACACCGGCGCCGGCCTGCCCGCCAGCCTGCCCGCCACCATCGTCGAGCGCTTCTACGCCCCCCGCCCCGAGGTTCCGCCCGCCAGCCGTCTGACCGCCGACCAGGCCCAGGCCTATGAGGGCCAGTTCCTGACCACCCGCCGGGCCTATGGCGGGCTGGAGGGCTTCATCGACCGGCTGATCGGCGGGGCCACGGTGCGCGCCGCCCCGGACGGCCGCCTGACCCTGACCCTCGACGGCAAGACCAGCCAGTGGACGGCGACCGACCAGCCCGACGTCTTCGCGCCGCTCAGCGGCGCGGGCCTGCTGGTCTTCCAGCGCGAGGAAGGCCACGTCGTGCGGTTCTTCTCGCCGACGGGCGCGGCGGCCTTCGAGCGTGTCGGTTTCCCCTACGCGCCGGGCCTGTTGAAGACCTTCGCGGTCCTGACCGCCCTGGCCGCGATCGCCACCCTGATCGGGGTCTTCACCCGCGATCGCCGCGAGTCGCGCCAGACCCCGACCCAGGCCCGCGCCAGCCTGCTGCAGACCATCCAGGCGGTGCTGTGGCTGACCGCCCTGACCGGCGTCGGGATCTTCGCGGCCGGGGCCTCGGACGTCGCCACGGTGTTCTTCGGCTGGCCCAGCGGCTGGCTGCTGACCGCCTCGGCCTGCGCCTTCGTCGCCACCCTGCTGACCATCGCCACCCTGGCCATGGCCCCGGTGGTGTGGCGCGGCGGCCGGCGGGTCGACAGCTGGACCTCGCTGCGCAAGCTGGGCTTCACCTGCACGACCCTGATCTTCCTGGGCTTCGCCCTGATCCTGGCGGCCTGGGGCTTCCTGGAATTCTGGAACGCCTAGGGCCACGACCGGGGACAGGCGCATGCGCCTGTCCCCGTTTCGCGCCAAGTCGTCATCACCGGCACGTAATCTGCACCCACGAGCCCGGGGAAACCTCGGGGGGAGCCGGTCGTGTCAAAGCAGGACGTCATCGTCTTTTCCGCCGCCGGGCTCGCCGTCTGGCTGGCCGCGACGCTGTTCTACGCGGCGTTCGGCGACGGCCTGCTGGAGCGGGCCTTCTGGTTCTATGCGCTGAACGCCTTCGCGGCGGCCGGCGCGGCGGCCTTCGCCTTCCAGGCCACGGCCCGGCTGCGGCGCATTCCGCGCGGGCGACGGCTGTTCCCGGCCCTGGCCTTCACCCTGCCGGGCCTGGCCGGCGCCAACCTGGTGCTGGCCCATTTCGACGCCCTGGCGCCCGCCGGCCCGGTCAGCGCGGGCCGCTACGGCGCCTTCGTGGCGGTGATCCTGATCTCGGTGGGCGCGTCAGCCTTCGAGCGTGGACCGCAGAAAGCGCGTCTCTAGCTTCCGCACCACGATGACGATCCGCTCCCGCTCGGCCGGACGGCGCTCGACCAGCAGCCGGGCCACCTGGGCGTCGTCGTGGAAGGCGTAGCCCTTGATGGCGTCCAGCAGGGCCTTGGCCAGATTGTCCAGGTCCATCCACGGCGGCTCGCCGACGAACTCCATGCCGATCTCGACCGAGAACTCGCCCCAGGCCGGCCGCGAACCGCGCCAGACCTTGCGGAAGAACTCGTAGATCAGCGGCTTGTAGTACTTGGCCTGGGTGGTCAGGCCGTCGACCACCAGGGTCAGTTCGCCGTTCTCTTCCCGCGCCCGGACCTTGCCGTGATGGATCCAGCCGTCGTCCACGCTTAAACGGCCGGCTCGACCCGCACGGCGGTGCCGTAGGCCAGCACCTCGGTGATGCCTTCCATGATCTCGTTGGCGTCGTAGCGCATGGCGATGACGGCGTTGGCGCCCATCTCGGCCGCGTGGGCCACCAGCAACTCGTAGGCCTCCTTGCGGGCCGCCTCGGCCAGGTCGACATAGATCGACAACTTGCCGCCGAAGATCGACTGGATCGAGCCGCCGATGTTGCCGATCACGCTGCGCGAGCGGACGGTGACGCCCCGCACCAGGCCCAGATGGGCGACGATGCGGTAGCCGGGCAGGTCATTGGTGGTGGCGACGAGCATGAGCGGTCTCCTGAGGCGCTGGGCCGTGTCCCGCCCCTATATCGGACCGCTCGCCGCCCCGCCATCGTTAGAGCCGCAGATGGATCCCGCGCCGGTGCAGAGGCGCGATCACGGCGATGATCAGGGCCAGGATCGCCAGGGCGCAGAGGAACGAGGCCAGATAGGGATCGGCGGTCAGGCGCTGGGCCGTCTCGAAGCCGAAGCCCTGGGGCGTGAGGTCGGGAAGCCCGGCCCGGTGCGTCTGCAAGGTCAGGCCGGCGCAGGCGCCCAGCACCTGCGACATCACGAAGGCCAGGATGGCGTTGCCGCCCAGCACCGTCAGCGGCCAGGCCGCCAACTGCGCCGCACGCGCCTGCAGAACCACCTGCAGCACGACCAGGGCGGCCAGGGAGGCGCCGCTGCTGAACAGGGCGAAGCTGGGCGTCCAGAGGCGCTTGTTGACCGGCACGATCGGGTCCAGCGCCAGGCCGGCGACGATCAGCGCCGCGCCCAGGGCGAGCAACGCGGCCAAGACCCGGCCCCGTCCCTGGCGCCCGTCGCCGGTCCGGGCCAGGAACGCGGCCGCGACCGCGCCCAGCAGCACGTTGACGGTGGCCGGAAACGTCGAGAGCAGACCTTCCGGGTCATAGGTCACCCCCACGCCCTCGGTCGTGCCCCAGGGCCACAGGTGGGGGATCGTGAAGACCGCCCGGTCGATGAAGGCCGGCAGCGCCCCTTGCGAGTCCCAGCGATCGACGCCGAACCCCGGCACCGGCGTGAAGGTCAGCAACGCCCAGTAACCGACCAGCAGCCCCACGACGGCCAGGACGACGCCGCCGACGTTCAGGCGCAGTTGGCCGTCGGCTTCGGCCCTGGCGGGCAGGATGCAGATCGCGCTGGCCAGGGCGTAGCAGAGGCCGATCCGCTGCAGGACGCCCGGAATGCGCAGATGGGCCAGGTCGAAGCGCGGCAGGGCGTTGAGCACCAGGCCCAGCAGGATCAGCAGCGCCGTGCGCCGGGCGACCTTGATCCACAGGGCGGCGGACGCCCCCTCCCCGATCCGCAGGCGGGGGACCGACAGGCCGATCGCCACGCCGACGCAGAACAGGAAGGTCGGAAACACCAGGTCGGCCAGCGTCCAGCCTTGCCAGGCCGCGTGTTTGAGCGGCGCGTAGGCGTGGGCCCACGCCCCCGGACTGGTCACCAAGATCATGCCCGCGACGGCCAATCCTCGCAGAACATCGAGCGCAACGATCCGTCCACCACCCGCCTTCGCCGAGTCCATGGCCTGCCTCCCCCCCTTTTTTGTCGGCGAGACCTTGTCACGAAAGACAGCGCTGTCAAATAGCATTTCGACTTCGCATTGTCCGGGTGGCGGAGGCCGATCGGAGTCCTTGCGCCCGCGGCGGGCCGAACGCGGTGGAACGCAGGATGTCGCGAGACATTCGTCGCGGCGTCAGAGCCCCACCATCGCCGCCAGCTTGAGCACGGTGTTCCAGTTGCGGGCGGTGCCGAGCGGCGCGCGCTTGGTCTTCTTCCAGTCGCGGTCGAGCATCGAATGGCCGACGTCGTCGGGATAGTCGACATAGAGCTCGCGCGTTCCGGCCTTGAAGGTCTCGGGACCGGTGATCGCCGCGCGCAGCGTCGCCTCGTCCCCGTCCGGCAGCGGCCCCTTCATGAAATGCACCAGCAGGTGGTTGGGGTGGCTCTTGACCTCGTCCGGATAGGGATTGGCGTCGATGATCGCCTTCAGCTCGGCGGGCGTACGGACAAAGAACTCGGTGCGCAGGCCCATGCGCTTCTCCAGCCCGTCCTCCAGGCGTTGCTCGATGTCGGCGTCCGAGCCGCCCCTCCCCCACAGCACCAGGTTGCCGCTGGCCAGCAGGGTCTTGGCGTCGTCGAAGCCCAGGTCCTTGGCCAGGCCCAGCAGGTCGTCCTTCAGCACCTTGCGGCCGCCGACATTGACGCCGCGCAACAGGGCGATGTGAGGGCTCATGGAAGACTCCCGTTCGCTGAGATTTCGAGGCGTAAGGCCGACGCGCGCCGTTCGCAAGCCGGGAGCGTTGCCCTAGGCCCGGCTTGGGTCTAGACCCCGCTCGACAGATTTTCGGAGACCCGCCGCATGACCGCCACGCGCAACGAGACCGACACCTTTGGCCCGATCGCCGTCGAGGCCGACAAGTACTGGGGCGCCCAGGCCCAGCGCTCGCTCGGCAACTTCAAGATCGGCTGGGAGAAGCAGCCCCTGCCGATCGTTCGCGCCCTGGGCGTGGTCAAGCGCGCCGCCGCCGAGGCCAACCTGGCGCTCGGCAAGCTGGACCCGAAGATCGCTGAAACCATCGTCGCGGCCGCCAACGAGGTGATCGAGGGCAAGCTGAACGCCCACTTCCCGCTGGTGGTCTGGCAGACCGGCTCGGGCACCCAGTCGAACATGAACGCCAACGAGGTGATCTCGAACCGCGCCATCGAGATGCTGGGCGGCGAGATGGGCAGCAAGAAGCCCGTCCACCCCAACGACCACGTCAATATGAGCCAGTCGTCGAACGACACCTATCCGACGGCGATGCACGTGGCCTGCGCCGAGCAGATCGTCCATGACCTGCTGCCGGCCCTCAAGCACCTGCACGCGGCCCTGAAGGCCAAGTCCGACGCCTGGGCCAAGATCATCAAGATCGGCCGCACCCACACCCAGGACGCCACCCCGCTGACCCTGGGCCAGGAGTTCGGTGGCTACACGCAGCAGGTCGCCAACGGCATCGAGCGCATCGAGAGCACCCTGCCCAAGCTGATGGAACTGGCCCAGGGCGGCACCGCGGTCGGCACCGGCCTCAACGCCCCCGTCGGCTTCGCCGAGAAGGTGGCCGCCCAGATCGCCGCCATCACCGGCCTGCCCTTCACCACCGCCCCCAACAAGTTCGAGGCCCTGGCCGCCCACGACGCCATGGTCTTCAGCCACGGCGCGATCAACACCGTCGCCGCCAGCCTGTTCAAGATCGCCAACGACATCCGCTTCCTGGGCAGCGGTCCGCGCGCCGGCCTGGGCGAGCTGAGCCTGCCCGAGAACGAGCCCGGCTCGTCGATCATGCCGGGCAAGGTCAACCCGACCCAGTGCGAGGCCCTCACCCAGGTTTGCGTCCAGGTGTTCGGCAACCACGCCGCCGTCACCTTCGCCGGCAGCCAGGGCCATTTCGAGCTCAACGTCTTCAACCCGGTGATGGCCTACAACTTCCTGCAGTCGGTGCGCCTGCTGGCCGACGCCGCGATCAGCTTCACCGACAACTGTGTCGTGGGCATCGAGCCGCGCGTCGACAACATCCAGAAGGGCGTCGAGAACAGCCTGATGCTGGTCACGGCCCTGAACGGCCGCCTCGGCTACGACATCTGCGCCAAGATCGCCAAGACCGCGCACAAGAACGGCACCACCCTGCGCGAGGAGACGGTCGGCGGCGGCTACCTGACCAACGAAGAGTTCGACCAGTACGTCCGCCCCGAGAACATGATCTCGCCGGGCTGATCTTGATCCAGCTGATCCGGATCATCGACGACCTGCCGGACGGCTTTCCCGCCCTCCTCGCCGACGCGGCGAAGGAGGGCGTTCGCAACATGGCGCTGCTGGCCCAAGGCTGGGCGGGCGGCGACCAGTGCTTCGACGGCGACGGCGAGGCCCTGCTGGGCGCGCTATTGGCGGGAGCGCTCGCGGGTGTCGGCGGCCTTTCCATCGAGTCCGACGCGACCGAACCGGCCCTCCGCGTGCGCCGCTTCTACGTAAGACCGGACTTCCGCCGCCAGGGCGTGGCCCGCACCCTGGCCTCCGCCCTGATCCAGGAAGGCCTCGACCAGGTCGACCTGCTCACCGTCAACGCCGCCGCCTCCCCGGCCGCCGCGCCGTTCTGGGAAACCCAGGGCTTTTCGCCCGACGCCACGGGGCCTTGGACACATGTCCTGCGGCGGAGCGCCACATGACCGCCCTCGACCGTCCCTACTGGATCGAGGCCCGGGTCGAGCGGCGCGAGGGCTGGGACAGCGGCGCCTACCCCTTCAACCTGCCGGTGGTGCGCGACCTCGACACCCTGGCCTTCCACCCGCGCGTCACCTTCCTGGTCGGCGAGAACGGCTCGGGCAAGTCGACCCTGATCGAGGCCCTGGCCGTGGCCTGGGGCTTCAACGCCGAGGGCGGGTCGCAGAACTTCCAGCTCTCGACGCGGGCCTCGCACTCGCCGCTGCACCAGCATCTGCGCAAGGTGCGCGGGGCGCTGCGACCGCACGACGGCTTCTTTCTGCGGGCCGAGAGCTTCTTCAACGTCGCCAGCTATGTCGAGGACGTCGGGGTCAGCGGCTACGGCGGCACGCCCCTGCACGAGCAGTCGCACGGCGAGGCGTTCTTCGCCCTGTTCGACAACCGCTTCCGGGGCGACGGCCTCTACATCCTCGACGAACCGGAGGCGGCCCTGTCGCCTCAACGCCAGCTGTCGTTCCTGGCGCGGCTGCACGAGCTGGTCCTGGCCCGCTCGCAGTTCATCATCGCCACCCATTCGCCGATCCTGCTGGGCTATCCCGACGCCTGGATCTACCAGGCCTCCGAGCGCGGGCTGGAGCGGGTGGAGTACGAGGACACCGAGCACTTCCAGGTGACCCGAAATTTCCTCAACCGCCGCCAGACCTTCCTGGACATCCTGCTGTCGCCGGACGACGAGGGCTGACGGCTACAAGGCCCCCGGGGAGCCGTGCTAGGCTCCAGGCATGGGCAAGGTCGAACTCGACATCGGCATCGATCCGGAACTGCTGGCGCAGGCCAAGCGGCTGGGGATTTCGGTCGCCGGCATGAGCGAGACGCAACTGCGGCTACACTTGCAGAAGGTGGATCCGGCGGGCGCTGAAGAACGCGCCCGGCGCTGGGCGGAAGAGAGCGCCGAGGTAATCGCCGAACTCGATCGCTTCGTCGAAGAGCATGGCGCATTCGGCGCGGAGTGGCGTCGACCGGCTGTTCACCGGCTTCTGACGCCTACGGCTTGACCACCACCACCCGGCCGATCGGCGCAATGGCCACCACGGCCAGCTGCAGGTCCTTGATGGCGAAGGGGATGCCGATGATCGTCACGGCCTCGGCCACGGCGATGACCAGGTGCGACAGGGCGATGTACCAGCCGCCCAGCACGAACCAGATGATGTTGAGCACGCAGCCCAGGCCGCCGGTGCCCAGGTCGCCCTTACCGGTGACGATCTCGCGCGGGACGATCTCCTTGCCGAACGGCCAGAAGGCGAAGCCGGCAATGCGCCAGGCCGCGCCGGTATAGGGCAGGCCCACGACGGTGATGGCCAGCAACAGGCCGCCCAGCAGCCACAGCAGGCCGCTGATCCAACCGCCCATCACGAACCACAGGATGTTGAGCAACAGCCGGATCATCGCGGTCTCCACTTCGGTCCAAGCCTAGCCGTGCGACGAATCGCGGTCCGTGTCGAGGTCAGGCGGGTGACGTCGCGGCTCGGTGTCGCTACATGACGATCCTGAAACAAGACCGCCGCGCCGCGAATCCTCGCGCCGCCCCGCGACGAGGATTCCATGGGCCTGTTCCGCAAGAAGAAGCATCAAGCCATCTCGCTGCCGGTCGGGGTCGCGCCCGTCCCCACCTCGGTGAAGTTCCGCGGCTGCACCTTCCGCATGCCCGACCACTGGGTGATCACCAAGCAGCTGCTGGACGGCAAGGACTACGAGCCCTGGGTGCTGGACTATTTCCTCCAGACCCTGAAGCCCGGCATGACCGTGCTCGACGTCGGGGCCAGCTGGGGCGCCTTCGCCCTGCCGGCCGGCAAGAAGGTCGGGGCCACGGGCCAGGTGATCGCCGTCGAGATGAGCCCGGGCAACGGCCGGGTGATCCTGGAGAGCGCCAAGGTCAACGCCATCGACAACATCCGCCTGATCCTGGTCGGGGTGTCCGACACCCTGGGCACGGCCTTCCTGCGCCGCCAGACCATGCACAACAACCACCAGCTGGAGCCGTCGGGCGATGGCACGCCCAGCGACCTGAGCGAGTTCGACATCGCCCCCGTCGTGCCGCTGGACCTGCTGCGCGGCGAGTTCGGCAAGGTCGACGTCATGAAGATCGACATCGAGGGCATGGAGTACCGGGCGTTCATGGGCGCCAAGGCCTTCATGGCCGAGCAGAAGCCGATCACCTTCCTGGAATATTCGCCGCGCTTCCAGGCCGAGACCTCACGGGCCGAAGGCTCGGCCCTGCTGAGCTTCTTCCTCGACCTGGGCTACGGGATCGAGATCCTGCACCGCAAGAAGAAGCGCGAGGCCGTGAAGGGCGCGACGCCGGCCGAGGTGATCGCCAATGTCGACGCGGCCTGGACGCGGCATGTCGAGGACGACAACGGCACGCACCTGGACCTGTGTTTGAAGGCGAAGGGCTAATCCACTCTGTCATCCCGGGCGTACCCCGGCGAAGGCCGGGGGTAGATCCGGGACCGCCGGAAGCGCCTGCGTTCACGCGCCGGTCCCGGATCTTCGCGCTACGCGCTCGTCCGGGATGACAACGATAGGGTTCGTGACGTCGACCGCTACTTGATCAGCTGCCACTTCCGCGCCCACCGGCCCTTGCCGAAGCGCGTGAGGATCAGCAGGTAGAGGCCGGCATAGATCACCGTGCCGGCGCCGATGGCGACCATCGCCCAGGTCCCCGGCGCGTGCAGCGGCGGCGGCAGCAGCCAA
>NZ_AKKF01000249.1 GCF_000281955.1 Caulobacter sp. AP07 | reverse complement strand
CGCCGCGATCAGCCGAAAGGCCGGTCGCGGCGGTTTTCGTTTGAGAGACCCCTCATCCGTCGGCTACGCCGACACCTTCTCCCGCAAGGGGAGAAGGAATCAGAGCCCCGCCTTCCTGAACGCCCGCTCGACGCGCTCCTGGACCTCGCGGCCCGGCAGGGCGCGCTCGCCCTCCATCACCGCCACGTAGGACAGGCCGCGATCCGGCCGGCCCTCGCCCACCGGGACCAGGCCCGTGGCCCAGCCGACGGTGGCGACGCCAGGGCCTGAAGGGCAGCTGGCGAACCGCGCCGGCCGGCCCGCCGCGCCCTCGAGCACCGTCTGGGCGGTGGCCGTGGCCCCCGCGCAGGTCGGCAGGTTGCGGGCGCAGGTGATGTAGCCGCCCGCCTTCCACACCACTCTGCCCGCCTTGTCGGCCAGCATCACGCAGGTGTTGGGCCCGCCGATGGCGCGGCCGACGGTCTCGGACAGCCGGGCCTCGTCGACGCCCTCGGGCAGCTTGGGCGAACAGGCGCTCAGCGCGACGGCCGCGAGCGCCAGGACGGCGAGGCCGCGCACCCTCAGGCGGCTTTCTTGATCTGGTTGCCGTTCTCCAGCAGCACCACGGTGGGGGCGTAGTTGCGCGCCTCCTCGGCCGGCATCTGGCAGTAGGCCACGACGATCACGGTGTCGTTCTTCTGCACCAGGCGGGCGGCGGCGCCGTTGACGCCGATCACCTTGGAGCCGCGCGGCGCGGCGATGGCGTAGGTGGTGAAGCGGGCGCCGGTGGTGATGTTCAGCACGTCGACCTGCTCGTTGGCCAGGATGCCGGCGGCGTCCAGCAGGTCGGTGTCGATGGCGATCGAGCCTTCGTAGTCCAGGTCGGCCTGGGTGACGGTGGCGCGGTGAAGCTTGGCCTTCATCATCGTCAGCAGCATGGCGAAATCACCCTATCCATTTGAAGAAGCTTGGGATTTATCGGGCCGCCACACACATGACCCGTGATCAGACTGGTCCTATAGCCAGGATGCCCCGCGCGTTCAATCGCGGTGCGACAATGCGGTCCCCGCCGATGAAAGGTTAACAGCGGCCCGCCGGCGCCCTATGGTTGAGCGAACGGCGTGATGCGAGGGGGCTCTCATGCGACTGGTGACGGGTATGCTGCTGGGCGTCGTCCTGGCGGCGGGGGTGCTGGGGGCGGCGGTTTCCCAGACGCGCGTCGATCCCGCGACGGGCGCGCCCGTGACGACGGCCGCCCAGCTGGCGGCGCGACGCAACGCCCTGGTCGCGGGACGCCAGCGGACGAGCGGCCGGGTCGACTGGCAGGGCGCGGTCGGCGGCCTGCGCCAGACCGGCGGGGCGGGCGAGACCCTGGCCCCCAACCTCGACAAGGCGGCGGTGGACGCCACCCGCGTGCCGATCCTGCTGCCCACCGACGCCGACCTGACGGCCGGGGCGCGGCTCTATTCGTTCGGCGACTACTACACCCTGACCGCCGACGCGCCGGGGCTGGGCGTCTCGCTCAGCGGCACGACCACGGTGGTGCCGCTGCCGGCCGCCACGCCGCTGAAGATCACCCCCGTGGGGCCCGAGGGCGCGACCAGCCAGCGCACGGTCGACGGCCAGCTGATCAGCTTCGTGCGCTACGGCGTGCTCTACACTGTCGAGGTGCGCTGCGACGCGCCCACCGACCCGCGCTGCATGGACGACAACTACGCCCAGGGGCTGGCGGCCAAGACCACCGCCGTGGTGATGGGCGCCGCCGCCCGCGCCGAAGCCGGCCTGGGGGGCTAGGCCGATGCGCAGGCTCACCGCCCTTTCGCCTCTGGTGCTGATGGCCGTCCTGGCCCTCGGCGCCTGCGAGCCCAAGACCCCGAAACCGCCGACGCCCGGCGGCGAGGTCAAGACCCCCGCCTCGCCCGAGCCCGGCGCCCCGACGCCGGAGGACGCCCCCGGTGACGGCGGCGCCGAGCAGACGCCCGGCGAGCCGATCCCGCCGGTCGCCGAGCCGCCGGTCCAACCGGCCACGCCGCCAGCCCCTACGCCCGCCACCTTCGACCATGGCCCGCCCGGCGCCATCCCGGCCGGCCAGGGCAAGGGCTATCTGGACCGCACGGTGTGGTCGCCCAGCATGTGCTGGCCGCTGGAGGAGGCGGCCTTCGCCAACTCCCAGGTCTACGGCCACGGCGGCGGCCTGGGCCCGGCCGGGACCAGCCAGTGCGACAGCGCCAACTACAGCCTGCCCTGGCGCGACAACTTCTGCGAGGCCCGCTCGCGCGACACGCCGCTGTGCGCCGGCGGCGCGGGCCACCAGGGCCAGGACATCCGCCCGGCCACCTGCAAGAAGAACCTGCACTGGGCGGTGGCCGCCGAGAAGGGCGTGATCACCGACATCGGGACCTACACCGTCACCCTGACCGCCTCGGCCGCCCCGCACCGCACCTATCGCTACCTGCACATGCAGATGGCGACCCTGGCCGTGCATGAAGGCGACGCGGTCGCCGTCGGCCAGAGGCTGGGCAAGGTGGCCAACGACTTCGCCGGCACCCCGACCACCATCCACCTGCACTTCGAAATGCGGGCCGGCGCGGCGGGCGTGACGACGGACGGCAAGACGGTGGTGCTGCACACCTTCCTGCCGCCCTATATGAGTCTGGCCGAGGCCTATCAGCGGAAGTTGAACGGAGCGGCCTGCGGCGCCTGACGGGACCCGAAGGAGGAAGCCATGCTGGCCAATCGCTCGATGCCGCGCGCCGCGGTGATACCGGAACTGGCCTATCCCGAGGTGGAGGCGGCCGTCGATTGGCTGTGCGCCGCCTTCGGCTTCACCCCGCGCCTGACGATGGGCGGCCACCGCGCCCAGCTCAATGTCGGCGACGGGGCCCTGGTCGTCACCAAGGCCCGGGGAACCCTGGCCAAGGGCGACCGCGTCCACGGCGTGATGGTCCGGGTCGACGACATCGACGCCCACCACGCCCGCGCCAAGGCGCACGGCGCCTGGATCGTCGGCCCGCCCAGCGACCACGCCTATGGCGAGCGCCAGTACGTCGCCGTCGACCTGGCCGGCCACGTCTGGACGTTCTCGCAATCGATCGCCGACGTCGACCCGGCCGACTGGGGCGGGGTGGCGGGGGAGCTGTAGGGGTGTTGGCGCTTTTCCAATTGAGCGCACTGTCACCGCAACTCCTGAGGCCGAAACACCTGTAGCTTGACGGTAAAGCTGACTGCTATCATGGCGAGAACAGCTGAACGGACGCGCGGCAAAACCGATGGACGATACAGACCTGCAACTTGATCTTTTGGTGGATGACGAAGGAGGGGAGAGCGGGGATGACGAGCCTGTACATGTTCAGTACGATATTGCGACCTATCCGTCAGACCCCACTCTAAGTGTTCTATATGACATGTGGAATGACGAGGAGATCGTTATTCCAGGATTTCAGAGAGGATATGTTTGGAATATCAAGCAAGCATCTGCTCTAATTGAATCCTTCCTGATGGGTTTACCCGTCCCCCAAGTGTTCTTTTACATCGACGATACCAAGAAAAGTTTAGTTATCGACGGTCAGCAGCGCATCATGACCGTGGTGAGCTATTTCTCTGGATATTTTGGTGACGAGTCCGAGTCTGGCAAGCGTCAGGTTTTCCGCCTCAGCGGGATTTCCAAGAAGAGTCCCTACTACAATAAGCGCTTTGAAGATCTTGAGGCGAAGGATCAGCGCGCCCTAAAAAGTTCCGTGCTTCGTGTCGTAAATATTCGCCAACTCTCGCCCGTTAGGGATGAGAGCAGTATGTATCATATTTTCGAACGCCTGAACACGGGAGGCACACCACTTCGCCCGCAGGAGATCAGAAATTGCGTCTTCCACGGCGAGATGGTCACCACATTGAAGAAGGCCAATGCGTATCCATCTTGGAGGAAGATACTTGCTCAGCCAAAACCTGACCGGCACCTTCGGGATGTCGAGGTGGTGCTGCGCGTGTGGGCGTTGACTGAGAAGAGTAAGCATTACGAAAAACCCATGAAATCTTTCTTGAATGGGTACATGAAGTCCTACGCGAAGTCCGATGGTGTGGACATTATGAGGGTGCAGCAGGCCTTTCAGGCGGCTTCCGACTTAGTCGCGAAGCATCTCCCTGAGAAGCCGTTCCACGTGAGGGGGCCTCTGAACCTCGCGGCGCTTGATTCCGTGATGTCTGTCCTCGTCGCGAACGGCGGTAAGGCACCGCACGATCTAGCAGAGCGCTATGAAAAGCTTCTCGGAGATGAAAAGTACAAGGCAGCGATATTCTATAACACTAGCGATATATCAAGCATCCGAGACCGCATGGCTGCCGCCAGGAAGCACTTGCTTGACCAATGACTTATATAGATAAGTTTAAGATCGTTGATGATTACCTAGTCCATCTTGACGAGGTAATGGGTGGTATTGGCGATCCATTTATTCAGAGCAGGTACCTAGGATTTGTCCTTATATCGGCGGTGACAGGCTACGAGTTGGCAATTAAGGACATCTTCTACGATTTCTCGGATAAGAAGCATAAGGTATTAGGAAGCGTGGCGAGGGGTCGCTTCGAACGTTTGAACGGTCAAATAAAATATCGCAATCTAGCCAACGATCACATTAAGCTTTTTGGTCAAAAATACTCTGATAAGTTCAAAAAACTTGTTGAAATGCGAGAGAAAGCCATGCTGCGAAGCGCCAGGATCAGCATGTTGAATAGCTACGACAATGTTATTTCCTGGCGCCATCAATTTGTTCACGCCGGAAGAGCGCCAAACACTACTAACTATGACGAGATCAAAGCGGCATACGCAGCAGGCAAAGAGATAATTCACTGCGTTGACGCTACGATGAGGCGGTGACTGTCAAAGCGAACGGTGGGCCGTTTTGGAGGCACCTCCAAGCAATCTCAAAGAACAGGCCTAAAACCCAAAAAGGGCCAAGCAATTCGGAAACAGGGACCCTGTTTCTAGGATCCGATTTTGAAGCGGACGCCCAGACCGCCCGCGCTTATCTCGCCGGCAACAACGAATACGACGCCGGCTTCTTCGAACGCGCGACGAACCGCCTCAATATTGGCAACGGTGCTCCGGCCGGGTCCAAGCGGCCCTTCCATGCGGCGAATGGTCGGAAGAGAGAGCTTCGCCGCTTCAGCCAACTGAGGTTGGCTCCAATCCAGAAGGCCTCGCGCGGCGCGAATCTGGCCAGCCGTGAGACTTTCGTTATTGTTTTCCGCTCTCATGATCGTTTTTCGTTGATCTCTTTTGGTCGATATGATAGGAAAACAATAACCACTGAATCAGGACCTACGCTATGGGCCAGCGTCGAAAGACGGGCGACGGCGCGCGCCTGCCTGCCATCTCACGTCGCGCCGTGATCGGCGCGGCTGGTGCGCCGTTGGCGGGGCCCGCGCGGGGATGGGCGACGACCGGCGCCGCGGACATCCCCGCGCGGTGCGCCACCTGGATCGCCCTGGACAGGGAGATCGCCCGTCTCGCCGGGCGCTGGTCCGATCTGGAGACGTTGGCGACCCGTCAGTTCGACTACTTCAAGCTATCGACCGCCCAGGTCAGCGCCTTGCCGATGGGCGCGGAGATGGACGCCATAGACGCCGAAAGTCGGCGCCTGGGCGACGCGCGCGAGGAGGCCTTGAAGCTTCTCGGCAAGCTGACGCCCCGCACCCTCCACGACGTCTCGGCCCAACTCGCGGTCGCCTGTCGCCTCCTCCAGTACGAGGAGGGGGAGGCCTGGCCCTTTGTGCGAAAGGCCTGGACCTATCTGTCGCGGTCGCATTGTCCCGGCTGTGGCGCGGCCTACGCGCCCAGCTGACGCCGCGGCCTCGAAATCTGATTTTTTTGAGTTTCCGGTGGGAACGCGGGAGGGCCAGGATCGTTCTTAGGATGGATCCAAGGCGAAAGCCTTCGATCCCGATCTGGAAGGATCACCTCGAAACCATGAGGCGATTGACCGGACCAGGAAGCCCGACGCGATCCCCCTCCCGAAAAAAGGAGGTGAACGCCGGGCTTCGCTGTATGGGCCTCCGACGACGTCGGGCGCGGCCCGGCCGCCGGGCCTTTTTCCGCACTCCATCTTTCAACCGTCATCCCGGGCCTTGTGCCCGGGATCCCTGGTTCAGCTTGCAGGTGAAGCGCTTTGGCGCGCCGGCGCGCCACCCCTCCGCACCTGCGGCGGACGGGGGGTCCCGGGCGCAAGTGCCCGGGATGGCAGTTGAAGGGGCGGCTGTAGGACCCCGCCCCTCCCCCTCTCAGTGGCGAACCCCGGTCGGGGCCGGTTCCACCGCCGAGGCGAGCTTGGGCAGGACGATTTCCAGGACGCCGTCGCGCATCGACGTCGTCATCCGGTCCGCCGCGACCCCGGGCGGCAAGGGGAAGATCCGCTCGAAATGTCCGAACCAGCGTTCGCTGCGCCGGTAGGTCTGGGTCGCCGCGTCCTGGTCCTGGGTCTTCTGGCCCTGGATCCGGAGCATGTCGCGCTCGGTCGAGACGCTGACGTCCCGGTCGGTGAGTCCCGGCAGTTCGACCGACACGACGTAGGCGTCGGCCCGTTCCCTCACGTCGATCGACGGCAGGTCCAGGAACGGCGCCGGGTTCAGGAACCGCGAGAACGGCACGGGACGCAGGCCGCTGGCCGCCTCGCGCCAGAACTCTTCGCTCCATCGCGTCATGCTGGACACGAACGCCTGGAGGGGTTCGAGCGCCTGCTCCCAAAGACGGACCGAGGCGAGCATCGCCTGGTGGCCCGCCGCCGCCATGTCCCCGCCTTCGTGGGTGAACTCGATCTTGCCTTCCCCAGGTGCGGACTTGGCTTCGGGGCCCGGCCCGTCCGCCTCGCCGGCCGGACGGAATGACGCCGGTTCGGCCGGCGGGGATGGCCCGGCCCTCTCCCGCGAGGGCCCGGCGGATGGGTTGGGTGCGGATGGGTTGGGTGTGGTGTCGCTATGAGGCTCGGCCATGATGGCGCTCCGACGATGGCCCTCCCGATCTCGGGCGGCAATCTATACCCGGCCCGATCGCGAAGCATCCCTCGCGCCGATCACAACATCGTCCCGAGATTTGACCATCGGCGCGGCCGAAAGGCTCGCCGGTTCCAGCATGCCCCTCCCCGAAGGCCCCTACAGGCGGTAGGCGCCCGCCAGGATCTTGGCGTGGACCGCCTTGGTCAGCTTCACATAGCCCTTGGCCGGATCGCGGAAATACAGCGGGTCCTTGATCCTGGCGGGGTCGAAGCCCTCCTGGACCAGGTCCATCTTGCGATATTTGAAGGTGCCGGTGGTCTCGATCTCGGGCTGCAGGCGCACGAAGATCGGCCGCGCATAGCTGGGCAGCTCGCGGTCGACATATTCGGCCAGGGCGGCGATGTCGAACTCGGGTCCGACCACCAGCGAGACCATGCCGGCCTTGCCGTCCAGGTCGCCGATCGGCACGCCGTAGACATTGATCTCCCGAACGCCCTCGACGCCGGACAAACGCTCGGACACCTCACTGGTGGCGACGTTCTCGCCCTTCCAGCGGAAGGTGTCGCCGATGCGGTCGACGAAATAGAGGTAGCCGTCGCCGTCGGAGCGCATCAGGTCGCCGGTGCGGAACCAGGCGTCGCCCTTCTGGAAGGCGTCGTGCAGGATCTTCTTCTCGGTCGCCGCCTTGTCGGCGTAGCCGGTGAAGTTGGAGCGGGCGTCGCTGGCGATATGGCCGATGCATTCGCCGACCTCGCCAGGCGCGGCCTCGATGCAGCAGCCGTTGGGGCCGCGCACCGGCGTCTCGGTCTCGACGTCGAACTTGACGATGCGGATGTTGAACTTGCTGCGCAGGTATTTCGGGATCCGGCCGATCGCCCCGCGCCGGCCGTCGAAGTTGAACAGCGAGACATTGCCCTCGGTCGCGCCGTAGAACTCCAGCACGCCGCCCACCTTGAAGCGGTCCAGCATGGTGTCCCAGACGTCGGGGCGCAGGCCGTTGCCGAAGATCAGGCGGATCTTGTGGGCCCGCTCGTTGGAGCTTTCCGGGTGGTTGGCCAGGTAGCGGCACAGCTCGCCGATATAGACGAACATCGTGCAGTTCTCGGCGACCACGTCGTCCCAGAACTGGCTGACCGAGAACTTCTTGCGCAGCACGACCGAGCCGCCGTTCAGCAGGGCCGCGCCCATGGCGCAGAGGCCGCCGGTGGCGTGGTACAGCGGCAGGGTCATGTAGATGCGGTCGGTGGCGCGGGCGTCGGTCGAACCGGCGAAGCCGCGCATATAGAGCTGGGCCCGCATGTGGGTGATGCGGGCGGCCTTGGGCATGCCGGTGGTGCCGCTGGTGAAGATGTAGAGCGCGGTGTCCTTGGCGACCAGGCCGTGGCGAGCCGTCAGGCGGTCGGGGCGCAGCTGGCTGCAGCTCTTCAGGGCGTTGACCAGGTCGCGCTGGTCGCCCGAGACGGGTCCCAGCACCCATTGCTGGATATGGCGAACGGGGTCCAGCAAGCCCTTCACCTGTTCGAAACAGGGCGAGGTCTCGGCGTCGACGATGCAGTGCAGGGCGCCCGAGATCTTCAGGCAGTGGGCCAGGGCCGGGCCGGTCAACTGGTTGTTGATCAGGGCCGTGGCCACCCCGACCTTCGACAGGCCGTACCAGATCGCCAGATATTCCAGCCGGTTGGGCATGAACAGCGCCACGGTCTGGCCGCGCGTGATCCCCTGCCCCTTGGCCCAGTGGGCGTAGCGGTTGGCGATGCCGTCCAGCTCGGCATAGGTGATGGTCTTGCCTTCGAAGGTGATCGCCGGGCTCGACGACCACTTGTCGACTGCTGCTTCCAGGTCATCGCAGACCAGGTTGGCGCTGTCGGGTGCGATGGACTTCACGCGCTTCAGGGTGCGCGTAAGCCCCTTCAGGAACCGCAGTTCACGCTTCAACCTTGCCGGCAAACTCATCGACGCACTCCGTTCAAACAACCATTGGAGAGCGGCGAGCGGCCGGGCAAGACATGGCC
>NZ_AKKF01000248.1 GCF_000281955.1 Caulobacter sp. AP07 | reverse complement strand
GGGCCCCGCCCTCTCCCCATGGGAGAGGGTGAGAACTATCGACAACCTTCAATTGATCTGACCTAATCGTCTCTCGCATGGCGGGGGGGGCGAGATGGTCAGCGGAAGATCACTCAAGGCGACGGGCGTCGCCGACGCCGCGGCGCCCAGCCACGCCCTGGGCCACCGCGAACGCCTGCGCGACCGCGCCAAGGCCGGCGGCCTGGCCGCCCTGCCCGACTACGAACTGCTGGAGCTCTACCTCTTCCGCACCTACGCGCGCGGCGACGTCAAGCCGATGGCCAAGGCGCTGCTGGCCCGGTTCGGCTCGCTCGGGGCGGTGATCGGGGCCGGGATCGAGGCGCTGAAGACCGTGCCGGGAGTCGGCGAGAACGCCGCCGTCGACCTGACCCTGCTGCATGAAGCCACCCTGCGGGCCGGGCGCGACAAGATCGCCAAGCGGCCGGTGATCTCGTCGTGGACGGCGCTGCTGGGCTATGTCCGCGTCGCCCTGGCCAACGAGCCGCGCGAGCAGTTCCGGGTGCTGTTCCTCGACAAGAAGAACCAACTGATCGCCGACGAGGTGATGAACCACGGCACCGTCGACCACGCCCCGGTCTATCCGCGCGAGGTGATGCGCCGGGCGCTGGAGCTGTCGAGCTCCAACATCATCCTGCTGCACAACCATCCG
This sequence comes from Caulobacter sp. AP07, assembly GCF_000281955.1. GTDB lineage: Bacteria > Pseudomonadota > Alphaproteobacteria > Caulobacterales > Caulobacteraceae > Caulobacter. Next base: position 22,900 of record NZ_AKKF01000248.1, on the reverse strand, counting down.
ACTGGGTCATTTTCACCCATGGACAATCACGCATTACCACATTGATTTTATTATCTTTTTTCACTTTTCACCGCACACGTCATTTGGCATGATCAAGGCAGGTCGCGGCCCTTACCGACCCCAGTTACCGCCCCCAGTAACGGCCGCACCATCCTACTAACCATCGTTCGGGAGGGTCTCATGCCGAGCCTGACTGACGGCGCGATCCGTCGTGCCTTGAAAGAAGTTCAACTCACTCAAAAGCCGATCACCCTGGCGGACGGCGAAGGTCGCGGCGTCGGCCGCATGATCCTTGTCCTCAAGCCGATGCCGACCCGGGTTACGGCCGACTGGATGGCGCAGCAGTGGCAGGACAAAAAGCGGACGCGGAAGAAGTTCGGCGTCTACCCCGCGATGTCCCTGGCCCAGGCCCGCGACATCTATGAGCGCGACTATGTCGATGGCATCCAGAAGGGCCAGAGCATCAAGGTGCTCGGAGACTCGCGTGCGGGAACGGTCGGCGATCTCTTCGACGGTTACGTCGCCCACTTGCAGGCTTCGAACAAGCCGTCGTGGGAACAGACCAAGAAGGGTCTCGATAGAGTCGTGAGCAAGCTCGGTCGCCATCGCCCAGCTCGGGATATCGAGCCCCAAGAGGTCGTCGCGGCCATTCGCCCGATCTATGCGCGCGGCGCGCGATCAATGGCCGACCATGTGAGGGGCTATATTCGCTCGGCCTTCAGCTGGGGCTTGAAATCAGAAAACGACTATCGCAACAGCGCGCCGCGACGCTTCGGCCTCATTCAAAATCCGGCCGCCGGCATTCCAACCGAGCCCTATGTGCCCGGCAATCGCTGGCTCGACGAAGATGAATTCCTGCGGCTGTATCGCTGGTTGGAGTGCCCCGACACGCCCGTGCATCCGCCGTACACGCGCGCGGTGCGCGTCCTCATGCTCACCGGCCAACGTGTCGAGGAAATAGCCCGGCTTCACGTTGATCAATGGGACGCCAAGGAACGAATTCTCGATTGGTCCACGACCAAGAACAGCAAACCCCACGCCATCCCCGTACCTGATCTGGCGGCCGAACTTTTGGAGTCGATCAAGCCCAACGCCTACGGCTGGTTCTTTCCTTCGGCGATGGATCCCACCAGGCCCGTCAGCCACCAGACGCTCTATTCGTTCATGTGGCGTCAACGGGAGCGCAAGGTCATTCCCGTGGTCACCAATCGCGACTTGCGTCGAACCTGGAAGACACTCGCGGGGAAGGCTGGATTGTCGAAGGAGATCCGCGACAGAATCCAGAACCACACGCTCCAGGACGTTAGCTCCAAGGCCTATGATCGCTGGAACTACATGCCCGAGAAGCGCGCGGCGATGAAGCAATGGAATGGTTTTGTCCGAACCGTTCTCAATCCCAAGCGCCTCAAATCAGCTGCGTGAGGTGGATCTCCAGGTAGCGGTGACCGATCGGGTCATCCGCTGCCTAGGCCAGCTTTTCGAGGGTCTCGTCGCACCGCTTCTTGAGCTCGTTCACGCTCGGACGCTCCCCCAACCAGATCCCGAGCGTCACGATCAGATCCTGCTCGCCCTTGCTCCATCCTTCGGCATGAACCAGGGCGCTGTAGAACTGCTGCGCGTGACGACGCGCGTCCGGCGCGCCGGCAAAGCCGCGCATCAATCGACGCGCAGCGCCGAGCGCTTCAGAGCGGTTCATGGCGATCAAGGATCGGCTCCGTGTTGACGGGCGCTTACTAGGTCGCCCGTCGCGCAAGGTCTAGCCGGCGACGGCTTTACCTTCCGCTTCCCGGCGCCCTCCTTGGGCCTTCTCCTCCTTCTTCGGCGGCCGTGTCCACACAAGTTGCGCGCTGGCGCCGTCGTCTTCTGGGAACAGCGCCGCCGAAATTGGCGCGGGCAAGAAGGGGTCGTCGAGGTTGACGCGCAAGAAGCCGCGAGGGCGGTCACCACCCCATTGCGCCTCCCAGGCGTCGCCTATGCGAGAATTTCCCAGCATGACGCGAAACGCCGGCGCGTTGGGACTGACCAGGTCGTCGTTGGGGACGAATCTCACCTTGGCGTTGGCGACAAGAGTTTTGATTTCTCCCTCCCATCCGCCGCTCCGGGCGATCTTGAACACGCCGATGATCAACCTGTTCATGACCGGTCCTCCAACGTTTTCTGACCACGCACCTGGCCGGCGTGACCGGTCGATTGAGCGGCCTTGAACGCCGCACGAGCCTTAGCGAATTCGCGGTCGTTGGTGATGAACTGCTCCACCATGCCCGAGGCTATATCAGCCGACGTCGAGGCCACGCCGTGTTGAGCGGAATGGATCGCCGCGTAGTCGCGCAGCGCCTCCTCGTAGTCGGGCATGACGCTGATGGTCATCTTCACCGGCGTGCGGTTGGGCAGCTTACCAAGCTTCAGATCTGGCATGGTGGTCTCCTCTATGACGCCCGCCAGGGGCGTAGGATCAGGTCCTTGTGCACGACGACCCGCAGCGGCCAGCCCGGCCGCACGCGGAGGGTCGACTGAACGTCGAGTTGTTTGGCGACGATCTGTTGGCCGGCCTGCGAGGCGCTCTGCTGGGTCGATTGGCGAATGGCGCGAACAAGATCGCTCTCGTCGTCGCCGAGGCTGAGTTCGGTTCCCACGCCGAGCAGAGTGGACAGCACCACACCCTTGAGCAGCCGCCAGGTGTGGAGATCGACCTTGTCCGAAAGCCCCGCATAGCCGGCGGCGTCCGTGGCCGGCAGGTTGTCGAGCTGGATCGAGGCCCCGTCGGGCAAAATGATCCGCTGCCAGACCAGCAGCGCCCGGCTCTGCCCGAACGCGACCACGCTGTCATAGCTGCCGATCAGCCGCGAGCCTTGCGGGATAAGCAGGATGCGGCCCGTCACCGTGTCGAAGACGTTCTCGGTCACCTGGGCCACGACCATGCCGGGCAGGTCGGAGTTGAGTCCGGTGACCAGACTGGCGGCGATGACACTGCCCGCCATGACCTGCCAGGGCGACGCCGGGGCCTGCAAGGCGTGAGCATTGGTGACGCCGCCCTGCCCCGCCGTCGCGCCCACGAAATCAAGCTTGCGCTGCTGATTGTTCTGGTCGCGCTCGAGGTCGAGGGTCAGCTTGGCAGCTTCGACCGATGCAGGCTGATCGGCAGCGGCTACCTGAGGGAATGTACCACCGAGCGCAGGCGTGTCCGGCGCCATCGGCGCCGCGGCAGCGCGCCCCGACGACTGGACCATGACCCCCGCCTCACGCGCCTGATAGGCCTGGGCGGCGCTCCGCTGGCGTTCGGCCTGCGCCGCTTGCTGCTCGGACGTCATGGCGGGCGGCGCCAGGCTGGGATCGCGCGCCAGGGCGCCGCCGGCTTCAAGCTGGCGCTGGCGTTCGAGCGCCGCTCGCCCCAGGTCGCCAGGCAGCGGCGGTCCCAACGGTGGGATCGTGGTCGCCGTCACCTTGCTGTAGTCGCCGGGCAGGTTGGCCACCGCGTCGGCGGGCGTGCGTCGATCGAAGATCGCCTGCTCGTTGGACTTGGCCAGATGCAAGGCCTTGGGGCTGAGCGCCAGCCAGGCACCGGCGGCCACCGCCAGAGCGCCGGCGGCCGCGCCGCCGATGATAACGCCGCGCTTGAACTGCACGATGCGACGGGGCGTGGCGCGCAAGGCCAGGGTTTCGGGGCTGGCCTTGGCGGGCGGCTCTGGCGGACGCCCCTCGTCGCCTTGCGGCGGGGCCGGATCAACGGGCGTCTGGGTCATGGCCGCGCCCTCCCGGCCGGGACGTCCGTGCGCGAGATCCGCACGACCTGCTGCGGGTTCTCGCCCAGGCGCAGTTCGGCGGCGGCGAAGAGCCGGTCGACGATGTAGTGGTTGCCGCTGACCCGGTAGTTGACGAGCTGGCTGTCGCCGAGCGGCCCCACCACGAACAGCGGCGGCGCCTCGCCCTGATCGAGCCGCCCCGGAAATTCGATATAAACCTTGTTCCCATCGTCCCAGGCCCGCACCGGCCGCCATGGCGGATTGTCGCCGCCGATCGCGTAGCGGAAGCGCAGGCTGGTCAGCGCCGCGCCCTCGGCGATCGGCCTTACGGCCTCCGCCTTCACGTTCTGCCGCTGAAGCGCCAGAAGCCGGTCCTGCGGGTAAGCCCAGGAGATCGCCGCCATCGCCGTCGCGTCGGTGCTTTCCAGCGCGACATGGTAGGCCCGCCGGTCCGTGGTGATGACCATGTTCGTGGCCAGGCCCGACGCGAAGGGTTTCACCAGCACATGGACCCGGGCCTCGTCGCCCGCGCCGCTGGTGGTGTCGCCGATGACCCAGCGCACGGTGTCTCCGGCCGAGACCGCGATCAGTTTCTCGCCAGGCTGCAGGGCGATGTCGCTGACCCGTTCCGGCGCGGTGTAGAGTCGGTAGAGCGCCCCGTCGGTCCAAGGATAGACCTGCACGGCGTTGACGTACCCGGCGCTGGAGGGCTCGCGCGTCGCGGCGCGGTTGGCGGCGTCCACCCGCACCGTCGGCGGACGGGCGTCGGGCTTCACCGACGGCGGCGGCAGCATCTGGCCGGGCAGCGGCAGGGGTTGCGGCGCCAGCACGATCTCCACCGGCTTGGGCGGTTCCGGCGCGATCGCGGCCGGCCTGAAATCGGTGGCGTCGTAAACGACGGCCGGCGGCGGGGTCTTGCCGGCGCAGGCGGCGAGCGCCGCCGCGGACAGGATGACAATGCTGCGGGTCATGGGACGTTGCCTCCTTCGGACGGCGCCGCGCCGGACGATTGATCGGCGGTCGGCGATGATGGGATGGGCGGCGCGAGCGCGGGGATCGGGGTGGGCGCCGCCGGCGGGGGCGTCGCGGTCGCGGACGGCTTAGGGACCGCCGACGCGCCGTCCAGCTCCCGAGCCCAGTCGATCGCGTTGACGAATAGGCCCAGCGGATTGCGGCGCAGGGCGTCGGCGGTCTTGGGCGGATGCATCGCCGTGGTCAGCATCGCCGTCCAGCGCTCGGTCTTGGCCAGACTGCCGCGTTCGTAAGTGCTCTCGGTCCACTTGACCTGGAAACTGGTGTCGGACGCCCGCACCACGCTGGTCACCTGCACCGACACGCTGCGTTCGCCGATGCCCGCGAACGGGTCGTTCGTCCTGGCGTACTCGTTCAGGAAGGTCGCCGCGCGGTCAGTGGCGAAGTCATAGGCGTCGAGCCAGTTCTTCTTGACCAGCACCGGGTCGGTCGAGACCGACCGGACGTTGCTGACGAACCGTCCCAGATGCCAGGCGATCTGTCCGTCGGTCGGCCTGTAGTTCTGGATGGCGGGGGCGATGGCGCGCGCCTCTCCCAGGCGGTCGACCTCGACCACATAGGGCGTGACGCGGCTCTGCATCGACTGCCAGACGTTGGCCCCGGCAAGCCCTCCGGCCAAACCCAGGCAGCCGAAGGCGACCAACCGCCAGTTGGCGGCCTGGACGCGGGCGGACCCGATGCGCTCGTCCCAGAGCTGGCCGGCGCGTTGGTAAGGCGTTTCCGGCGCCGGCGTCTGGCCGTAGCGCTGGAGGGATCGCTTGAAGAGCATGACCTTCAATCCTTCTGGCTGAGATCGGGATTGGCCGCGCCGCCTGGGCGGTCCCCGTCCTTGATGAGCTGGATGGCGGCGTGACGGTGGTGACGGGCGGTCTGCTCACGACGCAGCTGCGTCGCCCAGGCCGGCGGGGCGTCGGGCGACGTACTGGACGTCGCCGCTTGGCCGCCTGGTGGCCCGGCCGAACCGGCCGCCTCGCCGTCAGCGGATTGCGAACTGCGGTCGGGCATGCGCCAGGCCTGGCCCTGACTGAAGGCTTCGGCTGCCTTGTCGGCGAAGCTGCTCGCCTGACGACTGGCGGCTTCCCCCACCGATGCGGCGGCGCGCGCCACGCCCCCCAATCCAGCAGCGGCGGCGGCCGGGCCGCTCTGGCCCGAGGTGAAGGCGGCCGACTGATAGGCGGTCTTGGCCGTCGTGCCCATGGCGCTGGCGGCGCGGACAGCTCCCAGCCCGCCGCCCACGGCGCCCAGCGCCCGCGCGCCGAGCGCCGCGCCGCCCATGCCGATCATCGCCGCGCCCGCCATTGTGCCGACCGCCGCGCCGGCGCCCAGTTGCGGTGCGCCGGAGACCAGGCCCGAGGCGATGCCTGGCCCGAAAACGCCCAGACCAAACAGGGCCAGCGCCCCGATCAGCAGGGTGACGGCCTCCTTGACCCCGGGATCATCGCCCGCCAACGCGGAGAACTGGCCAAAGAAGCTCGTGCCAATGCCGACGATCACCGCCAGCACCATGACCTTGACGCCGCTGGAGATGACGTTGCCCAGCACGCGTTCGGCCAGGAAACTGGTCTTGTTCCACAGCGCGAAGGGCACGAGCACGAACCCGGCCAGGGTCGTCAACTTGAACTCGATGATCGTCACGAAGAGCTGCAGCGCCAGGACGAAGAAGGCCAGGAGCACCAGCAGCCAGCAGACCAGCAGCACGGCGATGACCAGGAAGTTGCCGAAGAACTCCGGGAAGCCCAGCAGGGAGCCGGCCTTCTTGAGCAGCGGCCAGGCGGCGCTGAACCCCTCGCCGGCGATCGCCCCGGGGCGCATCATCTGGTCGGCCGAAATCCCGCCCCCGCCCGCGGTGATCCCAAGGCCCGAGAAGCTGCGGTAGATGATGTCGGCCAGGTGCCGGAAGTTGCCGATGATGAAGGCGAAGGCCCCGACATAGAGGGTCTTCTTGATCAGCCGCCCCAGGATGTCCTGGTCGCCGTCCATCGCCCACCACAGGGCCGCCAGCGTGACGTCGATGCCGATCAGGACCGTCGTCAGGAACGTGACGTCCGATCCCAGCAGGCCAAAGCCGCCGTCGATGTAGCGGATAAAGGTGTCGAGAAACCGATCTACGATGTTGAGGTCGATGGCGCCGCCGTCGTCTCCCATGATCTGTCCTCCGAACGATCGGTGTTGGCGTCAGCGCGGGGTGTAGATGTCGCGCCCGCCCAGGAAGCGATCGGTGGTCGCCCGCGCCGCCTCCATCGCCTGGGCTTGTCGGGCGCGCTCCAGCGCCTCGGCCCGGTACTGCGCCGCGGTCATGTTCTGGATCTGCAGCTGCTGCTTGGCGCTGAGCGCCAACAGCTGGTTGGTCGCCTGCTGCGCGGCCAGGCCGCCCGTCGCCGCCTGGCTCTCCGACACCAGTTGCACCAGAAGTCCGCTGTCGGCCTGGACGTTCTCGGCCACCTGGGCCTGCACGCGCATGGTCTGGCGGTAGGCCTTCATCGTCGCCTGCAGCTGCCCTTGCGCCTGGGCGATCATCTGGTTGGCGCTCATCGCCGCGTCGAACACCTCGGGGAACTGGTCGCGCAGCGCCGCGTCCGTCGAGGCCAGGTCGAAGGCGATGCCCTGGGCCTGGGTCATCAGGGTGTCGATGCGCTGCATCGACCGGGTGATCTGGCTGAGCGACGAGAAATCCAGCCGCTGCAGCTGGCGAGCCATGTTCTGCAGCATGGTCGCCTGGTTCTGCAGGCTGACGATCTGGTTGTTGATCTGCTGCAGGGTTCGCGCCGCGGTCAGGACGTTCTGGGCGTAGTTGCTCGGGTCGAACACCACCACCGCCTGGGCGGGAGCGAGCAGGCCAGGAAGCGGCATGGCGGAGACTGAAAGAGCGGCGATCACGGCCGCGAAGGCACGGCGGTTCATAGGACAGGCTCCTGTTGCTGGGGATTGTGGGAAGACGGCGCCACCGGGAACCGCCCGATCAGGTCGGCCGCCCAGGACAGGCCGCGCGCCGCGAGGAATTCGGCGGCGAAGCGCCCGGGACCGTGCGCGGCCAGGACTTGGTCGATCAGGGTCTGGGCTGCGGGATCAGAGGCGCCGCACAGGGCGAGCGCCACGGGGCCGAGCGCGAGCTCGAACACGCGGTTGCCGCGCTGCGATTGCAGGTAGTAGTGCCGCTTGGGGGTGGCCCGGGCGATCAGCTCGATCTGGCGGTCGTTGAGGCCAAAGCCCTGATAGACCTTGCGCGACAACGGCTCCTGCGCCCGGTCGTTGGGCAACAGGATGCGCTGCGGGCAGCCGTCGAGGATGGCTGGCAGGATGGTGCTCTCGGTGATATCCGGCAGCGACTGGGTGGCGAAGACCACGCTGACATTGCCCTTGCGCAGTTCCTTCAGCCATTCGCGGATGCGGGCGGAAAACAGCGGGTTGTCGAGGAACTTCCACGCCTCATCGAGGATCAGCAGGCTGGGCCGCCCATCGAACCGCGCCTCCAGGCGGCGGAACAGATAGGTCAGGACCGGCGCGACCACGCTGGGCGTGGCCAGCAGCGCGTTGGTCTCGAAGCACTGGACGTCGGCCAGCGCCAGGCCGTCCTCCGAAGCGTCGAGCAGGCGTCCGAACGGCCCGTCGAGCGTATAGGGCGCCAGCGCGGCGCGCAGCGGATTGGACTGCAGCAGCATCGACAGACCGGTCAGGGTCCGCTCTTGCCGCGGCGCGCTGGCCAGGCTGATCAGGGCCGACCACAGCGCGTCCTTGGTCTCCGGCGTCACCGCCACCTTCTCGTTGACCAGCAGGTCGCAGAGCCATTCGATGGCCCAGGCCCGATGGCCGGGCTTGTCGATATCGCCCAGCGGCTGGAAGGCCATGCCGGCGTCGGCGGCCAGGCCATGATGCTGACCGCCCATCGCCAGCACCGCCGCGCGGGCTGAAAACCGCTTGTCGAAAACATAGACCTGAGCGTCGCTATAGCGTCGAAACTGAAGGGCCAGCAGCGCCAGCAGCACCGACTTGCCCGCGCCGGTCGGTCCGACAATCAGCATATGACCGACGTCGCCGACGTGGGTGGACAGGCGAAACGGCGTCGAGCCGGGGGTCTCCGCGTAGAGCAGCGGCGGCCCGGCCAGATGGTCGTTGCGCGCCGGCCCCGCCCAGACGCTCGACAGCGGCATCAAATGCGCCAGGTTCAACGTGTGAACCAGCGGTTGGCGGACGTTGGCGTAGACATGGCCGGGCAAACCGCCCAGCCAAGCCTCGACCGCATTGACGCCTTCGCGGATGCAGGTGAAGCCCAGGCCGCCCACGATCCGTTCGACGATGCGGACCTTCTCGTCGGCCGCGGCGCGATCGGCGTCCGAGACCGTGATGGTGGTGGTGCAATAGCCGAAGGCGACATGGTCGCCGCCGAGCGCCTGCAGGGCCAGATCGGCGTCGGCCACCTTGTTGTCGGCGTCGCTGTCGGTGAGCGGCGCCGGCTCGTTCATCATCACCTCGCGCATCAGCTGCGCGATCGACTTCCTCTTGTTGAACCATTGCCGCCGAAGGCGGGTCAGGACCTTGGTCGCGGCGGTCTTATCCAGGGCGATGAAGCGGGTTGCCCAGCGGTAGGCGAAATCCTGGTGATTGAGGGCGTCGAGAATCCCCGGCTGGGTGGTGTTGGGAAAGCCCAGCACCGTGACAGTGCGCAGATGATGCTCGCCCAGCATCGGTTCGATGCCGCCGCTGAGCGGCGTGTCGACCAACAGACCGTCGAGATACATCGGGGTATGGGGCGCGGCTACGGCGTGCCGCCGCGTCGAGATGCAGCCGTGCAGGAAGGTCAGCGTCTCGGCATCGTCCAGCGCCTGGATCTGCGGCATGAACCCCGACAGCAGGTCCAGCACCCGGTCGGTCTCGGCGACGAAGGCGCGCAGGTCCTGGCGCCAGTCGCGGCCCTCCCGGGCCTCCTCGCGCTCGAGCAGCACGCGCTCGGCGCGCGCTGTCTGGTCGGCCGGTGGCAAGGCGTAGAGCGTCAGGTGATAGCGGCTCTCGAAATGGCGTCCCTTGCGGCCGTCGAAATGCGCCCGCCGCTCCTCGTCGACTAGCCACGAGGCCGGATCGGGGAACGTGCTGTCGGGATAGCCCAGCGCCTCGATGCGCTCGGCGTCGAAGAACAGGGCCCAGCCGGAACCCAACCGCCGCAGGGCGTTGTTGGCCCGCGCGCAGACCGAGACCAGCTCCGCCTCGGTGGCCGATTCCAGGTCGGGTCCGCGAAAGCGCAAGGTGCGCTGGAAGCCGCCGTCCTTGTTGAGCACCACACCGGGCGCGACCAGCGCGGCCCAGGGCAGGTGGTCGGCAAGTCGATCGGCCGTATTGCGGTATTCACGCAGGTTCAGCATGTGAGGAACACCTTGTGCCGCAGGTGACGGGCGAGGACGGCGGCGAAGTCGGGATCGCGCTTGGCGGCGAAGACCGCCAGGCTGTGGCCGGCCAGCCAGATGAGCAGGCCGGCGATCCACTGCTGGAGACCCAGCCCCATCGCCGCGGCCAGGGTGCCGTTGAGGATGGCGACGCCGCGTGGCGCGCCGCCCAGCAGGATCGCCTCGGTCAGGGCCCGATGCAGCGGAACCTCGAAGCCTTCGGGGGCCTGGCCGGCGATGAGGCTGGAGCCGGCCATCAGACCAGCGCTCCGCCGCCAAAGCTGAAGAACGACAGGAAGAAGGAACTGGCGGCGAAGGCGATCGACAGCCCGAACACGATCTGGATCAGCTTGCGAAAGCCGCCGCTCGTCTCGCCGAAGGCCAGGGCCAGACCCGTCGAGATGATGATCAGCACCGCGACGATCTTGGCGACCGGCCCCTGGACCGACTCCAGCACCTGCTGCAGCGGTTCTTCCCAGGGCATGCCCGAACCGGCGGCCTGGGCCTGGGCGGACCAGAGCAGGATGAGGATCGTGGTCAGGGTGGTGAGGTGAAGCGGGCGCGGATCGGCGACCGCGCGCGCCTTGGCGAGGTACGGCATCAGGGTTCTCCCTGTCTGAGGGTTTTCAACTGCGGAGGGTCGAGTTCGGCGATGAGGTAGTCGCCGGAGGAGTCGAGGCCGGTGACCCGGGCGATGGTCTCGACGCGGCGGCCGGTTCCCCGGCCACGGATGAAGACGACCAGATCGATCGCCTCGGCGATCAGCCGGCGCGGCACGGCGACCACGCATTCCTGGACGAGCTGTTCGAGCCGGTAGAGGGCCGAGCGCGCCGAGTTGGCGTGAACGGTGGACAGGCCGCCGGGGTGGCCGGTGTTCCAGGCCTTGAGCAGGTCGAGCGCCTCGCCGCCGCGCACCTCGCCCACCACGATGCGGTCGGGCCGCAAACGCAGGGTCGAACGCACCAGGTCGGCCATGCTGACGACGCCCGGCCGGGTGCGCAGGGCCACGCAGTCGGGCGCGGCGCATTGCAGCTCGGGCACGTCCTGCAGGATGACCACCCGCTCGTCCAGCCGCGCCACCTCGGCCAGCAGGGCGTTGGCCAGGGTGGTCTTGCCGGCCGAGGTCGCCCCGGCGATCAGGATGTTCAGCCGCTCGGCGACAGCCCCGCGCAGAACGTCGGCCTGGACCGGGGCCAGGACGCCATCGGCCACATAGTCGCCCAGGGTGTGGATGCGGCTGGCCGGCTTGCGGATCGAAAAGCACGGCGCGGCCGAGACCGGCGGCAGCACGCCCTCGAACCGCTCACCGGTCAGGGCCTCGCCGCGCGGCGGCAGGTCGCCGCTGACGATCGGGGCGCCGGCATGGACCTCGGTGCGGACATGGCTGGCGACCAGACGAATGATCCGTTCGACCTCGACCGCCGGCAGGACAACGCCGGTGTCGACGCGGCCTTCGCCGAGACGATCCAGCCGCAGCGCGCCGTCGGGATTGACCATCACCTCGACCACGGCCGGGTCGGCCAGGGCCGCGGCGATGGCCGGTCCCATGGCGCTGCGCAGCATGGTGCGCCGGCGCTCGAAGGTTTCGGGTTGGACGAGGCTCATGGGACCGCCTCCCCCGGCTCGTCCGCGCCCAGGCTCTGGCGTCCGCTGGCGAGTTGGCGGCCGACCTGGTCGACGAAGCGCTGGAACCGCTCGCGGCCGATCGCCTGGGCGGCCTTGTCGGCCTCCGGCAGGGGCGCGGTGACGGTCAGCTGGTAGCGGACGAAGAGAGCCAGGCTTTCCAGCAGGATCTTCTGGTCGCGTTCGATCCGGCCCAGCTGGCGGCTGAGGCGATCGAGCCGAAGCTTGAAGAGATCGTCGATCTCGCTGGCGGCGCGCCGGGCCAGGAAGGCGCGCAGGGCGTCGGCGACGATGGCCGATTTGGAGGTCCCCGGCTTGGCGCCGAGCCGGTCGAGTTCGGCGGTCAGGGCGTCGTCGAGATAGAGGTGATGGCGGGGTTTCATGGCGCCGCCCCCTCAGAACGACGGCAGCAGGTCGTCATCGCCACGACCGGCTCCTTCGTTCATGGCGTGGGCGCGGACGACCGGCTGTGCGACCTGGGCCCGGGCCATGGCCTGGCGATCGGCGACGACGTCGCCATCGTCATCGAAGAGCCCCAGACCCAACTGGGCTTCGTCGGCGGCGGGACGGGCGACCGGCTCGTCGAACAGGCCCGGATGGCGCTGCTGCTGCAGCCCGCCTTCGCTCTCCGCGCCCAGATCGTCGTCGGCCTGGCCGGCCAGACCGGCGTGCGGGCCGCGCACCTGGCCGCCCCAGTCGTCGCCGCGGGCCGGCGGGCGATCGGGATAGAGGCCGTCCGGCAGCGTCGGCGGCGGCCGCATGCGGCCGGTGAAGTTGCGGTCCTGGTAGTAGCGCAGCTTCTTGGCGCGGATCGGCGCCAGGCCCGAGACCAGGACCAGGGCGTCGTCCGGCGGCAGCTGCATCACCTCGCCGGGCGTCAGCAGCGGCCGGGCGGTCTCCTGGCGGCTGACCATGACGTGGCTGAGCCAGGGCGCCAGCCGGTGGCCGGCGTAGTTGCGCTGGGCGCGAAGCTCGGTGGCCGTGCCCAGGGCGTCGGAGATGCGCTTGGCGGTGCGCTCGTCGTTGGAGGAAAACGCGATCCGGACGTGGCAATTGTCCAGGATGGCGTTGTTCTCGCCATAGGCCTTGGAAATCTGGTTGAGGCTCTGGGCGATCAGGTAGGCGCGGATGCCGTAGCCGGCCATGAAGGCCAGGGCCGTCTCGAAGAAGTCCAGCCGCCCCAGGGCCGGGAACTCGTCGAGCATCATCAAGAGCTGATGCTTGCGGCTCTTGCCCGGATCGCCCTCCAGGCGCTCGGTCAGCCGGCGGCCGATCTGGTTGAGCACCAGGCGCACCAGCGGCTTGGTGCGCGAGATGTCGGACGGCGGGATGACCAGATAGAGCGTGACGGGGTGCGGGGCGTCGACGAGGTCGGCGATGCGCCAGTCGCAGGCCGACGTCGTCAGGGCCACGGTCGGATCGCGGTAGAGGCCCAGGAACGACATGGCGGTCGACAGCACGCCGCTGCGTTCGTTCTCCGATTTGTTGAGGACCTCGCGGGCCGCGGAGGCCACGACCGGATGGACCACCGGCGCCTCGGTCGCGCCCAGGTGGTTGGTGGCCATCATCCGCCGCAGGGTGTGGGCGAAGGAGCGCTGCGGGTCGGAGAGGAAGGTGGCGACCCGGGCGAGGGTCTTTTCCTCTTCGGCGTAGAGGACGTGGAGGATGGCCCCGACCAGCAGGCTGTGACTGGTCTTTTCCCAATGCGAGCGGCGCTCCAAAGCGCCTTCCGGATCGACGAGCACGTCGGCGATGTTCTGAACGTCGCGGACCTCGTCGGGGCCTTTGCGGACCTCCAGCAGCGGATTGTAGCGGGCCGAGCGTGCGTCGGTCGGATTGAACAGCAGGCAGTGGGAGAACCGGGCGCGCCAGCCGGCGGTCAGAGTCCAGTTCTCGCCCTTGATGTCGTGGACCACGGCGCTGCCCGTCCAGGACAGCAGGGTCGGCACGACCAGGCCCACACCCTTGCCCGACCGGGTCGGGGCGAAGGCCATGACATGCTCGGGGCCGGCGTGGCGCAGGTAGTCGCGGCCCAGGCGACCGAGGAACACCCCGTCGTCGCGCAGGAGGCCCGCGCCAGCGGCTTCCCGCCGGCTGGCCCAACGTGATGAGCCATAGGTGGTGACGTGGCTATTCTGCCGGGCCCGCCACAACGAGCCGGCGACAGCGCAGGCGCAGCCGAGAAAGCCGCTGGCCCCGGCCAGCAGGCCCGCCTTGTCGAAGACCAGCGGGGCGTAGGCCTCGTAGTGATACCACCAGTCGAACAGCTGCCAGGGCCGATAGATGGGCTGGCCGAGCGGCGTCGCCCACGGCGCGCCAAGCTGCGCCTGATAGCCAAGCATGGCCGCCGCCCACTGGGTCGCCGCCCAGACGCCGAGGATGACGATGGCGAAGACGGCGAGAATCTGGCCGATGAGCAGCTTGGTGGGCGTCATGCGCCTGGTCCCGGCGCTCGGACCGCGACATGCGGCGCGAGGCTCCGGAAGGCTCAGGCGAGGGCGTGGAATCCCTTACGGCGGTTTCACCCGCCTTCGTACGCGCAAGGCTCCATTGTGGACGGGCGCCCAACCGCAAAGGCGGTCGGCCCTTGAAAATTGTCAGAAACTTCTTTATCTTTCTGACGATAGGACATGATCATGCAACGCCTGACACAAGCGATCCTGGAACATGCGCCCCTACAGCCCGAAGGGGCTTCGGTGTCGGCCAAGGCGTTGCTGCACCTAGGCTCACGCGCGGCCGTCGATCAGGCCCTGTCGCGCCTAGCCCGTCGGGGTCAGTTGATCCGCGCCGGGCGCGGTCTTTATGTTCGCCCTGTCGAGAGCCGGTTCGGCCAGCGCCCGCCTTCGGTCGAGCACGTGGTCCGGTCCCTGGCCGCATCCACCGACGAGGTGATCGCCTCCCACGGCGCGGCCGCCGCCAACGCCCTGGGCCTGACGACCCAGGTACCGATCCGCGAGGTCTATCTGACGTCCGGGCCGAGCCGGCGGCTGAAACTGGGCGTCAAGTCGGTGGACCTGCGCCATGCCCCCAAATGGCAATTGACCCTGGCCGATCGTCCGGCGGGCGAGGTTATCCGCGCGCTGGCCTGGCTGGGCGAGGCACATGCGCCGGCGGCCTTGCGGTCCCTTGAGCATCGCCTGTCGAGCGACACGCTCGCCGAGATCGTCGGCGCGCGCCCGCGTCTTCCGACCTGGCTGGCGCAGCAGGTCAGCCGGTTGGCCGTGAATGGCTGAGGCCTTCCTGACGCTGTCGGCGGACGATCGCCGCGACGCCCTGGCCGTGGCGAGCGCCGCCACCGGTCGACCGGCTCATCTGCTGGAAAAGGACGTCTGGGTGGTCTGGGCGCTGGACGCGCTGTTCGCCTCGCCGTTCGGGGGCGATCTTGTCTTCAAGGGCGGCACATCCCTGTCGAAGGCCTATGGCGTGATCCGCCGGTTCTCCGAGGATGTCGACCTGACCTACGACATCCGCGCCATCGCCGGCGACCTAGTGGCCGACGCGCAAGACGCCCTGCCGCCCAACCGCAGCCAGGAGCAGAAATGGTCCAAGACCATCAAGACGCGCTTGGCAAACTGGGTCGAAGCCAAGATCGCCCCGCTGATCCGATCGGCCATCGAGTCCAACCAACTGCAGGCGCGGGTTCGCACCGACGGCGAGAAGCTCTTCATCGACTATGACGCCCTGGCCGCCGGCACGGGCTATGTCTCGCCCTCGGTGATGTTGGAATTTGGCGCCCGCGCCACCGGCGAGCCCTGGGAGGTCGTCCCGATCGCCTGCGACGCGGCTCCGTCCCTCCCGGAGCTGATTTTCCCAACCGCCGCGCCCCAAGTCATGCTGGCCGAGCGCACCTTCTGGGAGAAGTCGACCGCCATCCACGTGTTCTGCGCCCAGGGCCGCTTTCGCGGGGCCGATCGCTTCGCGCGGCACTGGCACGACGTGGTGCGTCTGGACGACGCCGGCTATGCGGAAAAGGCGATCGCCGACCGCGCCCTAGCCGGCGCGGTGGCGACGCACAAGACGATGTTCTTCGCCGAGAAGAACGCCGACGGCGAGCCGATCGACTATCAGGGCGCGGTGTCGGGCGGTCTGCGACTCGTGCCCGACGGACCCGCGCTGGAACTCCTGGCAGCTGACTATGGTCGGATGCTCGATGACGGCTTGCTCGAAGACGAAGCCGAGCGCTTCGACGCCCTGATCGCGCGCTGTCGGCAAATCCAGCAAGCGGCCAACGCGCCCAGCCCGTAACACGATCGCGCCCGCCCCTCCGGCCGCATCCAACCCCAGGGCGCCGCGACGCCCGTCCACCTCGGCGCGCGCCGCGCCTTAAGTCGAGAACAGGGCCCGCCAGGCCACATAGGCGGCCGTGGCCACGATCATGCCGGCAAACAGGCGCCGCGCCAGCAGCACCCGGCTCGCCAATCGCGGCGCCAGCCGCGCTCCGGCCGCCACGCCCGCCAAGCCCCCGCCCGCCAAGGCCAGCAGCATCGTCCAGTCCACCAGGCCCGAGGCGGCGTAGCTGACGCTTGTCGCCGCGCCGAACAGAGCCACGGAGACCAGGGAAGAGGCCGCCGCGTTGGCCAGGGTCATACTGGTGGCCGCCATCAGGCCCGGCGCGATCAAAAAGCCGCCGCCGATGCCGAAGAAGCCTGCCGCCAGTCCCGTCGCCGCACCGGCCGGAACCAGACGCAGGGCCTTGGCGGGGTCGATATGGACCTCCGGGTCGCCCAGCGCGCGCGGGGCCCGAAACATCGAAAGCCCCACCATCGCCATGGCCAGGGCGAACCAGGCCAACAGGTGGTTGCCCGCAACGGCCTTGGCCAGGTGCGCGCCGGCCAGAGAGCCGATCAGGCCGGGGGCGCCGAAGGTCAAGGCGCAGGGCCATTTCACGCGGCCGGCCTTGGCCTGGGCGGCCAGGCCCACGGCGGCGTTGATCGCCACGGCCGCCGCCGAGGTTCCGATCGCCACGTGGGGGTCCTTGATCCCCACCGCGTAGAGCAGCAGCGGCGTGGCCAACACCGAGCCGCCGCCGCCGAACAGGGTCAGCAGCAGGGCGACCAACGCCCCGCTGAGGACCGCCGCGACCAGGCTTACGTCCATGGTCTCACGCCGCCGCCGGACGGTTCCAAGGCGCGAGCCCCAGCAGGCGCGCCATGCCGCAGAAGCCGGTCGCGCCCGCCAAGGTCAGCCCCGCCCCGACGAAGGCCGCCACCCCGAGGAACCAGGGCGAGACGACAAGGCCCAGAACCACCCCGAGCAAGACCAGCAGGCCGGCGGCGATCTGCACCTGACGCATCATCTCCAGCGGCGCCTTGAGATCGAGCTCCACCGGCAGGCCGGCCATGTCCCAGGCGTCGAGGCCGCCGTCCAACACATAGGCGCCCGCCCCGCAAGCGGCGACCAAGCGCTGGCTGTTGGCGGCGGTGCGCAGGCCCGAGCGGCAGGTGAAGATCACCTCGCGCGCGTCGGGCAGGTCCAGCCCCTGGGCGTCCAGGGTCGAGAGCGGGCGCGACAGCGCGCCCTTGGCGCGGCGGCGCGCGAACTCATCGGGCTCGCGGATATCGACGAGGACAGCGCGGCGCTCGGTCAGGCGATGGGCGGCGTCGTCAGGCGTCAGAGGGGTCAATCGGGAGGTCATGGTCGGCGTTCTCCGCTGGAGGGCAGAAGATCTCCGCGAGCGTCCCCACTACCTTCAGGGCGGCGGGATCGGCGATCCGGTACCAAACCGTCTGGGCTTCGCGGCGCGCGGCCACGACGCCCTCCTCGCGCAACACCGCCAGGTGCTGCGAGAGCGCGGACTGCGACAGGCCGACCAGGGGCTGGATCTGCCCCACCGACCGTTCGCCGTCCGCCAGTTGGCACAGGATCATCAGCCGACGCTCGTTGGCCAGGGCGCGCAGGAGCTTGGCGGCTTCCGCGGCGCTGGCCTCGAACTGGCTGACGTCGAAACGCGTGAGATCGAACATGAACGCCATATATTAGCTTGTTCTAAATTAGCAAGTCATTATATGAAAGACTGCTCATGCGGAGGCTCCGACCATGCGACCCGAGGTTCAAGCGTTTTTCGACCCGGTCACCTTCACGGCCAGCTATCTGGTCAGCGATCCCGCCACGGGCGCGGCCGCGATCATCGATCCGGTCCTGGACTTCGAGCCCAAGGCGGCGCGGCTTTCGACGGCCTCGGCCGACGCCATGCTGGCCGCCGTCGAGGCCCGTGGGCTGACCTTGACCTATGTGCTGGAGACCCACGCCCACGCCGACCACCTGTCGGCCGCCGACTACATTCGCGGGAAGACGGGCGCGAAGATCGTGATCGGCGCGCGCATCGTCGAGGTGCAGGAGACCTTCATTCCGGTGTTCGAGGCGCAG
This sequence comes from Caulobacter sp. AP07, assembly GCF_000281955.1. Classification (GTDB taxonomy): domain Bacteria; phylum Pseudomonadota; class Alphaproteobacteria; order Caulobacterales; family Caulobacteraceae; genus Caulobacter. The sequence goes on along the minus strand of NZ_AKKF01000248.1, from coordinate 4,764 downwards.
GTCGCCGCCGACGGCGCGGTGTTCGACGTGCTGATGAACGAGGGCGACGTCCTGCCCCTGGGCGAGCTGACCATCGGCGCCTTGCACACGCCTGGCCATACGCCGGCCTGCCTGACCTATCGGATCGGCGACGTGGCCTTCGTCGGCGACACGATCTTCATGCCCGACTACGGCACCGCCCGCGCCGACTTCCCCGGCGGTGACGCGCGGACGCTGTACCGCTCGGTCCAGAAGGTCCTGGCCCTGCCGCCGGAAACGCGCGTCTTCGTCGGCCATGACTACCTCCCCCAGGGTCGCCAACAGTATCGCTGGGAGACGACGGTGGCCGAGGAGCGCGCCCGCAACATCCACCTCCGCGACGGCGCGGGCGAGGACGCCTTCGTGACGATGCGCGAGGCGCGCGACGCCACCCTGACCGCCCCGACCCTGATCCTGCCCTCGCTGCAGGTGAATATCCGGGCCGGCGCCCTGCCCGACCCCTCGGCGGCGGGGAACGTCTTTCTTCAGTTGCCCGTGACACGGATCCAGAACCCCGCCGCCTAGCATTGGACGCCGCGCGACGCGGCGTGGGGGATGGGGCGGCGGCGGATTTCGAGGGTGGCAGAACCGCCTTCGGCGCGCCATGCCTGGCCCCATCGCGGTCGCGCCCGACGTCCCGATGGAGACGATCACGACGGCGACGGCCCGCCGCGCCCACGACCGATCGTCCAACTGACGCCCGCCTCGCGCAGAACGCCGGACACGACGCGTCCTTCCTGGCTCTCCAGCGCCAGCTTCCACGGAACCAGCGTGAAATCCCGGCTGCGCTCGATCACCGCGAACCGGCCGCTGGCCAGCTCGACCGGTCGCCGGTAGACGCCCTCGATCCGCTGGCCAGGCCGCGCCTCCGAGAAGGCCAGCCCCGTCTCCCGGGCGATCCCCTCGGCCGTGACGATCAGGTCGCGCCGGGTCCGATGCTGTTGAGCCCCGAGGTGACGCTCATCACCCCGCTGATCAGGTCCACGCCATTGGCGTCGACCGCCGAATGCTGCGGCGGCGGGATCGGCTCCTGGGCCAGGGCGGGCGTGACACCAAGGAGGGCCGCGGCCGTGAGCGACAGCGCCGCCAGGCAGCCACGCAGAGCCGCGCGGAACGGGGTGGAGATCATCAGCTTGGTCATCACGCCGCGCACGTCCGCAAGATCATGTTGAAGTCAAAAGCCACGACGCCCTGCGCCGGAGCTAGGTCGGCCGGGCCAGCGCCCGTACGAAGTCGGCTCATTGATAGATGTGCCACAGAGCCGCGCCGGTGCTGCTGTAGACCACCAGATTGCCGTCATCCTGCAGGATCAGGGTCGAGCCGGCATTGCCACTGGTAGCGGTGTGCCAATAGACCTGCGAGACCGGGCCATAGACGACCAGGTTTCCGTCACTCTGCATCGTCAGGCGCGCTGAGGGCTTTCCCGAGGTGTTCGACTGCCACCGGACCACGCCGCTCTGGCCGTACTGGACGAGGTTTCCATCGTCCTCGAGGACGAGCCTATAGACGCCGTTGGTGGACTGGAGGGACTTGCCCGGCAGCAGGGATTGTCCTTGCAGCAGACGATCGGGATAGGTCGGCAGCACCTGGGTCCCGCCGGTCACGTTCGTCCGATTGCCGGCGCCGTCGTAGGCATAGCCATTCTGACGACCGTCCGACTTGGTCACCAGGATGACCTGGCCTTGGGCGTCGTACTTGTAGCGCGTTTCTTGGGCCGCTTGGGCCAAGTCGCTCGCGACCGCGACCGCCGCTATGACGGCCCCGAACGAGACGCGCGCGCGCGCCAGATTGCGCTGCTTCACGGAGTGCTTAGTTCTGAACACGATCTATCAGCCCCCGAATGAAACGCGGATAGCCTCGCTGCGGGTCTGGTCACCGCCCGCCAGGACGAACGCCGCGTCGGCGCGAAGCCAGATCTGACCGGGCCCCAAGGTTGTGGCCTGGCCCACGACCTCCTCGATCTTCACGAAGGCGGACAGGGACGCCGGCGGTTCCGGAGCGGCCTGGACCGGGGCGCCCAGAAGAACCCCCAGGCACAAGCTTGCCACCACCCAGCCGCGCAGGGCCGGCGACCTCAAACTGAAACGCAGCGCCACCATCACCCCCAACTCAATGGTCAAGCTTTTAGCACTTGCCGGCCAGGGTTGTGCAAGGGGTTGCCTCGTCCGAGCGGCGATCAGATCCTAGTTGAGGGCCGCCTGCCCGCCTTCAATCACCGTCCGAAGAATGTAGTGCTCCGACACGCCGAGAACCCTCAAGCTTGACAATTGGGCGGCCGAACAGTCCTTGACCACGGCAATCGACCGGCCGCGCGCGCCTTGTCACGGTGCGTGCTTTTGGGGGAAGCTGATGACCACACCGCGCCTGGGCTTGACCCCCACCCTTGCCGGGATCGCGCTCTGCGTCGCCCTGCTGAGCGGTCTCGCCGCACCCGCCGGCGCCCAGAGCACGTCGAGCTTCTACTACGACTCCCACGGCCAGTTGATCACCACCGGCCGTTCGGACGGCTTGGTGCGCAACTACAGCTATGACCTGGCCAGCAACCGCACCGCCGCCTCCAGCCAGGTTCTGACGCCCCACGCCGCCCCCGACCGGTTGGCGTCCGGCGAGATCCTGTTCCAGGGCCAGTGGCTCAACTCGCCCGACGGGCGGTTTGGAATGACCCTGCAGGCCGACGGCAACCTGGTGCTGTACCGCCACGCCACTGGCGCGGCCCTGTGGGGTTCCAACACCCTCAGCCGCGCCACGGTCTTCCTGGCAATGCAGAGCGACGGCAACCTGGTGCTCTACGGCCCACAATCGCAGGTCATCTGGATGTCGGGCAGCCACGGCGCCAACCCCAACGCCGCCATGCAGAACGACGGCAACTTCGTCGTCACCGCCTCGCCAAACTGGAGCACCCAGACCTGCTGTTACTAGCAGCATTGTCAGGTTAATCCGCCAAGGCAAAAGCGCTCAAACCGAACAGTGCCTAGCCGGCCACCGCCTGGTTCCAGACCTGCATGGCTTCGCTGCGGAACTGGCGAAGGGTCTGGCGGCGGACCAGGTGTGACTGGGTGTAGTAAGGTGTTGTAGATCGCCGCGTGAGTGGTGAGAAAGCGCTGGGCGGAGGCTCGCGATTTGAACCCCTGCATCTTCCGCTCCTGTCTTCGGATCGGCAGGTGGGCGTTTTCGGCTCGGTTGTTCTCGCGCAATCGACCTGGGCGATGAAGATCGATTAGATCCAGGTCCCTTAGCGCGGCTGCGTAGGAGCCAAGCCCATCGGTCGTGATTGACTGGGGCTCCACGGGCTGGTTGCGCAGCAGGCGCTTCAACCGGCGTCATAGGTGTAGAAGGTCTGGGCGTTATTGCCCCGATAGGCGCCGGTGCGACGGCCTAGGTCGTCATAGGTGTAGCCCACCAGCGGATTGACGCCGCTCTCATAGATCGCCGTCACCTCACCGGCCGCGTTGCGGCTGTAGCTCACCCAGAAATTGTCAGCCCATTGCAGGGAGACCCGCCGCCCCGCCAGATCATGGGCTTCATAAGTCGCCCCCCTCGGGTTGGTGCGATGGGCGCCGCGATCGGTTACCTGAAGCACGGCCTCAGCCGGCGTTCACCACGACCACGAACACCGTCATGGCCACCGACATGATCACAGTCAGGCCGACGATCTGGGTCCAGAACGCTTTGCGCATCGCCCGGTCGATCGCCACCGTCTGCGCCTCGATGGCGGCGACGATGATGTCTCCGGGCTGGGGCGTGGTCTGCGAAGGCGTCATGGCAGGGGCCTTTCAAGATTTTCAGACGGGGTAGCACCAAAGAATGTGTGCCCCTGTTCCCCTGACATCACTCATAGCGCTTTAGACAATTTGATGAGCTCGGCTCGAAGACTAATTCCCTTGGCTGTCCATTCCGCTCCAGCTAACCGCCAAGCCTTTCGCACATCCGCCTCACTCTCTGCATGTAACAAGACTTTTTCTACATCCTCTCTTAACGCGACGCGCTGCTCTGCCTTCAGGCTACTGACGTAAGTAGACATTCCCGCATCAAAACTGGGAAATAAAAGGTCAAAATCTTGATGAAAGAACGCCGCTAAATATCCGAATGGAGACCGTCGGATAGGTGTGACGGAAAGGCCCTTTTCCATACTTACTTACCTGGCATTGGTATTGGGAATGCTGTTACCACAAGAAACCCTTCAGGCATGCTCGGGTCGCGAACAATAACAACCCTTGCCGCGTTAGTCGATATATCTCCGCCCCCCGCCAGCGACACCGTGCCAATATCTGAACCGAAAACACCATCCATAACACCCGGTCCGGGATTCTCACCACTGACTGTAGAGGCTATATCCACTGCGAATGCAGGATTTGAAAGCACTGCATTAACAATCTTGGTAGCCTGGGCAACAGACGTAAAAGAGGACGCAGCACTAATTCTTCCGTTCGCAAGCCTTCTCCTGAGAAACCTCGGCGATTTGCCCACATGCCGCCGAATGGTATGGCCACCTCCGAGTTCATGCACGAAGAGGTTTACCCGATACCGGCCATCGCCTGTCGATTCTCTCCAAAGTCGTTCACGCGCCCAATCATCGGCCATCTTCTTGGCGCGAAGTCCGGCGGTTACAACAATCTCTGATACGGGATCGGGCGGAAGCGCAGCAGCCGTGCCCGTCGGATCGTTGAAATTTACTGGATCGTTCCCGACGTATGAGTACCAGTTGAGCCCATCCATGTATCCGATGGGGTCGGTTTGGAGAAACCG
>NZ_AKKF01000247.1 GCF_000281955.1 Caulobacter sp. AP07 | reverse complement strand
TTGGCGGCGCCGGCGGGGATGGACGCGGCTGGGTCCCCGCCGGGGACATGCTCTCACGGCAAGGCCTTCGAAATCTTGCCAGGACGTCAGGGTGAGTGCGTGTCCCCATCGTCGCCCCGAGCCCTTCCGGCAAGCCCGCGGACGACTTGGGGGACACGCACTCACCTCAACCGCTCTGCAATCTGGCCGACGTTCCGTCGTGAGTGCATGTCCCCGGCGGATGGGGGCTTTCACTAAGCAGACGTTTCAAAGGTCCGAGAGGGGTGGAAAGCGGACATCGTTTTATTTCGTCGGCTTTCTGGGCAGGTCCCGGAACAACGCCTTTTCGAGGCTGAGCGCCATCCCGGCGTTGCGACCGGCCAAGGTCACGACCCGATACTGCGCCGCTGTGCCCAGGATCAGCGACGCCTCCGAGACGCTCAGGCCATAGTCCTGCTCCAGCCACTGGACCATGGAGCCGGTCGCCGCGCGCACCGCCTCATCCAGCGAACTGGACTGACCAATGACCGTGATGGCGTCGGCGGTTTCGACACGCGGGCTGGAAAGCGCCCTGCTCGGCAGCACCTCCACGCTGAACTCCACGTCCAGCGAAGTTTCCAACGCCCATTGGGTCGTCTCGCCATCGCCTTGAAGCGCGTGCCCGTCCCCGAGGAAGAGCAGGCCGCCCGGCTGGTAGACCGGCAGATACAGGGTCGCGCCCTGGCCGATCTGGTTGAAGTCCATGTTCCCTCCGAAGCGGCCCGTGTCGCCGGCCGAAAAGGGCGCGAATCCGAAGTCGGGCGCCACCCCGACGCCGCCCAGCATCGGTCGCACCGGGACGACATAGTTCTTCAGCCCGACGGGCGGGTTTTCCAGCCGAGCCGTTCCGGCGGTGCGATCCAATCGCCACCGCACCCGCTGGCCCAGGCCGGCGGACCGCGCGGCCAGCCCCAACGGCATCGCTCTGCTCGTGATGCCGTCCAGGCTGTCCGCATAGTCCCGGTTCAACGCCAGCTTCCTGATATGGATGGCCAGGACATCGCCGGGATTTGCGCCGACGATGAAGAACGGCCCCGTCTGCGGATTGCCATAGAGGGCCACGGTGCGACCGTGCTCGTCCACGCCCCCGGAATCGATCGTCCAGGTCGCAATGACGTCGCCCGGCCGGACCACCATGACGGGCGCCCTCTCCGCCGTGAAGGTGTTGGAGAAGGTCTCGGGCGCGTAGGTGCGCCGTTGCGGCGGGCCGGTGGGAATAGCCAGCCGTTGGGCCGTGAACGCGTGTCTGGCCCGAGCATCGGGCGTGTTGGTGTCTGGGTAATCCGCCCAGCCAGAGAGGACATCCCCCGTCTGCGACGCCTCGAACCGATAGCGCGCGCCGTCAGGGTCCACGGCGGAGAAGACCAGCCCATCCTTTTCGCGACGCCCCTCAACCGCCAGGTTGTTGAGCCGGCCCGAAAGCGCTTCGCCCGTCGCCTCGATGGTCAGGGTGCTGCGCTCCGTATTGCCCCAACGATCAACCGAAAGAACCCAGGTCTGCGTCTCGGCCCAGGCAGGCGAGGCGGACAGCAGCAACAGGACGGCGACCAGGTTTCGCATCAACGGTTTCCTTGGAAAGACGTCGACGGTAGCCACGGCTCGCGATGCGGCAAGTTAAGCTTCGGCAACGTCCGGTCGGTGCGATCCGGGAAAGCAACGGCGGGTCCGCCAAGGCTCGAAGGCGGCCATCCGTTCGCCTCCCACAAGCGAGGCTTTCGGCCGCCTGGGCGCGCAAGCACGGACTCCGCCGCTCCGTGTCCCGAGCTTGTTCGAGACCCAGGAAGCTGGAAAACGGTGGAGCCCGCACCGCAGGCTCCGCTATAAAAGCCGAAATCGGCGTTTTCGCGCTTGCCATGGTCCAGCTAGGCCCGGCACCTTCACCACATCCATAGGTCGTAATTCGTGCAAGATCCCGCCCAAGCCGTCTATCTCACCCTCGGGATCGCCATCGTCGGCGGCTACCTGCTGGGCTCGATCCCGTTCGGGCTGATCGCCACCCGGCTGGGCGGGGCGGGCGACATCCGGCAGATCGGCTCGGGCAATATCGGCGCGACCAACGTGCTGCGCTCGGGCCGCAAGGACCTTGCGGCCATCACCCTGATCGGCGACGCCGGCAAGGGCGTGGTGGCGGTGCTGCTGGCCCGCTGGCTGACCCACGACAACGCCGCGATCATCGCCCTGGCCGGCGGCGCGGCCTTTACCGGCCACCTGTTCCCGGTCTGGCTGAAGTTCAAGGGCGGCAAGGGCGTGGCCACCTTCTACGGCGTGCTGCTGGCCGCCTGCTGGCCGGTGGGCGTGCTGGCGGCGGTGACCTGGCTCGCCGTGGCCATCCTGTTCCGCATCAGCTCCCTGGCCGCCCTGGTCGCCGCCGCCTTCGCCGCGCCCTTCGCCCTGGCCACCGACCAGCCCTATCCGATGCTGGGCCTCAGCCTGTTCATGACCGTGCTGATCTTCATCCGCCACAAGGACAACATCAGCCGGCTGCTCAAGGGCCAGGAGCCCCGGATCGGCCAGAAGAAGACGGCGGAAGCGCCGCCTCCGCCAAACCCAGTCGAGGGCGCGTGACCCCGCGCCGCCTCTCGGACAGCGAGCGCCTCGCCTGGCTTCGGCTGGCGCGCACCGAGACGGTCGGCCCCGTCGCCTTCGACCATCTGCTGACCCGCTTCGGCTCGGCCGAGCGGGCCCTGCAGGCCCTGCCCGAACTGGCCCACCGGGCCGGCCGCGCCACGCCCCTGCGCCCGCCGCCGCAGGACGAGATTCTGCGCGAGCTGGAGACCGGCGCCAGGCTGGGCGCGCGACTGATCTGCGCCTGCGAGCCGGACTTCCCCTCGCGCCTGGCCGCGCTCGACCCGCCGCCGCCGGTGCTGTGGGCCCTGGGCCACGCCGAACTGCTGCCCCAGCCCAGCCTGGCCATCGTCGGGGCCCGCATCGCCTCGGCCGGCGGCCAGCGCTTCGCCCGCCAGCTGGCCGCCGAGCTGGGCCAGCACGGCTATGTCGTGGTCTCCGGCCTGGCGCGCGGCGTCGACGGCGCGGCCCATGAGGGCGCCCTGTCGACCGGCACCGTGGCGGTGCTGGGCGGCGGGGTCAGCGACATCTACCCGCCCGAGCACGCCGGCCTGCACGCCCGCATCGCGTCGGAAGGCGGCTGCATCGTCAGCGAAAGCGCCTGCGACCGCCGGGCCATCGCCAAGGACTTCCCGCGCCGCAACCGCATCATCTCGGGCCTGTCGCTGGGGGTGATCGTCGTCGAGGCCGAGCTGAAGTCCGGTTCGCTGATCACCGCCCGCCTGGCCGCCGAGCAGGGCCGCGACGTCTTCGCCGTGCCCGGCTCGCCGCTCGATCCCCGCGCCAAGGGCCCCAACGACCTGATCCGCCAGGGCGCGATCCTCTGCGAGAGCGTCGAGGACGTGCTGCGCTCGCTGTCGGGCCAGGCCCACCTGCGCGAACGCGAGCGCCCTTACGCGGCCGAGGACGACGGCGCCGACCTCGACCACGAGGCCCTGCGCGAGACGGTGGCCGCCCTGCTCTCCCCCACCCCGGTCTCCCGCGACGAACTGGTCCGCGCCACCCGCGCCCCGACCTCGGCGGTGATGGCGGCGCTGGTGGAACTGGCCCTGGCCGAGCGGGCGGAGCTGTTGCCGGGCGGGATGGTGACGGGGGTTTGAAAACCTATCGTGATAGGTTATTCTGACCATGGTTACCGTTCATCGCGCGTCCGGAATGCGTGTCGTCATCTACGTGGATGACCACGAGCCCGCGCATGTCCATGTGATCGGTGACGGTGAGACGAAGATCGAACTCTCGGGGCCTGGCGATGCACCGAGGCTCGTTTGGAACAAGGGCATGAAACGTGCGGACGTTCGTCGAGCGCTGGCAATCGTGAGAGAACAGCGTGGCGACTTGCTCGCATGGTGGAGCGAGATCCATGGCTGAGCTGACTGACGCGGAAATCGACGCCGCCACCGCACTTGGCGAGCAACTTGCCCTGATTGAGCCGAGAGCTGCTTCCGCTCGCTACGATCAAGCGACAGGTCGTATTGTCGTGGAGCTCACCAGCGGATCGGCTTTCGCGTTTCCGGCCCGCCTTGGTCAAGGTCTCGAAGCGGCGACTGATGAAGAATTGGCCCAAGTCGTGATTCAAGGCGCCGGCTATGGGTTGCACTGGGAGAATCTGGACGTGGACCTCTCGATCCCGGGCCTGGCCGTCGGGATCTTCGGCACGAAGGCCCATATGGCCCGGATCGCCGGACGAAGCGTCTCCGCCGCCAAGGCCGCCGCGGCGCGCGCCAACGGCGCGAAGGGCGGACGTCCTCGCAAGGCCAGGACCGCCTGACCGAAACCCACGGACAACCGCCCGTCAATCTTGACGAGAATCTAAGCCATCGACAACGTTCGACTGATCTGGGGGAAGACGTCCATGCAGCTGTCCGGCCTTGTCGCGACCGTGGCGCTGGCCGCGCTCGCCTCCTCCGCCCTGGCTCAACCGGCCAAGGACGCGGTCGCACCGGACCTGGGACCGGATTTCTACGCCGGCGCCCATCAGGCGGTGGAGGTCGAGCCGGGTCGCCATCTCAACCTCGTCTGCCTGGGCCAGGGCGCCCCAACCGTCGTGCTGGAATCCGGCATGGGCGACGACAGTCTGGCCTGGCGCAAGGTCCAGGCGCGCATCGCGACCTTCACCCGGACCTGCGCCTATGACCGAGCGGGCTACGGGCTTAGTGACGCGGCGCAACGGGCGTCCGACGCCGACAACACCGTGGAGGACTTGGCGCTTCTGCTCGACAAGGCGCCGATCACCGGCCCCGTCGTTCTGGTCGGCCATTCGCTGGGCGGGCTCTACGCCACCCATTTCACCAACCTGCACCCTGACCGGGTGGCCGGCATGGTGCTGATGGACCCGGCGCAGCCGGGCGACGGTCGCGCCTATGGCTCGCTGTGGGACCGGGGCAGGCAGGGCTACGCGCAATCGCTCGCCGACAGCGAGCTCTGCCTGAAGGCCGCGCGGGAAGCCGATCTGACGCCGACCCACAATCCGGCCGACTGCCTGGAAGATCCGCCGGGCAAGGACCCCGCCTTCCACGAGGAGATCAATCGGCGCTGGGGCAAGGCGAAATATATCGCGGCCAATATTTCCGAAATACGCAGCATGCTGGCCGACGCCAACGGCGACAGCCTCGATTCCCGCCAGGCCGGGCCCAAACAACGCGATTTCGGCGCCCTGCCCTTGATCGTGCTGGTGTCCTCTCCCGCGCCCCCTCCTGGCGCGCCCGAGGACTGGAACAGGGGCACGGCGATCAAGCACGACCTGAACCGCAGGCTGGCGGCGCGTTCGACCACGGGTGAGTTCCGATTGGTCCCGGATTCCAGACACTATATCCAGGACGACGCCCCGCAGGTCGTGGTCGAGGCCGTCCGATCGGTGGTCGATGCGGCCCGAGAATCGCCGCCGGCCCGATAAGCGCCCCGCGCCGAGATCCAGCGCGAATTATCCTCTCTCTTAAGAGAGAGCCGGGAACCAAATGCGCCGTTGGCGACGGCCGCCGTTGACAGACCCCTGGCGCCGCCCCCACTTTCCGGCGCTTCACCCAAGGTTCGCCTTGGGAAAGACCCCTTCTCCCCAGGTCCAGAGTCCTAATGATCGTCGTCGTCGTCGAGAGCCCGGCCAAGGCCAAGACCATCAATAAGTACCTCGGGTCCGGCTATACGGTTCTCGCCTCGTACGGCCACATCCGCGACCTGCCGTCCAAGGACGGCTCGGTGGAGCCCGACAACGACTTCGCCATGCACTGGGAGGCGGACGCCAAGGGCGCCAAGCGGATCGGCGACATCGTCGACGCCGTGAAGGGCGCCGACGGCGTGATCCTGGCCACCGACCCCGACCGCGAAGGGGAAGCCATCAGTTGGCACGTGCTGGAAGTGCTGCAGAAGAAGAAGGCGATCAAGGACAAGACCGTCCAGCGCGTCACCTTCAACGCCATCACCAAGACCTCGGTGCTGGACGCGATGGCTCATCCGCGCGACATCGACATGGAGCTGGTCGAGGCCTATCTGGCCCGCCGCGCCCTGGACTACCTGGTCGGCTTCACCCTCTCGCCGGTGCTGTGGCGCAAGCTGCCCGGTTCGCGCTCGGCCGGCCGCGTGCAGTCGGTCTGCCTGCGGCTGATCGTCGACCGCGAGCTGGAGATCGAGCGCTTCAAGACCCAGGAATACTGGAGCGTCGAGGCCGACGTCACGGCCGGCGCCGAGCCGTTCGTCGGCCGCCTGGTCAAGCACGAAGGCAAGAAGCTCACCAAGTTCGACCTCAACAACGAGGGCTCGGCCCTGGCCGCCAAGGCGGCGGTCGAGAAGGCGACCTTCAAGGTCGCCGCCGTCGAGAAGAAGCCGGGCAAGCGCTCGCCCGCCCCGCCCTTCACCACCTCGACCCTGCAGCAGGAAGCCTCGCGCAAGCTGGGTTTCAGCGCCCAGCGCACCATGCAGGCCGCCCAGAAGCTGTATGAAGGCATCGACATCGGCGGCGAGACCGTCGGCCTGATCACCTACATGCGGACCGACGGCGTGTCGGTCGAGCCCGAAGGCATCGCCGAGGCGCGCAGCGTGATCGGCAATGTCTACGGCGCGCCTTACGTCCCCGAGACCCCGCGCTACTACAAGGCCAAGGCCAAGAACGCCCAGGAGGCCCACGAGGCCATCCGCCCGACCAGCCTGAACCGCAACCCGGCCTCGCTGCGCCTGGAGCCGGACCTGGCCCGCCTGTACGAGCTGATCTGGAAGCGGATGATCGCCTCGCAGATGGAGAGCGCCCGCATCGAGCGCACCACCGTCGACCTGGAGAGCGCCGACGGCCAGACCGGCCTGCGCGCCACCGGCCAGGTGGTGCTGTTCCCCGGCTACCTGGCCGTCTACGAGGAGGGCCGCGACGACGAGGGCGACGAGGACAGCGCCCGCCTGCCGATCATCGAGGAAGGCGCGACCGCCAAGGTGCTGGACGCCCGCGCCGACCAGCACTTCACCGAACCGCCCCCGCGCTATTCGGAAGCCAGCCTGGTCAAGAAGATGGAAGAGCTGGGCATCGGCCGCCCCTCGACCTACGCCTCGGTGCTGACCGTGCTGCGCGACCGCGAATATGTCCGCATGGACAAGCAGCGCTTCATCCCCGAGGACAAGGGCCGCCTGGTCACCGCCTTCCTGGAGCAGTTCTTCCGCCGCTACGTGGAGTACGACTTCACCGCCGCCCTGGAAGAACAGCTGGACCTGGTGTCGGACGGCAAGCTGGACTGGAAGCAGTTCCTCCGCGACTTCTGGAAGGACTTCCACGCCGCGGTCGGCGAGATCGCCGAACTGCGCACCACCAACGTCCTGGACGCCCTCAACGAGTCGCTGGGCCCGCACATCTTCCCCGACAAGGGCGACGGATCGGACCCGCGCCTGTGCCCGACCTGCGGCACCGGCATGCTGTCGCTGAAGGTGGGCAAGTTCGGGGCCTTCATCGGCTGCTCGAACTACCCCGAATGCCGCTTCACTCGCCAGTTGGCGACCTCCGAAGGCGACGGCGAGGCCGAGGCCGCCGACAAGGAACTGGGGATCAACCCGGCGACCGGCCGCGCGGTGTGGCTGAAGAACGGCCGCTTCGGCCCCTATGTCGAGGAGCCGCCGGCCGCCGACAGCGGCGACAAGCCCAAGCGCTCCAGCCTGCCCAAGGGCTGGACGCCGGCCGGCCTGGACCTGGAAAAGGCCCTGCGCCTGCTGTCCCTGCCCCGCGAGGTCGGCAAGCATCCGGACGACGGCAAGGTCATCACCGCCGGCCTGGGCCGCTTCGGGCCGTTCGTGCTGCACGACGGCACCTACGCCAACCTGGAGAACCCCGAGGAGGTGTTCGACATCGGCCTGAACCGCGCGGTGGTGCTGCTGGCCGACAAGCGGGCCGGCGGCGGGCGACCGCAGCGCGGCCAGGCCGCGGCGCTGGCCGAGCTGGGCAATCACCCGGAAGACGGCAAGCCGGTGCGCGTCCTGTCGGGACGCTTCGGGCCCTACATCAAGCACGGCGACACCAACGCCAATGTCCCCAAGGGCGCCGATCCCGCCGCCCTGACGATGGACGAGGCCGTGGTGCTGCTGGCCGACCGCGTCGCCAAGGGCGGCGGCAAGAAGCCGGTGAAGAAGGCGGCGGCCAAGAAGGCTCCAGCCGCCAAGACGGCCAAGGCGAAAGCCGTGGCCGCCGACGGCGCCGCGCCCGCGAAGAAGGCTCCCGCCAAGAAGCCCGCGGCCAAGAAACCGGCGGCCAAGAAGCCCGCCGCGAAGAAGGCCGCAGCCGAGGCGTGACGCGCCTCGGTCTCTTGGTCAGTGAAAGATTGGGGGTTAGGCTAGGCTCATGACGTCTCTCGAACGCCCTCTTCCGTTGCCTGTCGTTGTCCTGATCCTGTCGGCGATCAGCGTCGGCGGCTTCGCGTTCGGTCTCAGGGGCGCGATGGACAAGGGCGACAAGAGCCAGGCCGTTTCGACCGCCCCCCTGGCCGAGGTGTCGGGCGTGCCGGTGCGCGAGGCCCAGCCCGTGGTGGCGGTCGCCCCGCCGCCCCCGCCCGTGGAGGCCCCCAAGCCCAAGCCGGTCGAGGTCGTCGAGGCGCCCGACGAGGCCGCCTCGGTGGTCGAGGCGGTGCCCACCACGCCCGCCCCGATCGCCGAGAAGAAGCCCGAGCCGCCGGCCCAGACCACGCCGCAGCGGATCGAGGACCTGTACTGAGGCTCTCGCGACCGCCGCCGTCACAGGCCTGACGATGACCGTCGCCATGATCGCGCCCTAACGACGCGATGGGCGCGATGCGAGGGATCAAGATGAAGCACGGTCAGCGTCTCGCCCTCTCCATCATCCTCGCCGCCGTCTCCGCGCCGGCCCTGGCCCAGGCGCCGGACGACCGGCTCCGGGCCGCCGTGGCCGCGATCGGGCTCGACATGTCCGCCGAAGCGATGATCGGCCACTGCGAACAGGCCGCGCCCTCGGCGGCTTCGGGACTGCGCCCCAAATGGCGGCAATGGCGCGAGGACGTCCTGATCCAGCAGGTCTCCAGCGCCATAGCGCCCGAAAAGCTGGCCCAGGTTCGGGACGGGATGACGTCCGTGGCGACCGCCAGCGTCGACAAGCTCAAGCAGATGGGTCCGGCCGAACGCGTCTGCCCCGACATCGCCGGCTGGCTGAAGGAGGGCCCCTTCGACATGCGCGGCGCCTATCCGGCCGTCTATGCCGATCTGGCCGAAGCCGGCCAGGCGAAGGCGTCCGCCTCGGCGCCCAGGCCGAACCAGGCGACGGCGCCGAGAACGCCAGCCAAGACCGCGTCCGCTCCCGGTCTCGACCCCGCCCTGGTCCAGGGCCTGCTCTACCACGGCTATGGCATCACGGGCGCCAACGGCTACGAGTTCCGCGAAGAGACCCTCCTGCTGTTCAAGGACGGGACGGCCTATTTCGGCGACATGGCCTCCGCCGAACTCGACGTCGCCCGCTCGCGCCAAGCCGAGCCCAACCTGTGGGGACGCTGGCGGCGGAAGGGCGACGATTTCCAGATGCTGCGCAACGACGCGACCGGCCGCCCCAGGGGCGACTGGTACGACCAGTCGGGCCGCCTGATCGCCACCTGGAAGCCGGGCCAGCGCCTGGACGCCACCTACACCAGCAAGGCCTTCCACGGCAGCCTCGGCCTGGGCGGAACCTACAGTTCGACCTCCTATAGCTTTTCGCCCGACGGCCGCTTCGAGGTGATCGGCTTCCGGCGGTCGGGTTCCGGCTCCGTGGCCGCGGCCGGCTCCGGCTTCGTGGCCAGCGGCTCCGGCTATTCCGACGGCAAGGGCTCGCGCGCCTCGGCCGGCGGAGGCTCCGCCGGAGCTTTCGCCGGGTCCCAGTCGCGATCCGACGACGGCGCGGGCAGCCGGGGCGTCTATCGCCTGGACGGCCTGCGGCTGGAGCTGAAGTACGATGACGGCCACACCGAGTCCGTCCTCTGCGCGCCCTGGAGCAGCGATCTGAAGGACATCTACATGTTCGGCCGCACCTTCAGTCGCGGCTAGGCAGGGGCGGACTTCATCGCACCGGCGAACGCTTTCCCTTTCCCATCGCCCCCTGTCCCGCGTTAGACGAAGGACATGGCTAAACCGCGCTCGCCCAAGTCGTCCAAGTTCCCCACCGCGTCCAAGGGCGCGAAGGCCCCCAGGCCGCCGGCCGGACTGCCGGACCGCGACACCCTGATCGCTTTCCTGCGCGACGCCGGCGAGGCGGCGAAAGCCGACATCGCCCGCCATTTCGGCCTCAAGGGCGCCGACCGCCGGGCCCTGCGCGAGATGCTGCGGGAGCTGGAAGCCCAGGGCGCCCTGGGCAAGCGTGGACGGCGTGGCTTCGCCGAAGCCGGCGCCCTGCCCCCGGTCGGCGTGGCCGACGTGGTCGAGCGCGACGCCGACGGCGACCTGTTCGTCCGCCTGACCAAGGGCGGCGAGGACCTGCCGCTGGTCCGTCTGGCGCCCGGCAAGGGCGACGCCGCCGCCGGCGGCGCGCCGGGCATGGGCGACCGCCTGCTGGTCCGCTTCGAGCAACTGGAGAACGGCGACACCGAAGCCCGGCTGATCAAGCGCCTGGGCCAGAGCGCCCACAAGGTGCTGGGCGTCATCCGCAAGCACCGCCGCGAAACCCGTGTCGAGCCCGTCGACCGCAAGTCCAAGGAAAGCCTGCTGCTCAACGAGCAGGAGGCCAAGGACCTCAAGGACGGCGACCTGGTGCTGGCCCAGGTCGGCACGGCCTCGGGCCGCTACGGTCCCAAGTTCGGCAAGGTGCTGGAAGTGGTCGGCCGTGAGGACCATCCGCGCGCCGCCTCGCTGATCGCCATCTACAGCCACGGCATCCCGACCGGCTTCAGCGAGGAGGCCGAGGCCGAGGCGGCCGCCGCCAAGCCGCCGACTCTGGACGGCCGCGACGACCTGCGCGACCTGCCGTTCGTGACCATCGACCCGGTGGACGCCCGCGACCACGACGACGCCGTCTACGCCCATCCCGACCCCGACGCCGGCAATGTCGGCGGCTGGATCGTCTGGGTGGCCATCGCCGACGTCGCCGCCTATGTCCGCCCCGGCACGACGCTGGACCGCGAGGCCCGCGAGAAGGGCAACAGCGTCTACTTCCCCGACCGGGTGGAGCCGATGCTGCCCGAGGTGCTGTCCAATGGCCTGTGCTCGTTGCGCGAGGGCGAGAACCGCGCCACCCTGGCCGTGCGGATGGTGTTCGACGCGCAAGGCCGCAAGAAGAGCCACAGGTTCGTGCGCGGCCTGATGCGCAGCGCCGCCAAGCTGTCCTACGAGCAGGCCCAGGCCGCCATCGACGGCGTCGCGCCGCCCGACGGCCAGGACGCCGACAAGGCCGGCCCGCTGCTGGACCCGATCCTCAAGCCCCTGTGGGCCGCCTTCCGCCTGATGGGCAAGGGCCGCGACATCCGCTCGCCCCTGGCCATCGAGAGCGACGAGCGCAAGATCATCATCACGAAGGACGGCGAGATCGCCTCGATCACCCGCCGCCCCAGCCTCGAGGCCCACAAGCTGATCGAGGAGATGATGATCCAGGCCAACGTCTCGGCCGCCGAGAGCCTGGAAGCCAAGCGCACGCCGCTGATCTACCGGGTCCACGACACGCCCAGCCAGGAAAAGGTCATGAGCCTGGTCGAGTTCCTGCAGACCCTGGAGGTCAAGTGGTCGAAGGGCGAGGCCCCGACCACGGCGCGCTTCAACAAGCTGCTGGACGACACCCGCGAGAGCCCGCACCAGGCGATCATCAACGAGGTGGTGTTGCGCACCCAGATGCAGGCCCACTATTCCAGCGACAACCTCGGGCATTTCGGCCTGAACCTGGCGCGCTACGCCCACTTCACCAGCCCGATCCGCCGCTATGCCGACCTGATCGTGCACCGGGCGCTGATCCGGGCCCTGAAGCTGGGCGACGACGGCCTGACCGACCAGGACATCTCGCAGATCAAGGACACCGCCGAGGTCATCACCCACGCCGAGCGCCGGGCCATGGCCGCCGAGCGCGACGCCACCGACCGCTACATCGCCGCCTTCCTGGCCGACCGGGTGGGCGCCACCTTCACCGGCCGGATCACCGGGGTCACCCGCTTCGGCCTGTTCGTGAAGCTGGACGAGACGGGGGCCGACGGCCTGGTGCCGGTCTCGTCGCTGGGCGAGGAATATTTCGTCCACGACGACCGCATGCACGCCCTGGTCGGCGAACGCACCGGCAAGCGCTGGCCCCTGGGCCTGGCGGTCGACATCCGCCTGCGCGAGGCCACGCCGGTGACCGGCGGCCTGCTGTTCGAGATGCTGAGCGAACCGCTGCCGGCCGACCCGAAGGCCCCAAGGCCGAGGCTGGGGGCGCGGTCGAAGGCGGCGGTCAAGCCGCGCGGCGGGCTGCCGAAGGGCGTGCGGCGGGGCAAGCGCAGATAGCGCCCTCTCCCAGCGGGAGAGGGAGGGGCCCGCCGCGTAGCGGTGGGAGGGTGAGGG
>NZ_AKKF01000246.1 GCF_000281955.1 Caulobacter sp. AP07 | reverse complement strand
CCCGCCGCGAAGCGGTGGGAGGGTGAGAGGTTTCACCGCTGGCCGGCAAATCCAGGGCCGTTGAGCGCCTCAGAAAAGGAGTCCAGGCTTCTACGATCGATGCGGCCGTCGCGGATGCACGCGCTCTTCGTCAGAGCTTCATCCTGAGAGAGTGTAACCTCTCACCCTCCCATGGCTTCGCCATGGGCCCCTCCCTCTCTCAAAGAGAGAGGGTTTTGGTACCCCTAGATCGGCCCCGCGCTGGCGCAGACCGGCGCCGCGTGCTTCTCCCCCAGCACGACGATGAAGCTGCCGGCGATGATCAGCAGGCCGCCGGCCCCCAGGGCGAAGGTCAGGTGGTCGCCGAACAGCATCACCCCGATACAGGCTCCCATCAGCGGCTCGATGTTGATGAACACTCCGGCGCTGGCCGCCCCGACCCGGGCCGACCCGAACTGCCAGGCGGCGGTGGCCAGCAGGGTGGCCAGCACGCCCTGACCGGCGATCGCCGCCCAGGCCGGCGGGCTGAGGTCGAGCCTGGGCGGGCCGTGCAGGAAGAAGGCGACGGGCAGCACCGTGAACGCCGCGACGATCACCGTCACGGCCGGGATCGCCATCGGGGTCGGCGCTTCCGGCGCGCGGCGCAGCACGATCAGCCAGGCCAGGAAGATCAGCAGCGAGCCCAGCGACAGGGCCACGCCCAGCGGCGATCCGGCCCCGTCCGGCTTTCCGGCGATCAGCGCCGCCCCCAGGGTCGCCGCCGCCACGCCGATCCACGAGGCGCGGCTGACCTTTTCGCCCAGCAGCTTGGCCGAGATGGCGATCAGGGCCGGCATGGCCCCGACCAGCAGCGCCGCCAGGGTGACGCTGACATGGGCCAGGCCCTCGAACTGCACCATGAAGGCCACGCCGTACAGCGCGCCGGCCGCCAGGATCACCGGCGAGCGGAACAGGGCCCGCGTCTCGGCCCGGGCCAGGGCGAACGGCAAGGCCGCGACGGCCGCCACCGCGAACCGCAGCAGCACCATGTGGGCGGCGTTGGTTTCCGTCAGCACGAACTTGCCGAGCGGGAAGCCCAGGCCCCAGCAGATTCCGGACAGGGCGAGGGCGAGGAAGGCGACGCGGTTCATGGGCGCTTCCTGACGCATTTCGCCTGTCCTGGATATCAGAGCTTCAGCCCGAACCGGGGCCCGACCGCCGTCATGGCCAGATAGAGCCCGATCGTCACGCCACACCCTGTCAGCAGCGCCGGCCAGAAGCCGATTCCCCGTCGCAGCAGGGCCGGGACGAGCAGGAACATCGGCAGCGACGGCAGCACGTACCAGAAGGTGGCCTCGACGTGGGTGGCCATCCGGCCGACGTCATGGGTGTCGCGCCACAGCCAGATCATGCCGAGGATCGAGATCAGCGGCAGGGAGGCGACCAGGGCCCCGAAGCCGGGCTGACGGCGGGCGATCTCCGACACCAGGGCGATGATCACGCCCGAGGCGGCGGCCTTGACCAGCAGGTAGAGCATTTCCGAAAGACCCCCTGGGCGAACAGTGAATGGGCAGGCGCGAGACTGTCGCGGCCATCAAGCCCTTGCGCCGCCGGTGTCCGTCAATCCTGCAACATTCGCCCGGCTTTCTGACATTCCAGCGTTACACGGCGGCTCAAGGTTCCGGCCCAGGGACATTCCACCGGAGCTAGACCCATGCGCCTCCAGCCGAGCCGCCTCGCCATCCTGGCCGCGGCCGCACTCAGCCTTTCCACCGCGGCGATCGCCGTCGCTCAAGAAGGCCCGCCGCCGCCCGGCCCGCCGCCGATGGCCGACGACGGTCCGCCGATGATGCATCGCCACCGCATGGACCCGGAGGCTCGCGCCCAGCACCTGCGCGACGTGCTGCAACTGCGGTCCGACCAGGACGGCGCGTTGAAGGCCTATCTGGCGGCGATCGAGCCGAAGGACCGCGCCGATTGGAAGCGCGACGACGAGGACGGCCCCAAGGCCCCGCTGACCACGCCCCAGCGCCTGGACCGCGAGGCCGAGCACATGGCCCGCGCCGCCGAGGCCTTCAAAGCCCGGGCCGCCGCCACCCGGAGCTTCTACGCCGCCCTGTCGCCCAGCCAGCAGAAGGCGTTCGACGCCCTGGGCCCGATGCTCGGCGGCCACGGTCCGATGATGCGCCGCATCGAGGTGCGCCGCATGAAGGGCGGCCCCGACGGCGCCCCGCCGATGCTGGGCAAGCGCAAGGCGGGCTGAGCAGGCCAGATCGAAGATTGCGGGCGCTCTCCAGGCATTCTAATGCACGCGGATGGGCGCCCGTGATCCTCACCACCCGCTGGACTTCCTGACCAACCCCGAGCGGTTCATGGCGTTCTCGCGCTGGGCCGCGCCGCTGTTCGGCGTGCTCGCCGCGATCCTGGCCGCGATCGGCCTGGTCCTGACCTTCGCCGCGCCCGAGGACTACCAGCAGGGCGACACCGTGCGGATGATGTTCATCCACGTGCCGGCCGCCTCGCTCAGCCTGTTCGTCTATCTCTGCCTGGGGATCGCCAGTTTCCTGGCCCTGGTGTTCCGTCACGCCCTGGCCGACGCCGCCGCCGTGGCCTGCGCGCCGCTGGGCGCGGGGTTCACGGCCCTGGCCCTGGTCACCGGCTCGCTGTGGGGCAAGCCGATGTGGGGTACCTGGTGGGTGTGGGACGCCCGCCTGACCTCGGTGCTGGTGCTGCTGCTGTTCTATCTCGGCTACCTGGCCCTGCGCTCGGCGCTGGAGGACGAACAGAAGGCCGCCCGGGCCGCCGCCATCCTGGCCCTGGTCGGCCTGATCAACCTGCCGATCGTCAAGTTCTCGGTCGAATGGTGGAACAGCCTGCACCAGGGTTCGTCCACCCTGCTGGCCAAGCCCGGCAACGGCCTGCCGGCGGTCTATGCCTGGCCGATGCTGGTGATGAGCCTGGCCTATCTGTCGGCCTTCGGGTCGCTGTGGCTGGTGCGGATCCGCGCCCTGGTCTGGCGGCGCAAGGCCCGCGCCCTGGCCCTGCAAGCGGCGGAAGGCTAGCCGATGCACTTCGACTTCGACGCCGGAAAATACGCGATCTATGTCTGGCCGGCCTTCGCCGTGACGGCGGGGGCCTTCGTCTGGATGATCGCCGACAGCCTGGCCTCGGCCCGTCGCTGGCGGCGCGAGGCCGAGCGGCTGCAGGCCCTGCGCGACGCCCGGGCCAAGGGCGCCAAGTCATGAAGCGCTGGCTGGGTTTCGCGCCGCTGATCGTGCTGGCCGCCCTGGGCGTGCTGTTCGCCGGCTACGCCCTCAAGCACGATCCGCGCGTCCAGCCCGCCGCCCTGGTCGGCAAGCCGGTTCCAGCCGTGGTGCTGCCCGACCTCGACACCGGCGCCAAGGTGGCGGTGCGCGAGACGCCCGGCGGCCCGCGCCTGATCAACTTCTTCGCCTCGTGGTGCGCCCCCTGCCGCGTCGAGCAGCCGCAGCTGATGGCGCTCAAGGCCCAGGGCGTCACCGTGGTCGGCGTCGCCTACAAGGACGAGCCCGGCAAGACCCGCGCGTTCCTCGACGAGCTGGGCGACCCCTTCGCGGTCAAGCTGATGGACCGCAGCGGCCGGGCCGGCGTCGAGTTCGGCGTCACCGGCGTGCCCGAGACCTATCTGGTCGGGGCCGACGGGGTGATCCTGGCCAAGCACAGCGGCCCCCTGACTGACGCCGACGCCCGCGACCTGCTGAAAAAGCTGCGCTGAAACGCGAAATCCCGGAGCGACCTTTCGGTCGTCCGGGATCACGAAGGCTAGAAGACTAGCGGGCTGGCCGGCCTAGCAGCGCGAGCCCTTGCCGACCTGGCTGCCGACATAGGCGCCGGCGCCGGCGCCCAGCAGGGTGCCGGGGGTGCGGTTGCCGTTCGACACCGCGTTGCCGATCAGCGCGCCGCCCACGGCGCCGAGGACCGCGCCGGTGGCCTTGCCGCGCTTGCGGTCGGCGCGGCAGCGCTCGTAGCGGTTGTCGTAGTGACGGTCATAGCGGTGGTGGTCGCGGTAGTAGCGACTGTCGTGGGCCGAGGCGAAGGTCGGCGCGGCCATCAGGCTCAAGGCCGAGGCGCCAGCGGCGATCAGAGCAATGGTGGTTTTCATCGGGTGTCCCTTCCGGTGTTCAAATTTCGGTTCCGACCAGTCATCGAGCCCCGATCTCGACTGACCTTGGATTCACCCTAGGCGCGCCGGACTGAACCAACCCAAGGCGGGTCCTTCATCTGGCGTTCAGGTTTTGGCCGAATTTTGGCCTGAAATCGCGACCATTAACCGCGCGTTGACCATGCTCGCCGACCTTGCGTTAACCATGCTAGAGTCGCGTCCATGAGCACGATCCGCCCCACCGGCCTGCAGCCCGTTCCGCAGAGGCCCGCCTCGACGCAGGGCGCCGGCGGTTCGCGCGCGGCGGCGTTCTTCCAGGCCGCGGTCAGCGACGCCGCCGCCGCGCGGCCGACCGCGCCGCCGATCGCCGTCCAGCTGCAGACCCAGGCCCAGCCGCAACGCCAGGCGCCGGCCCGGCCGTTCGTCCAGCCGACCGAGCCGCCGCAAAAGGTGCTGCGTCCGGGCTCGCTGCTGAATATCCTGGTCTAGACGCGCCGTTCACGGGGATCGTGTCGCGCCCGCTTGAGGGTGGCTGAAAGCATTTTCGAGCGAAGTGGACACCGGTTCGCGTGAAGAAAATGCGTCCAAGGCTCAAGGGGCGCTGCCGATATGTCCGACGATCCGAAACCCGCCCGCTCCGCCGCGCCGCGCCGGACCAAGGACGAGACCCGCTCGCTGGTGCTCGAGGTCGCCGCGCGCCGCTTCTCGCGCGCCAGCTACGAAGCCGTGTCGCTGGACGACATCGCCGCCGAGTCCGGGGTGCGCAAGGCCAACCTGCTCTACCATTTCACCTCCAAGGAGCAGCTCTGGTACGACACGGTCGACCACGTCTTCGCCGAGGTGGAGCGGTTCTACGCCGAGAGCGAGGGCGACGACCCCGAGACCTGGGGCGACCTGCGGGGGTTCGTGCGCACCTATTTCGAGGCCTGCCGCCTCAACCCGGCCTATGTGCTGATCCCGCTGATCGAGGGCGCCACGGCCAGCTGGCGCAGCGAATGGATCGCCGAGCGCTACCTGCGCCGCCACGTCCACGATTTCGACCTCTATGTGCGCCGGCTGATCGCCGAGGGCGTCCTGCCGCCCATCGAGCCCGTGCACCTGCAGAACATGCTGACCGGCGGCGTGCAGCATTTCGTGGCCAACGCGGCGGTCTGGGAGCGGGCCCTGGGCGTCGATACCCGGGACAAGGCCTTCATCGACGGTTACGCCAACTCGGTGGTGGGCCTGCTCGAACAGGCCTGGGGCGACCGCACCGAGGCCTGAACTTCCCGCTTGTGCGCGACTGACCCTTGGGTCAGTAATGGACTGACCGTTTGGTCAGTCATACTCGCATGCCGCCACCAAGACGGCAGCGATCCGGAGGGAACATGCCGAAACTATCCGTCGCCGCCTTGCTGGCCACCACCGCCCTGGGCCTGGGCGCGCCCGTCCTCGCCGCGACCCCGGCGACCCCGGCCAAGAATCCTGACGCCCGGGCGGCGGCGACCGAGGCGCGGATGACCGACGACGAACGCTTCAGCCTGCTGAGCGGCATCATGCCGGTGGCCTTTCCCGGCATGGCGGCGGTGACCATCCCGCCGGGCGTCAAGCCCAGCGCCGGCTATGTGCCCGGCGTGCCGCGCCTGGGCGTGCCGGCCCTGCGCGAGACCGACGCCAGTCTCGGCGTTTCCAACGTCATGCAGATGCGCCCGGGCGACGTCGCCACCGCCCTGCCCTCGGGCCTGTCCCTGGCGGCCAGCTTCAACCCCGACCTGGCCTATCGCGGCGGCGCGATGGTCGGCGGCGAGGCCCGGGCCAAGGGCTTCAACGTGCTGCTGGCCGGCGGCATGAACCTGACCCGCGACCCGCGCAACGGCCGCAATTTCGAGTATCTCGGCGAGGATCCGCTGCTGGCCGGGGTCCTGGCCGGCGAGTCGATCCGCGGCGTGCAGAGCCAGGGGGTGATCTCGACCATCAAGCACTTCGCGCTCAACGCCCAGGAAACCCTGCGCATGACCGTCGACGCCCGCATCGACCCGGCGGCCCATCGCGAGTCCGACCTGCTGGCCTTCGAGATCGGCATCGAGCGCGGCCAGCCCGGCTCGGTGATGTGCGCCTACAACCAGGTCAACGGGGCCTATGCCTGCGGCAACGATCCGCTGCTCAACGGCGTGCTGAAGGGCGACTGGGCCTACAAGGGCTGGGTGATGTCCGACTGGGGCGCGGTGCACGACGTCGGCTATTTCGCCGCCGGCCTCGACCAGCAGTCGGGGTCGCAGCTCGACAAGGCCCGGTTCTTCGACGGCCCGCTGAAGGCCGAGGTCGCGGCGGGCCGGGTCTCCAAGGCCCGGGTGTCCGACGCGGTGCGCCGTGTGCTGCGCTCGATCTACGCGGTCGGCGCCGACTGGGAGCCGGTCGATACGGCGATCGACTACGCCGCCAACGGCCAGGTGGCGCGCGAGGCGGCGACGCAAGGCGTCGTGCTGCTGAAGAACGACGGCGCCCTGCCCCTGGCGGCCAGCGCCAAGTCGATCCTGGTGGTCGGCGGCTATGCCGACGCCGGGGTGATGTCGGGCGGCGGCTCCAGCCAGGTCAGCCCGGTCGGCGGCCAGGCCACCTATATCCCGTCCGGCGGCCCCGGCTTCATGGAGGTGCTCGGTCGCCAGGTGATCGTGCCCTCGTCGCCGCTGCGGGCCCTGCGCAAGGCCCTGCCCGACGCCAAGGTCAGCTTCGACAGCGGCTATGCGCCCGAGGCGGCCGTCCTGGCCGCCGCCAAGGCCGACGTGGTCGTCGTCTTCGCCACCCAATGGCAGAGCGAGGGCGTCGACAGCGGTTCGCTGACCCTGGCCAACGGCCAGGACGCCCTGATCGCCGCCGTCGCCAAGGCCAATCCCAACGTCGTCGTCGTGCTGGAGACCGGCAACCCGGTCGCCATGCCGTGGCTGGGCGAGGTCAAGGCGGTGGTCGAGGCCTGGTATCCGGGCCAGGAAGGCGGGGCGGCGATCGCCGACGTGCTGACCGGCGCGGTCTCGCCGTCCGGCCGCCTGCCGATGACCTTCCCCAAGAGCCTGGCCCAGACCCCGCATCCGGTGCTGGCCGGCTACGGCGCGCCGGAGGGAACCGCCTTGGCCGTCGACTACAAGGAAGGGGCCGAGGTCGGCTATCGCTGGCTGGCGGCCAAGGGCGAGACCCCGCTGTTCGCCTTCGGTCACGGCCTGTCCTACACCCGCTTCGAGCACGGCGCCCCGGCGCTGGCCGCCAGCGGCAAGAGCGTCACCGCCAAGTTCTCGGTGGCCAATGTCGGGGCCCGGGCCGGGGCCGACGTGCCGCAGCTCTATCTGGTCTCGGCGGCCGGCAAGCCGCTCAAGCGCCTGGCCGGGTTCAGCCGCGTCGATCTGAAGCCCGGCGAGACGCGCGAGGTGTCGGTGACCGTCGATCCCCGCCTGCTGGCCAACTGGCGCGACGACAAATGGCGGATCGCGGGAGGCGCCTATCGTTTCGCCCTCGGCCGTTCGGCCGAAGACCTCGGCGCGCCGGTCGAGGTGGTGCTGAAGGCGGCGGCCTGGTGAGTTAGGTCGCACGCTCCAAACGTCGTCATCCCCCGAACAAGTCGGGGGATGACGACCGTGGGTGGGGTCAGGTCGGCCAGGTCTCCGGGCTCATCGCCAGCACCTCGCCGGCCAGGTAGAGCGAGCCGCAGATCAGCACGTGCGGCGTCGGCTGGAGGGCCAGGGCCTTGTCCAGCGCCGCTTCGACGCCGTCGCAGGCGTGGGCCCGCAGGCCGGCCAGTTCGCCCGCCGCCGCCGTCTGGGCGGCGCTGGCGGCGGCGTGGCCCTCGAAGGTCACCGTGTAGAGCCTGGCGCCGAGCGGCGCGAACGGCGTGAAGAACCCCGTGGCGTCCTTGTTGGCCAGCAGGCCGGCGATCAGCGCCACCGGGCGGCCGTCGCGGGCCGCCAGCTCGCCCAGCGCCCGGGCCACGGCCTGGCCGGCGTGCGGATTGTGGCCGCCGTCCAGCCACAGGTCGGCGCCGGCCGCCCTGGCGCGCTCGGCCAGGGGACCGGCCGTCAGCCGCTGGAACCGGGCCGGCCAGGTCGCGCCGGCGATCCCTTTGGCGATGGCCGCCTCGTCGATGCGCGGATCGTTCAGGGCCAGGATGGCGGCGACCGCCAGGCCCGCATTGGCGAACTGGTGCTTGCCGGGCAGCGACGGGGCCGGCAGGTCCAGCAGGCGGTCCTGCAATTGCACCAGCAGGCGGCCGCGCTCGTTCCAGGCGTCGAAGTCGCGGCCCATCAGGGTCAGCGGCGCTTCGGCCAGGTCCGCCTCGCGGTCGATGACGGCCTCGGCGTCCTCGGCCTGGCGGGCGCTGACCACCGGGGTGTTGGGCTTGATGATCCCGGCCTTCTCCTGGGCGATGGCCGCCAGGGTGTCGCCCAGGAACTCACGGTGGTCGATGTCGACCGGGGCGATGACGCTGACGACCGGCCTCACGACGTTGGTGGCGTCCAGCACCCCGCCCAGGCCCACCTCGACCAGGCACAGGTCGGCCGGGACCTCGGAAAAGGCCTGGAAGGCGGCGGCGGTGGTGATCTCGAAGAAGGTGATCGGCTGGCCGGCATTGGCGATCTCGACCCGGTCGAGCACTTCGGCCAGATGCTGGTCGGTGATCAGGGTCCCGGCCAGGCGGATGCGCTCGGCGAACCGCACCAGGTGCGGCGAGGTGAAGACGTGGACCCTGAGCCCCGCCGCCTCGGCCATGGCCCGCAGATAGGCGACGGTCGAGCCCTTGCCGTTGGTGCCGGCCACGTGGATCACCGGCGGCAGCCGGGTCTGGGGCTCGCCCAGGGCCGTGCAGAGCCGGCGCATGCGGTCCAGCGACAGGTCGATCAGCTTGGGGTGCAGGGCCTGCAGCCGCGCGAGCGCGGCGTCATGGGCGCGGAGGTGGTCGGTCATTTTATGCCATGCCGAAACCGGGGACACACACTCGCCCCCAAGGCTTGTTCGATTTCCGCAGGCGTCGGGGCGCGAGTGTGTGTCCCCAACTCCGGTCAGGCCGCCTTCAGCGCCCGTCCCATCATCAGCGTGCCGAGAATCGAGCCCAGCACCGCCGGCAGCTCCTTGCGCGGGGTGACGCGGTCGACCATGCCCTTCTCGACCAGGTATTCCGAGCGCTGGAAGCCCGGCGGCAGGGTCTCGCGGATGGTCTGCTCGATCACCCGGGGACCGGCGAAGCCGATCAGGGCCCCCGGCTCGGCCAGGTGCACGTCGCCGAGCATGGCGTAGGAGGCGGTGACGCCGCCGGTGGTCGGGTCGGTGAGGACCACCACATAGGGCAGGCCGGCGTCCTTCATTTCGTTGATGGCCAGGGTGGTGCGAGCCATCTGCATCAGGGACAGGGCCCCTTCCTGCATGCGCGCACCGCCTGCGGCGGTGAAGGCCACCAGCGGGACCTGGCGGGCGATGGCGGCCTCGGCGGCGGCGATGAAGCCCTCGCCGGCGGCCATGCCCAGCGAGCCGCCCATGAAGGCGAAGTCCTGGACCAGCACCACGGCCGGCGCGCCGCCGACCACGCCGTGGGCGATGGCCATGGCGTCCTGCTCGCCGGTCGTCTTGCGGGCGGCGGCCAGGCGGTCCTTGTAGGACTTGCCGTCGGAGAATTTCAGCGGGTCCTCGAACACGGCCGGGGTCGGCAGGACCTCGTAGACGCCGTCATCGAAGGTGAACTTGAAGCGCGCCTCGGGGCCGATGCGCATGTGACGTCCGGCCGGGGTGACCCACAGGGCCGCCTCCAGGTCGGAGCGGTAGATCATCTCGCCGGTGTCGGGGCACTTGACCCACAGGTTCTCGGGCGTCTCGCGCTTGGCGAACGCGCCGCGCACGCCGGGTGCGATCCGCGACAGCCAGCCGCCGCGTCGCTCGGCCGGAGCCTTGGTCTTGTCGCCCTTCTTGGGGCCCGGGGTTTCAGCCATAGCCATAGCCTTCAGCCTCACGCCATCTCGAGTCGCGCCGATCGCACAGCCTTAGCCAGCTCCGACGCTTTGGATAGAACCTTCTCGGTCACGTTTTCGTTCAACCGCGCCGCCGCCTCGATTTCGTCCACCAGGGCCGAGCCGACCACGGCGGCGTCGGCCACGCGGGCCACGGCGGCGGCCTGGGCGGGGGTGCGGATGCCGAAGCCGACGGCGACCGGCAGGTTCGCCGCGGCGCGCAGCCGGGCCACGGCCGGGGCCACGTCGCCGGCGTCGGCCGACTTGACGCCGGTCACCCCGGCCACCGAGACGTAATAGACGAAGCCCGAGGTGCGGCGGACCACGGCCGGCAGGCGCGCGTCGTCGGTGGTCGGGGCGGCCAGGCGGATCAGGCTGACGCCGTTGGCCTCCAGGGCGTCGGCCAGCGGATCGGCTTCCTCGGGCGGGCAGTCGACGACGATCAGGCCGTCGACCCCGGCGGCGGCGGCCTCGCGGGCGAAGACCTCGAAGCCCTTGTTCATCACCGGGTTCAGGTAGCCCATCAGGATCAGCGGGGTGTCGGCGTCGGTGGCGCGGAAGGCGCGGGCCAGCTCCAGCGTGCCGTTCAAGGTCATCTTGCCGGCCAGGGCGCGCTGGCTGGCGCGCTGGATGGTCGGGCCCTCGGCCATCGGGTCCGAGAACGGGAAGCCCAGCTCGATCAGGTCGGCCCCGGCGGCGGGCAGGCCCTTGAGGATGTCCAGCGCCGTGGCGGCGTCGGGGTCGCCGGCCATCACATAGGCCACGAAGCCGGCCCGGTTTTCGGCCTTCAGCGCCGCGAAACGGCGGTCGATACGGTCTTTGGTCAAGTTCGCTCTAGCCCTAGATCGTCCGCCCGAGGGCGTCGGCCACGGTGAAGATGTCCTTGTCGCCCCGGCCCGACAGGCACAGCACGATCACGCCGCCCGGCCCGATTTCCTTGGCCAGCTGCGGCAGCTTGGCCAGGGCGTGGGCGCTTTCGAGGGCGGGGATGATGCCCTCGAGTTCGGCGCACAGCTGGAAGGCGGCCAGGGCCTCGTCGTCGGTGCAGGTCAGGTACTGGGCGCGGCCGACGTCGTGCAGGAACGAGTGCTCCGGCCCGATGCCCGGATAGTCCAGGCCCGCCGAGATCGAGTGGGCGTCCAGGATCTGGCCGTCGTCGTCCTGCAGCAGGTAGGTGCGGTTGCCGTGCAGCACGCCGGGGCGGCCGCCGGTCAGCGAGGCGGCGTGCTTGTCGGTCTCCAGGCCATGCCCGGACGCTTCGACGCCGTAGATCTTGACGCTCTCGTCGGCCAGGAACGGATGGAACATGCCGATCGCGTTCGAACCGCCGCCGACGCAGGCCACGACCGCGTCGGGCAGGCGGCCCTCGGCCTCCTGGATCTGCTGGCGGGTCTCGACGCCGATCACCGCCTGGAAGTCGCGGACCATGGCCGGATAGGGGTGCGGGCCGGCGGCGGTGCCGATCATGTAATAGGTGTCGCCGACATTGGTCACCCAGTCGCGCATCGCCTCGTTCATGGCGTCCTTGAGGGTGGCGGCCCCCGAGGTCACCGGGCGCACTTCGGCGCCGAGCAGGTTCATGCGGAAGACGTTGGGCTTCTGCCGGGCGACGTCGACAGCGCCCATATAGACCACGCAGGGCAGGCCGAAGCGGGCGGTGACGGTGGCGCTGGCCACGCCGTGCTGGCCGGCGCCGGTCTCGGCGATGATCCGGGTCTTGCCCATGCGCTGCGCCAGCAGGATCTGGCCCATGCAGTTGTTGATCTTGTGCGCGCCGGTGTGGTTCAGCTCCTCGCGCTTGAAATAGATCTTGGCCCCGCCGAGATGCTGGCTCAGGCGCTCGGCGAAATAGAGGGGCGAGGGCCGGCCGACATAGTGGGTCAGGTAGCCGCGCAGCTCGCTCTGGAAGGCCGGGTCGTTCTTGGCCTCGGTATAGGCCCGGTCCAGCTCGAGCACGAGCGGCATCAGGGTCTCGGCCACGTAGAGGCCGCCGTAGTCGCCGAAGCGGCCCTTGGCGTCGGGATAGGCGGACCAATCGTTGGGCTTAGTCGGAACGTTCACGGGCTCTTCCAAAAGGTCGGGCTGCGTCAGGCGCGTTTGACGGCGTCGAGAAACGCCGTGATCAGAGCCGGGTCCTTTAGGCCGGGACCCCGTTCGACGCCAGAGGAAACGTCCACCAGCGGCGCGCCGGAGGCCTTGATCGCCTCGGCCACGTTCCACGGATCCAGCCCGCCGGCCAGGAAGTGCGGCCGCGAGAACCGCTGGCCGGCCAGCAGGCTCCAGTCGAACCGCGCCCCCGTCCCGCCGGGCAGGACCGAGCCCTCGATGGGCCGGGCGTCGAACATCAGGTGCTCGGCCACGCCGTCGAAGGCCCCGGCCTGCTGGACGTCGGCCGACGACGACACCGAGAACGCCTTGATCACCCCGGCCCCGGACCGCTGGGCGATCTCGCGGACCCGCGACGGGGTTTCCTTGCCGTGCACCTGGATCAGGTCGGGTTTCATCGTCGCCATCAGCCGGTCGACCAGGGCGTCGTCGGGGTCGACGGTGACGGCCACGGTCTTGGCCGGACTCTGACGTAGCGGGGCGACCAGCCGGGCGGCGGCCTCGGGCGTCAGGTTGCGCGGGCTGCGCGCGAAGAACACGAAGCCGAGAAACGCCGCGCCGCCGTTGAGGGCGGCGGTCACGCTCTCGGGCGTCGACAGCCCGCAGATCTTGGCCTTGGTCATGGTGGGGAGGTACGGCGTCGAGAGCGTCGGGGCAAGTCCTCCCCCTGTGGGGGAGGTGTCGGCGAAGCCGACGGTGGGGGGAGCAATGCGTCCTCGACCGCTAGGACCAACCTGCCCAAACTCCCCCCACCGGCCTTCGGCCGTCTCCCCCACGGGGGGAGGGCCTCATGTTCCCGACGGCGAGTCCTTCCCCACCGGATTCGACAGCCGGGCCCGCATCGCGCAGACCAGTCCCTCGGGCCGGTAGTCCATGGTCGCCGCGCCCTTCAGCTCGCCGCGCAGGCTGCTCTCGATCAGGCGGGAGCCGAAGCCCCGGCGGGTGG
>NZ_AKKF01000245.1 GCF_000281955.1 Caulobacter sp. AP07 | reverse complement strand
CCGGATCAAGGACCCCAAACCCCCCCCCCACCGGCCTTCGGCCGCCTCCCCCACAGGGGGAGGACCTTGGAGTCCAGCCCTCAAATCCCCGGAGCGTAGGGGAAGCTCAGGCCCTCATAGTACTCCAACGAATGAGCCGGCGCCGCCTCCCCGGCCGGCAGCGGGCGCTTCGAGAACGACTGGAAATAGGCGATCGAGGCGTCGCGCCACCACTGGGCCTCGGTCTTCTGGATGCCCAGGAAGTCGGCCACCTGGGCATGGCGCTCGGGATCGACATAGGGCGACAGGCCCGCCCAGGTCTCGCCCATGCCGTCCACCGTGGCCACGCCGCGCGAATAGTGGGCGACCAGGCCGTCCCACAGGCTCGCGCCCGACTTCAGGCGGTAGTCCCAGGACAGATGGTGGAACCACAGCAGGTCCTTCTCATCGACCGTCTTGAGGTCCGAGAACCGCTTGGCCACCACGGGGGCGTACTGGGCCACGGCGTTGCTGCCGGTGGCGGTGCGGTCGAAGCCGATCCCGTCGGGGCCGGCCTTGGCGTAATAGACGCTGGTCCAGTCGGCGCGCGGCCCGCCTGTCACCCACGGACCCGGGCCATAGTGGTGACTGCGGCCCATCTGGTGGTGCAGGCCCAGCGGGGTCATGTAGTCCACCGCCGCCTCGCGCGAGCCCATCATCATCGCCACCACCGGCGCGACGAAGCGCGGGTCGGTCGAGAAGGTCATCTTCGCCCAGTCGGCGGCGATCTCGCGGGTCGAGTCCTCGGGGTCCCAGGCCAGGCGCCCGAAGACGTACCAGTTGGCCTGGTCGAACTGCGAGCCGCTCCAGTTGCGGTCGGCGCCGATGTTGGCCACGCCCGCCATCAGGGTCAGGCGGTGGCCGTTCAGCGCCCCGTCCACCACCTTGGCCACGGTCGAACCGGGCCCTCTGGCGTAGGTGTCGGCTTTCAAAGTCTCCTCGTAGAGCGGGCCCAGATAGACCAGGTGGGTGGCGAAACCGAGATATTCCTTGGTGATCTGGAACTCCATGCCCAGCGCCGTCCTGGGCATGGCCCCGAACAGCGGGTGGAACGGCTCGCGCGGCTGGAAGTCGATCGCCCCGTTCTTGACCTGGACGATGACGTTGTCGCGGAACTGGCCGTCGAACGGCTTGAACTCGCTATAGCCCTGCTTGGCGCGATCGTCGGGCTGCTCGTGCGAATAGACGAAGGCCCGCCACATCACGATCCCGCCGTGCGGCCCCACCGCGTCGGCCAGCATGTTGGCTCCGTCCACATGGGTGCGGCCATAGTCCTGCGGACCCGGCTGGCCTTCGGAATTGGCCTTGACCAGGAAGCCGCCGAAGTCGGGGATGGCCTTGTAGATCTCGTCGGCCTTGGCCTTCCAGAAGGCGCGCACCGCCGGGTCGGTCGGGTCGGCGGTCTTCAGCCCGCCGATCTCGATCGGGGCCGAGAACCGGGCCGAAAGATAGACCTTGATCCCGTAGGGCCGGAACACGTCGGCCAGGGCGGCGGCCTTGGCGATATAGGGCGCGGTCAGGCTGTCGGCCTTGGCGTTGACGTTGTTGAGCACCGTGCCGTTGACGCCGATCGAGGCGTTGGCGCGGGCGTAGTCGACATAGCGGGGGTCCTTGTAGTCGGGCAGCTTCCACCAGTCCCACAGGGAGGCGCCGGCATAGCCGCGCTCGACCGTTCCATCCAGGTTGTCCCAGTGGTTCAGCAGGCGATGATTGACCTTCGGGGCCGACAGGATGTCGAGCTTGTCGACGCCCTGCCCTGTCTGGACCAGGCGCAGATAGTGGAAGACGCCGTACAGCACGCCGACGTCGCTATTGGCTGCGATCACCGTGGTCTTGCCGACAGTTCGAATGAGGAAACCCTCCTCCCCCGCCCCCTTCAGCGGCAGGTCCAGGGCGGCGACAGCGGGAGAGCCCGAGGGCGTGCCCAGCAGGATCGTCGCGCCGCCGTCGCCGGCCGGGGCCGCGCCCAGCAGGCCCGACAGGCCGCGTTCCAGCTCGGCGCGCGCGACCTTCAGGGTCGGGGTGTCGGCGCTGGGAGCGATGGTGCGCGGCGCCGGGCGTTGGGCCGCCGCCAGCGGCCGGTAGCGCAGCCACAGGTCATAGCCGTCCTCGGCCCGGACCTCCGACGCCACGGACATCAGGCAGGCGGCCACGCAGAGGCCTCGGATCAAGCTCATGAAACGCATATTTTCTCCCTGGCGACCCTAGACCGTTCGGCGCGAGGCGCGCGACGAGCCTTAATTGTGATACCGCTACCTTTCAGTACACGCCCCGGGATCAAAGGTCGAGACACCGCGACATCATTGGTCTGACCAATGGGTTGACAACCCACCTCCGTGGTTTAGATCGATACCGCTACCATCCAGCTGCCTGCTTCAACTGGATTCATGAAAGCGTCCAATGCCCAAGATCACCGCCGCCCGCGTCATCGTCACCTCTCCGGGGCGCAACTTCGTCACCCTGAAGATCGAAACGACCGACGGCGTGCACGGCGTGGGCGACGCGACGCTGAACGGCCGCGAACTGGCGGTGGCCAGCTACCTGACCGATCACGTCGTCCCCATGCTGATCGGCCGCGACGCCCACCAGATCGAGGACATCTGGCAGTACCTCTACAAGGGCGCCTACTGGCGTCGCGGTCCGGTGACCATGGCCGCCATCGCCGCGGTCGACATGGCGCTGTGGGACATCAAGGGCAAGATGGCCGGCCTGCCGCTCTACCAGCTGCTGGGCGGGGCCTGCCGCACCGGGGTGATGGTGTACGGCCACGCCAACGGCGCCACCATCGAGGAGACCCTCGACAACGCCGCCGTCTATGCCGAGAACGGCTACAAGGCCATCCGCCTGCAGTCGGGCGTGCCGGGCCTGAAGAGCGTCTACGGCGTCTCCAAGGACCGGTTCTTCTACGAACCCGCCGACGGCGACCTGCCGACCGAAAGCCTGTGGTCCACCGAGAAATACCTGCGCTCGGTCGCCCCGCTGTTCGAGGCCGCCCGCGACAGGCTGGGCTGGGACGTCCACCTGCTGCACGACGTCCACCATCGCCTGACGCCCATCGAGGCCGGCCGACTGGGCAAGGACCTGGAGCCCTATCGCCCGTTCTGGATGGAGGACGCCGTCCCCGCCGAGAACCAGGCCAGCTTCCGGATCATCCGCCAGCACACCACCACCCCCCTGGCGGTGGGCGAAATCTTCAACTCGGTCTGGGACTGCAAGCAGCTGATCGAGGAGCAGCTGATCGACTACATCCGCGCCACGGTCGTTCATGCGGGCGGGATCACCCACCTGCGCAAGATCGCCAGTTTCGCCGACCTGCACCACGTGCGCACCGGCTGCCACGGCGCCACCGACCTGTCGCCGGTGTGCATGGCCGCCGCCCTGCACTTCGACCTGTCGATTCCCAATTTCGGCATCCAGGAATACATGCGCCACACCGAGGCGACCGACGCGGTCTTCCCGCACGCCTACAGTTTCCACGACGGCATGCTGCACCCGGGCGAGGCCGTCGGCCTGGGCGTGGACATCGATGAGGCCCAGGCGGCCAAGTATCCGTACAAGCGCGCTTACCTGCCCATCGCCCGTCGCGAGGACGGTTCGATGCACGATTGGTGAGGCCGTCGCGGCGCCGTTCCCAGGCAATCTCCAAGCTTTGGGAGACCGGCGCCAAAAATAGCCCGCGTCGGCCAGGTCGGCTATGCTAACGCGAGTCTGAAAGGCGGTTTCGGCCGCCGCCGGGAAGTTGACGAAAACACATGGCCGAGAACGTCAAACTCTATCGCAGAATCGCTGACTCGATCGCCGAGGCCATCGAGAGCGGCCAGTACAAGCTTGGCGACCGGCTGCCGACCGAACGCGAACTGGCCGAGCAATACGGCGTCAGCCGCCCCACCCTGCGCGAGGCGATGATCGCCCTGGAAATGCTGGGCATGATCGAGGCCCGCCACGGCCTGGGCATCTATGTCACCGGCAATGTCCGCCCCGTCGCCACGACCAACGCCGAGCCGACCTCCGAAATCGGGGCCTTCGAACTGATCGAGGCCCGCCGGCTGTTCGAGGGCGAGGCCGCGGCCCTGGCCGCCACCGCCATCAGCGACGAGCAGATCCTCGAGCTGGAGGCGTTGATGGAGCGCATGGCCCGCGAGGAGGAGATCCAGGGCGAGGACGCCGACCGTGAGTTCCACATGGTCATCGCCCGCGCCTCCGGAAATGGGGCGATCATCGCCACCATCGAGAACCTCTGGGAGTGGCGCAATCGCTCGCCCCTGGCCCGCAACATCCTGACCCGGGCCCGCGGCATGGGGCTGGAGCCGCGCATCGTCGAGCACCGCCGGGTGTTCGAGGCCCTCAAGGCCCGCGACCCCGCCGCCGCCCGCCAGGCGATGCGCGACCACCTGGAGCGGGTGATCGACCATCTGCTGCACGCCACCGAGACCGAGGCGGTGCAACGCGCCAAGCAGGAGACCAGCGCCCGTCGCTCGGCGATCGCCAAGCGGGTGGCGATCTAGGAGCCGTCGACGCGCGTGCGCCCACCCGCCGCCACAACGAGCGCGTGCAACGCAGTGGCATCTGGGTTAGCCTCCCCTCGCTGACCGGGGGGTTGCCATGGCCGAAGCCGTCATGACCGCGCGCACGAAGGGCGTCAGCTCTCGGCGGTTCTATGTCTGGATGGCGGCGGCCTGCTTCGCCATCGCGGTCCTGGGCTTCATGCCCACCTATTTCGTCCCGATCGTGCACGGCCAGTTCAACGCGCCGCCGATCGTCCACATCCACGGGGCCGTCCTGTTCTCGTGGGTCGCCTTCTTCTTCATGCAGACCTGGCTGGTGGCCAGCGGACGCACGCTGGACCACCGCACCTGGGGCGTGCTGGGCGTCTCCATCGCCACCGCGATGGTGTTCATCGTCACCGCCGTCGTCTCCATGCGCATCGCCCAGGCCTCGCTGCCCGGACAACCCGCCGGCCTGGCCCACGACGTGCGGGCCTTCGCCTGGGTGAGCATGGGCGGGCTGGTGTTCATCGTGCCGGTGTTCGTCCTGGCCATCGTCAACATCCGCCGGTCCGAGATCCACAAGCGGCTGATGCTGCTGATGACCATTTCGATGCTCCCCGCCCCGATCGCCCGATGGTTCATGGTCCTGCTGGCGCCGCCGATCGATCCCAACGCGCCACCGCCGCCGGTCGGCCTGCCCGTGGTCATCGTGCCGCCGGTGTTCGTCTCCATCGCGCCGTCGCTGGTCGCCGACCTGCTGGTGATCGCGGCGATCGTCTACGACTGGCGCACGCGCGGCCGGCCGCATCCGGTCTATCTGATCGGCGGCGCGATCCTGCTGTTGATCCAGATGACCGCCGTGCCGGTGTCCGGCTCGCCGGCCTGGCAGGCGATCGCCGCCGCCCTGGGGCGTCTGGCGGGCTAGCGCCGCGTCCCTTCCACCGGCCCGAGATAGCTCTCCGGCAAGTCTCCTCGCGAGATCACCAGCCGCTCGAACACCACGCCCGGATCGACCCGCCATAGCCGCAGGCGGTGCGCGCCGGCCTTGGCCGCTGTCAGGCGCACCTGCTGAACGCGGGCGTTGTCGGCGACGGCCTTGTCCCAGGTCTTCTGGGTTTCGCCGGCGTGCAGGTTGACGACCACCGGCGGTGCGTCGTCCAGCGAGACGGCGTAGCGCAGGCCCGCCTGGCCCCGGAAGTCGAGGCTGGGGGCGACGACGACCCGCAGGTCGAAGTCGCCGGCCTGGGCCAGGTCGACGGCGTACTCCAGATAGGGCCCCTGCCCCGGCGCGCTGGACGGCGCGGTTGAGGGATAGGCCGTGACGCCCGACAGCGCGCGGCCCAGGGCCGGAATCGTCGTCCAGGCGACGCCGTCGCTCGAAACGGCCCGGGCGTGGTGCTCGGCCTCGATGGCCAGCGGGCCGCCGGCCTCGACGAAAGCGCCCTTGGCGATCCTGCGCGGCGCGTTGT
The DNA here is from genome assembly GCF_000281955.1 of Caulobacter sp. AP07. GTDB lineage: Bacteria > Pseudomonadota > Alphaproteobacteria > Caulobacterales > Caulobacteraceae > Caulobacter. The sequence continues at coordinate 6,259 of NZ_AKKF01000245.1, read as the reverse complement.
CGACCACGGCGTTGACCGTGACCGTCTTGCCGTCGGCGTCCGCGACGGTGACCGGCACGCGGCGCTCACCGACGGGCGCGGCCTTCCAGTCGACCGAGACCTCCAACCGCGTGTCGCCGTTGGCGGCGGCTGGACCGGGCGTGACCTTCAACCAGGGCTCGGCGGCGCGGGCGGAGAAGACCTGGGGCGCGACCCCGCGATTGAACACGTCGATCCAGCGGCCGGCGACGCCGTCGCGGGCCAGGGGCGGCAGGTCAGCCGCGGTATCGACCACGGCTTCGCGTCCCTCGATCGCCACGCCGAAGCCCGACGTCGCCGCGACCGCCCTGGTCGCCGGAATGACGTTGGTCGGCGGTTGCTGCCAGGAGGCGTAGCCGATGTGGGTCTGGCTCATCATCTTGCGCCATTTGCCGCCGGCCAGGTCCTCGTCGTACTGGCGCGTCAGCTCGGCGTCGCGATTGAACAGCGCCTTGACCTTGGCCGCCTGGTCATTGGCCGCCGCCCGGCCCTGCTGGGCGTAGAGCGCGTTGCGACCGGCGGCGATGTAGAGCCGGGTGTGGTTGGCGCTGGCCATTACAGGATACCAGACCAACTGGAAGAAGGCGTCGTCCTGGTCCCTGGGCAGCACCTTGCGCAGGGCGTCGGCCCGCCGCTCCAGGTCGGCCCATTCGGCCTCCACCCGTTCGGCCTCGCGAAAATTGACCAGACTGAAGGTCGAGCCGTCGATCAGCTCAGGCTTCCGGCGCGCGTTGAGCCGGGTGTAGCCGGTCAGCAGAGCGGCGATCTCGTCCGCGTGCTCAGGCCCGAACTGCGCCGCCGCCCAGTCGCGGGTGTAGGCCGACATCCTCGCCACCGGCATGGCGTCCGGGTCCCAGGCGTAGTCGAGGAAGAACTCGATCGGCAGCTCCATCGGCTTGAGGTCGCCGACATTGGCGATCCACAGCCGGTCGGCCCCGTAGTCCTTGGCCAGCTTCATCTGCTCCCAGGTGCGCTCGACCTGGTTGGTGTTCAGCCACTTGTAGTTCCGGGGACCGCCCACATAGTCGAAGTGATAGTAGACGCCGTAGCCGCCAGGCCGCGTCTTGCCTGGTTCCGGAAGCCGCCGGATGTCGCCCCAGTTGTCGTCGGAAAACAGCAGCGTGACGTCATCGGGCACGCGCATGCCGGCGTCGTAATAGTCCTGCACCTCCTTGTAGAGGGCCCAGACCTGCGGGGTCTTGGACGGATCCTTGCCCGTCACCTCGCCGATGATCCTGCGCTGGTCGGCGACGATCTTCTCCAGCAGCGCCGTGGCCGTGCCCTCGCTCATCGGCTCGTCGCCGTCGCCGCGCATGCCGACAGTGACCAGGCTTTCGTTCGAGCCCATCCGCTCGACGCCCTTGCGCCAGAAGTCCCGCAACGCCTTGGAGTTCTTCGAATAGTCCCAGGCCCCCTGGCCATAGCGGTCCCACTCGACATGGGCGCGGCCCAGCGGCTCATGGTGGGAGGTGCCGAGCACGACGCCATATTCGTCGGCCAGGGGCGCGCTCAGCGGGTCGTCGTCATAGATCGCCTTGCCCCACATGGCCGGCCACAGGAAGTTGCCCTTCATGCGCAGCGTCAGCTCGTAGACCTTGGCGTAGAAGGCGCTGTTGACCCCGCCGAACGTCGCCTTGGCCCAGCCCGACAGGGCCGGGTCCTCGTCGTTGAGGAAGATCCCCCGGTACTTCACCGCCGGCTTCTGGACGCGCCGGCCGGACGCGACGTAGACCTCGGCCTTGACCGGGACCGACACGTCGGCCCACCAGGTCCAGGGCGACACCCCCGCCCGCTCGATCAGGTCGTAGGCCCCGAAGATCGTGCCCCGCTTGTCGGCGCCGGCGATCACCAGGGCCCGGGCGACGCCGGGGCGCGGATTGTCGACCACCTGCTGGACGAAGGCCTCCCACTGGCCGGTCACGCCGCTGACGTCCAGCTTGCCCGAGGCGATCAGGGCGTCGATGGCGTCGCTCCTGCCGATCGTGCCGATGATCACCAGCGGCGCATCCCTGGCCGGCTGGGCGTCCGTCGAGAGCCTGGCGAGGTCGGTGCGGACATCCGCCACCGCACGGAGCACGCCGGGCCAGTCGGCGACGTCGGTCTCGATGCGGGCAGAGCGGTTACCCGTGACCAGTGGGAAGGCGCCGACGGTCGGGGTCGCGGCGATGGCGGCGGGCTCGGCGGCTTGGACGGGCGTCGCCAAGGCCACGCCGGTCGCCAGGAGGGCGGCCAGGGTCAGGGCGGCGATGGCGGTGCGGATCATGCTGGCTTCCCCTTTTGGCGAGCCTTTCGGGCTTCTCCGCGCACGGAACGGGGACAGGCACATGTGCCTGTCCCCGGCCGCGACACCGGTCCCTCGCCTATGCTGTAACGGTCAGCGTCGCCGGCTTCAGATCCGCCGAGTTCGGTCCAGCCAGGAGCGTGAACCTGCCGGGCTCCACCACGCGCTTCATCTCCAGGTTCCACAGCGACAGATCCAGCGGCGAGACCTCGAACGTCACCGTCGTCTTCGCCCCGGGGGCCAGGGTCACACGCCTGAAATGCTTGAGCTCCAGCACCGGCCGGGTAACCGAAGCCGCCTCGTCGTGGATGTAGAGCTGCACCACCTCGTCGCCGGCGACCTTGCCGGTGTTGGTGACGTCAATCTCGACCTTGACACTCTCGCCCGAGCCGATGGCCTCCTTGGCCGGACGCGGGGCCGAGACCTCGAAGGTGGTATAGGAAAGCCCGAAACCGAACGAATAGAGCGGCGTCGTCACGTCGAACAGATAGCCCCGCCGGGCCGTGGGCTTGCGGTTGTAATAGATCGGCAGTTGGCCGACGTCGCGGGCGATGCTGACCGGCAGCTTGCCGCCGGGGTTGGCGCGACCGAACAGGATGTCGGCGGCGGCGTTGCCGGTCTCCTGGCCCAGATACCAGCCTTCGACCAGGGCGTCGGCGCGCTCGGCCAACAGGTTGACCGACAGCGGCCGGCCGTTGAGCAGGAAAACCACGGTGGGCTTGCCCAGGTCGAAGATCGCCTTGGCCAGGTCGTTCTGCTGGCCGACCAGGTCGAGGCTGTCGCGGTCGCCCAGGTGGTTGTCGGCCCAGGCTTCGCGGCTGGTCTGCTCGTTGTCGCCCAGCACCATGACGACGACGTCGGCCTGCCTGGCGACCTCGACCGCCTCGGCGATCAGCTTGGCGTTGACGGCCGGATCGACCAGCTTGACCGCGTCGCCCGACCACGAGCGGCTCTCGGTGATCCGCACGGCCTCGGCGTAGTCCAGCTGGAACTTGCCCTTGGCCTCGGCCTGCAGCCCCTCGAGGATCGAGACCACGTGGCGCGGCACGTCGCTGTAGCCACCGATCGGCGTGTCGCGGGCATGCGTGCCCAGCAGGGCCATGCGCTTGATCTTGCCGGCGTCGAGCGGCAGCAGGCCCTTGTCGTTCTTCAACAGCACGACGGCCTTGCGGGCGGCTTCGCGGGCCAGGGCGACGGCGTCCGGCGTGGCGGTCCTGGCGTCGGCCGTCTTCTCGTCGGCGTAGGGGTTCTCGAACAGGCCGCCCTCGAACTTGAGGCGCAGCACGCGCTCGACGGCCTGGTCGACGGCGGCCTGCGGGATGCGGCCGGACGTCACCAGTTGCGGCAGCAGGACGTAGGCCTCGCCGTCGGGCAGTTCGACATCGACCCCGGCGTTCATCGCCATCACGGCGGTGTCGGCCAGTTTGTCGGTCAGCTTGTGGCGCTCGATCAGCTCCTTGACGGCGAAATAGTCGCTCATCGTCGCGCCCTTGAAGCCCCACTCTTCGCGCAGGACCTCCGTCAGCAGCCAACGGTTGGCGTGCGACGGCACCCCGTCGATCTCGTTGTAGGACGGCATCACCGAGCGGACCGGCAGCTCCTTCACCGCCCGTTCGAACGGCGGGAAGAAGTTCTCGCGCAGGGTGCGTTCGGCGATCTGGGCCGGGCCGACATTGGTGCCGTTCTCGGGCTGGCCGTGGCCGGTCATGTGCTTGAGGGTGACGAACACCTTGTCCTTGGCCAACGGCAGGGTCTTGCCCTGGAAGCCGCGGATCGCCGCCAGGCCGATCTCGGCGCATAGGTGCGGGTCCTCGCCATAGGTCTCCTCGATGCGGCCCCAGCGCGGGTCGCGGGCCACGTCGACCACTGGGGCCAAGGCGATGTTCGAGCCCCGGGCCCGCATCTCGCGGGCGGCGACGGCGAAGCTCTTCTCGACCAGCTCCGGATCGAAGGTCGAGGCCAGGGCGATGGCTTGCGGGAAGCTGGTGGCGTCGCGGGCCACGTAGCCGTGCAGGGCCTCGTCGTGCATCAGCATCGGGATGCCCAGGCGGGTTTGCTCCATCGCCCACTTCTGGGCGGCGTTGGTGTAGCGCGCGGTCTCGCGGGCGTTGCGCCCCACGGCGTCGGCCTCGGCGCCGGCCGCAGCGCCCACCACGGTCGGCGGCTTGACGCCGCGCCGGTCGGTCGGTCGCGAGACCTGGCCCAGGCCGTTGGGGAAGTTCTTGCTGGCGTTGGCGGGCGAGAATTCGCCGTCAGGGGTCTGGATCTGGGCCTTGGTCAGCCAGATGCCGATCAGCTGAGCCGCCTTCTCCTCCAGGGTCATGCGCGAAAGCAGATCGCGGACCCGCAGTTCCACCGGCTGGGCCGGATCCTTGTAGAGCGGCTTGCCGGCGGTCGCGGCGCGGGCAAGCGGAGCCGAGGCGGCGGCCAGGGCCGCGAGGCTGACGCCCAGGCCGCGACGAGTGATGGCGATGCGATTGTTCATCCTGGATTTCCCCGCTCTGGATGGACCGCGAAACGGTCTCTTGCGGCCTGACGCCGACGTTGCCAGACACTATGGAATGCGAGGTCTGACCACTCAAGCATTTTATGGTACCGGTCTCATTAAGAAGGCCAACTGGAATCAGACCCGCGGAGGAAGACATGAAACGACGCATCGGCGACCTGGTCGGGTGGATGGTCGCACTGGCGCTGCTGGCGGCGACGCCGGCGCCGGCAGCGCCTGTCGTTTCCCCTCCGCCCCCCACCTGGGTCGGGTCGTGGGCGTCGGCCCAGCAGATACCGGAGCCCCGCAACGCCCTGCCGGACCAGGACCTGACGGACGTGACGCTGCGCCAGGTCGTGCGCCTGAGCGTCGGCGGCGACGCCTTCCGCGTTCGGCTCTCCAACGCCTTCGGCGTCGCCCCCCTGCGTCTGGCGGCGGTGCATGTCGCGCGCGCGATCGCGCCGGGTTCGGCCCAGATCGATCCCGCCACCGACAAGGCGCTCACCTTCTCCGGCCACGCCGAGGTGACCATCCCGGCCGGCGCCGATTATCTGTCCGACCCGGTCGACGTCGCGGTCCCGCCGCGCTCGGACCTGGCGATCAGCATTCGCTTCGAGGCGCCCCCCGCCCAGCAGACCAGCCACCCTGGATCTCGCGCCACCTCGTGGATCGCGCGCGGCGACCAGGTCGCCGCGACGGACCTGCCGGGCGCCAAGACCGTCCAGCACTGGTACCAGCTGTCCGGCGTGGACGTCGCCCGCCCGTCCGGCGCGTCGATCGTCACGCTCGGCGATTCGATCACCGACGGTAATGGCACGACCACCAACGGCAACAACCGCTGGACCGACGGACTGGCCTCCCGGCTGCAAGCCGATCCGCGCACGCGGGGGATTGGCGTCCTGAACCTCGGGATCGGCGGCAATCGCCTGCTCCTGGACGGCCTGGGTCCGAACGCCCTGGCGCGTTTCGATCGCGACGTCCTGGCCCAGACCGCGGTCAGGCACCTGATCGTGCTCGAGGGCGTCAACGACCTGGGGACGCTGACGCGCGACCAGCCCGTTTCGCCGCAAGCGCACGCGGACCTGGTGGCCCGGATCATCGCGGCCTACGAGCAGATCGTGCTGCGCGCCCGGCAACACGGCGTCAGGGTCTATGGCGCGACCATCCTGCCGTATGGCCAATCGGGCTATTACCACCCCGACGCCCAGAACGAGCAGGACCGGCAGGCGGTCAACGCCTGGATCCGCGCGCCGGGGCATTTCGACGCGGTGATCGACTTCGACAAGGTGATGCGCGACCCGGCGCGCCCCGAGCAACTGCTGGCCGCCTACGACTCCGGCGACCACCTGCACCCGTCTCCCGCCGGCTACGCGGCCATGGCCGGAGCGATCGAGCTGGAGCTGTTCACGCCAAGGCCGACCCAGGCCAGGCGCTGATCACACCCGGTCGCCCCAGCCGGCCCATCAAGCCAAAAC
>NZ_AKKF01000244.1 GCF_000281955.1 Caulobacter sp. AP07 | reverse complement strand
CCCTCTCCCTCCGGGAGAGGGTTTCAGAGGTAACAATGACCGCTATCCGCCCCTGGCTCCTCGTCGCCGCCTTCAGCCTGCTGCTCTTCCTGATCACCGCGGCGACCTATTCGTCGCTGGGCGTGGTGATCCCGGCCATGGTCCCGGAGCTGGGCTGGAGCTGGGAGCACGCGTTCCTGGGCTTCTCGATCCTGGGAGTGTTCACCGGCCTGTCCTCGTGGCTGCCGGCTCTGCTGATCCGCCGGATCGGGGTGCGCGGCACGGTGCTGGTCGGGGTGGCGGTGATGGCCGGCGGCCTGGCCTGCCTGTCGCGGGTCCACGCCCTGCCGATCTATTTCCTGGGCACGGCCCTGTGCGGGGTCGGTTTCCAGATGGCCGCCCTGATCCCCGGCACCCACGTGCTGTCGGCGATCTTCAAGCAGCGGGCCTTGCCGTTCGGGATCTATTTCACCTTCGGCGCCCTGGGCGGGGTGGCGGGGCCGTGGATGGTGGTGAGCATCCTGGGGGCCACCCACAACGACTGGCGGCTGTACTGGGCGCTGCAGGCGGTGCTGGTGGGCCTGGTCGGCCTGGTCTGCGCCGTGGCCGTGGGCGGCCCGCGCTGGCTGGAGCAGGCCGGGGCGGCGCTGGACAAGGTGCTGGACGACGAGGCCAGGGCTCAACACGCCTCCGGCGTCATCCCCGGCAAGGTCTATCACACCGACCACGAATGGAGCGTCCGCGACGCCGTGCGCACGCCGCAGTTCTACGTGCTGCTGGCCGCCTATTTCAGCCACCTGCTGGCCGGGATCAGCGCCGCCAGCCTGACCCAGGCCCACCTGACCCAACTGGGCGTGGCCGGCGCGGTGGCGGCCGGCATGCTCAGCCTGGAAGGCCTGATGCAGGTGGTGGCGCGGCTGGGCGGCGGGGCGATCGGCGACCGCGTCGATCCGCGCTGGCTGCTGGTCTTCGCCCAGGGGCTGCTGGTCATCGGCCTGCTGGCCCTGGCCCGGGCCGACAGCACGCCGCTGCTGGTGCTGTACGCGGTCGGCGTCGGCGTCGGTTTCGGCTTGACCGTGCTGGCCGTCAGCCTGCTGCTGCTGAACTATTTCGGCCGCCGCAACAATGTCGAGCTGTTTTCCCTGACCTGCCTGATCGGGGCGGTGTCGGCGGCGGGACCGTTCATCGGCGGCTTCATGCGCGACCGCCTGGGGACCTTCACCCCGACCTTCCAGCTGTTCGCGGCGGTGACGGCGGTGGTGTTCGTGGCGGCGCTGTTCATGCGGCCGCCTACGGCGCGCGCGACGGCCTGACCTCGGGGGGCGACGGCCAAAAGAAAAGCCGCCCCGACCGGGGTCGGGGCGGCTCGTCTCGGTCGTGGGCTTCAGGCTTAGAACGCGGCCTTCAGCGAAGCGGTGAAGGCGTTGCCGAACACGGCGTTGCCGTACTCGTGCTTGCTGGTGTCCGAATAGCGGAGGTCAGCGGTCAGGTGGTCGGTGACGGCGGCCGAGACGCCGACGTTGAAGGTGTTGTAGCTCTTGCCCAGACCGCCGCCGTAATATCCGGGGGTGTCGACGGTCTGACGGCCAACAGCGCCGCTCAGGGTCAGCTTTTCACCGATCGGAACCGCGCCGTTCAGCTCGTAATAGAGAGCTTCACCGCCATCGAGCGGGAATTCCGGCGAGTAGTACAGGGCCGCGCCCAGGGTGGCCGGACCGAAAGCCTTGGAGGCCGCGGCCTTGACTTCGACGTAGCTGAACGAGCCGGGCGAAGCGACCGGCGGGGTGGTCTTCGGGGCCTTGTCGTCGACATAGCCGTAGTAGATCACGCCCAGGTCGAGGTTGATGTCGCCGATCACCGGCTTCACGCCGGCGTAGACGTCGATCTCGGTCGAGGGATCGTTGGTGCCGAAGTCGACGTTCGAAGCCCAGACGCCCGCATAGCCCAGGCCGTAGGTCACATCGACGCCACCGAACACTTGCGGATCACCCAGGGTTTGGCTGGTGCCGCGGAAGATGTAGTCGCTGGCCACGCCAACATTGTACGAGAGCTTCAGTTCTTCAGCCATCGCGGCGCCGCCCATGGCGACCGAAGCGGCGGCGGCGACCAGCGCCAGTTTCAAAAATTTCATGTGTTCTATCCCCTTATCTCTGTTTTGCCGTTCGAAGGGTTTTGGAGCCTTCGACGTCCAGCGACGCCTGCAAGCGTGTTTGGGCACAACGGGAGTAGTTGTCGGTAACGCCCTTGTTGCAATCTTGCTGGTTAAATCGCCAGCAGAAACGCGCTCGGCGGTGCAAAGTTTGGGCGTAGTGTGACGATTTTGCTTCAGAACTGACGCTGGGCGCCACAGTGTCGAGGTCTGGTTTGTTTATGCTTTACCTGCGGCTTTAGCGCATCGCCAGACTCGCCCCGCCCAGGTGCAAACCGGCGTCGACCAGCAGGGTTTCGCCGGTGACGTGGCGCGACGCGGGCGAGGCCAGGAACACCGCCGCCCCGGCGACATCCTCGGCGGTCGAGGCCACCTTCAGCGGCGTGGCGGCCGCCGCGCCGGCCCGCAGACGGTCCACCCGCTCGGCGTCCATGGCCTTGCCGAACCACGGGGTGTCGATGAAGCCGGGACAGACGGCGTTGACCCGGATGCTGGGCGCCAGGGCCCGGGCCAGCGACAGGGTCATGGTGGTCAGGGCGCCCTTCGAGGCGGCGTAGGGCACCGATGAGCCGTTGCCGACGACGCCGGCGATCGAGGCGGTGTTGACCACGGCGCCGGGCTGGGGCGCGGCCTCCAGCAGGCTGCGGGCGGCCCGCACCATCTGGAAGGCCCCGACCACATTGACCGCGTAGAGGTTCAGGAAGTCCTCGGCGGTGACCGCGTCGAGGTCGGCGTGGTTGGGCGCGAACTTGGTGATCCCGGCGTTGTTGAACAGGGCGTCGATACGGCCCGAGGCGGCGGCCGCCTGGGCGATCCTGCGGCAGTCGGCGTCCTGGGCGACGTCGCCCTGCACCAGCACGGCCTTGCCGCCCTCGGCCGCGATCAGCCGGGCGGTCTCTTCGGCTTCCTCGGCGCTGCGGGCGAAGTTGACGACCACCAGGGCCGCGCCGCGCCGCGCGGTTTCCACAGCCATGGCCCGTCCCAGGCCCGTGGAGGCGCCGGTGACCACCACCGTGAAGCCGTCGAAATCGCGTCCGCTCATCTGTCGTCTCCGCCTAAACGTTTGTTTGAGGCGACGATAGCGACACCGCGCGCGCTTGTCTCGCCAAGCCGCGAGGCCTAAATCCCGCCCATGACCGAACTTCATGTGACCCAGCTAGGCCAGGCGGTCCGCCCCGCCGCCAGCCCCGACCAGGCCGTCCTCGAGCGCGTGCCCAACCCGCAGAGCGACGTGACCTATCTGGCCCGCTTCGTGGCCCCGGAATTCACCTCGCTGTGCCCGGTGACCGGCCAGCCCGACTTCGCGCACCTGGTCATCGACTACGCGCCCGGCGACTGGCTGATCGAGAGCAAGTCGCTGAAGCTCTACCTGACCAGCTTCCGCGACCACGGTTCGTTCCACGAGGACTGCACGGTCAGGATCGGCCGCAAGATCGTCGAGATCGCCCAGCCGCGCTGGCTGCGGATCGGCGGCTACTGGTACCCGCGCGGCGGCATCCCGATCGACGTGTTCTGGCAGACCGGCCCGGCGCCGGAAGGGCTGTGGGTTCCGGAACAGGGCGTCGCGCCGTATCGCGGGCGGGGGTGAGGAGGGTTTAGCCCTTCCATTTCAACTGTCATCCCGGGCCTTGTGCCCGGGACCCATCTGTCCGCCGCAAGTGCGGAGGAGTGGCGCGTCAGCGCGCCAAAGCGCTTCCCGTGTAAACTGAACCATGGCTCCCGGGCACAAGGCCCGGGATGACGGTTCTTAGGAAGGTGATCGCGTTACCCTGTCCACACGCTGGTGATCGCCGCCACGTCCGGCCGGGCCCGCTCCTGCGGGGCTTCCGTCGCCGTGCCCAGGTACAGGAACCCCGCCACCTGCTCGCCGGCCTCGACGCCGAGGATCTCGCGGCCGCGCGGGTCATAGGAATACCAGTCGGTGATCCAGTTGGCGCCCCAGCCCATGGCGGCGGCGGCCAGCAGCATCTGCTGGCAGACGGCGGCGGCGCTCAGGCGCTGCTCCCACTCGGGAATCTCGCCGGGGAGGTAGCGGGAGATCACCGCCACCGCGACCGGCGGCCGGGTCAGCTTGCGCAGGGCGGCGTTGGCCTTGGCCGGATTGGCCTGGCTGTCGGCCAGGGCGGTGATCTTGGCGGCGAAGGCGTCCTTGGCCGCGCCGCGCAGGATCACGAACCGCCAGGGCGACAGCTTGCCGTGGTCGGGAACCCGGGCGGCCAGGCGCAGCAGGTCGGCCAGCTGGGCGTCGTCGGGACCGGGCGCCGTCAGGGTCATGGCCGAGGCCGACCGGCGCTTGGCCAGGAAGTCCAGCACCGCCGGCGAGGGCTCGATCGGCAGGATGTCGCCAAATTGCGGGGCAAGGGGAACGGAACCGGTCAAGACGACCTCCAGGAAGCGCGCTAAGCCTGCACACCTATGGCCGCGTTCCGGTCGCCACAAGTCGCGAGTCGTTCGCATGTCCAATAAACCCGCCAGCCCCAAGCCAGAATGGCTGAAGCCGCACGGCCAGCCCTGGGGCGCCGACGGCGGGAAGGTCGTCTACGACAATCCCTGGATCACCCTGACCGAATACCAGGCCGTCGCCCCGACCGGCCGTCCGGCCCTGTACGGCAAGGTGGCGTTCAAGAACCGGGCGATCGGCGTCGTGCCGCTGCACGACGACGGCACGGTGACGCTGGTCGGCCAGAACCGTTTCCCGCACGGCAACTACAGCTGGGAGATTCCCGAGGGCGGCGCGCCGCTGGACGAGGAGCCGCTGGACGGCGCCAGGCGCGAACTGGCCGAGGAGGTGGGGCTGGAGGCCGCCGACTGGCGCCCGATTCTGGTCATGGAGCTTTCCAACTCGATCACCGACGAGGTCTGCCACGGGTTCCTGGCCCTGGGCCTGACCCCCACGGCGACCGCCCCGGACGAGACCGAGGACCTGGCGATCGCCCGCGTTCCGTTCGGCGAAGCCCTCGACGCGGCGGTGGCCGGACACATGCCGGACTCCTTGACGGTGGCTTTACTGCTCCGGGTGCACCATATGGCGGTCAGGGGCGAGCTGCCGGCCGATCTGGTCAGGCGCGTCCTGGGGTAGGGCGGCGACGGCGGACGGTTCCGCGCGTGAGTCGTCAGAGCTGTGGGACTGGAGCATTTCCTAAAAAGATGCTCTTGTGTCGTGAGGCAAGAGGGAGATCCCGGTGGCCAAGCATCTCGAAGTCGTGACGCAAGACGCCACGCCCCCCGTCTGGGCGGCGCTGCGCAACCAGGCCGAACACGCCGCCAAGGCCGAGCCGGCCCTGGCGTCCTTGCTCAATGCGGTGATCCTCAGCCACGACAACCTGGCCGACGCCCTGACCTTCCAGCTGGCGCGCAAGCTGGGCGACCAGGAAATGCGGGCCATGACTGTCCGCGAGTTCGCCGCCGCCGCCTTCGACAGCGACCCGGCCCTGGTGACCGCCGCCGAGGCCGACCTGATCGCGGTGTTCGAGCGCGATCCGGCCTGCAAGGGCTATGTCCAGCCGTTCCTGTTCTTCAAGGGCTTCCTGGCCCTCCAGACACATCGCGTGTCGCACTGGCTGTGGAGCCAGGGCCGCGAGACCCTGGCCTTCTACCTGCAGAGCCGGGCCAGCGAGGTCTTCCAGGTCGACATCAATCCGGCCGCCCGCATCGGCCAGGGCGTGTTCATCGACCACGGCACCGGCATCGTCATCGGCGAGACCGCGGTGGTCGGCGACGACGTCTCGATGCTGCACGGCGTCACCCTGGGCGGCACCGGCGCCGAGCGCGGCGACCGCCACCCCAAGATCGGCAAGGGCGTGCTGCTGGGCGCGGGCGCCAAGGTGCTGGGCAACATCACCATCGGCGAATACGCCAAGATCGCCTCGGGTTCGGTGGTGCTCAAGCCCGTTCCGCCGCACTGCACGGCCGCCGGCGTCCCGGCCCGCATCGTCAACTGCCCGACCTGCGACGAGCCGGCCAGGACGATGGACCACACCCTGGCCGACGTGGTCTACGACTACGTGATCTAGGCTCGCGGCGCGTCCCTCCCCCTTGCGGGGAGGGTGGCGGCGAAGCCGACGGGTGGGGGCCGGTGCAGGGCGCCTTGAGTCATCAAACCCCACCCGACCCCTTCGGGGCCACCCTCCCCACGAGGGGAAGGGAAGGCGCATAGGGCCCGGACCGGATATGAAAAGGGCCGCCTCGCGGCGGCCCTTCCGCGTTCCTGATCCCGCAGGGCGCCCTAGTACACCACCCCGCCGACGCCGCCGTCGAGGCTGAGGCTCATGCCCGACATGCTCGACTCGCGGACCGTCTCCTCGCGATAGGCGGTGTATTTCTCGACCGTGAGCATCGTCAGGATCTTCACGCCAGCCCCGTAGCGGCGCAGCAGCGAGCGCTCGTTGCAGTCGCGGGCCGGGCGTTGCGGACGGCAGGCGACCGTGCCGCCCTGGGCGCCGGGCGCGTAGTAGAGCGCTTCGTTCTTGCCGCAGAGATAGGTCTCGCCGCCCGAATTGATGTCGCTGATCCCCTCATAGGCGCCGACCACGTACTGCATCCGCGAGCCGGCGATGCAGCGATAGAGCTCGCCGTCGTAGCCGCTGTCGATGTCGCGGTCGGGGGTGACCTGCGAGGCGGGGTGGGGGATGTCGCGGTCGTCCAGGCAGACGGCGCGGATGACCACGCGCTTGAACCTGGTGCGGGTGGCCTCGTAGGCGGCGCGACGGCGGGCTTCGCCGCCCTCGACATTGAGGCCCTGGATGTAGCCGGTCGAGACCGGACCCGAATAGTAGCCGCCGTGCGTGCCGCCGCCGTAATAGACGGTCGAGCCGGCGCTGGCGCCCGCGCCGGCGCTGGAGCCGGCCGAGGCGTTGCTGACGGCCGAGGCGCTGGCGTTGGCGTTGACCACGATCGAGCCGCCGACGTGGATGTTGATCCCGGGGATGTTGACGTTGTGACCGCCGCCGCAGGTGTTGCAGCCGGGCGGCGGGGCGGGCGGACGCGGCGGTGCGGGCGGCGGCGCGCAGCAGGGCGGCGGCGGCGGCGAGCAGCACTGGGCGTAGGCGACCCCGCCGAGCACCAGCGCGCCCAGTCCGGCGGCCAGGCTGAGCACCAGCTTGGGCAAGGTCATTTTCGGCGCCTGCATCAGCGTATCCCCTTCACAACTCGTCGGCGTCGCGCGTGGCCGAAGGCCAAGCAAGAACCACGCCATGTTCGCCGTTCCACCGGACAACTGTCCCAGGACGGCACGGTCCGGGGCCTGGTCCGATTCTCCTTGCAAGCTCGATGCGGTCGAAAAGGACCGCGGAGCGAGCCGCGAGGGGAACGACGATGTTCCATCCAAGCACACAACGGTTGATAGACTATTGGCGTGGCCGGGCCGTTAACGACGCCGTGCCGACCCGCGCCAGCGTCAATCCCGGTGATTTCCTCGACCTTCTGCCGCAGGTCTTCATCCTGGGGCGCGACGGGGTGGGCCGCTATCCGGTGCGCCTGGCCGGCGGTTTCGTCACCGACCTGCACGCCCGCGACCTGCGCGGCGAGGACGCCCTGGGCCTCTGGGCCCTGTCGCATCGCCTGGAGGTCAAGTCGGCCCTGGAGGTCGCGCGCCGCCGGGGCGAGCCGGTGGTGGTCACCGCCGACATCCGCGCCGTCGGGGTCCCATCGGTCGGCATGGAGGTGCTGTTCGCGCCGATGACCGGCATGGACGGCCAGACCGACCGTTTGCTTGGTCTTTACCAGCCGATCGCCATGATCCAGCGACTGATGGGCCGTCCGGCCTCGGAACTGGGCGTGCGCGCGATCCGGAGCCTGGGTCCGGCCAACGAGGAATCGCCGCGCCTGCGGCTGGCGACGCTGCACGGGCGGCGGATCGCCTGACGACATCGAGCTTTTCCGTCCGGGGGGGCGGAAAGGACGGCGCGCCGCAGGGGGCGCGCCGTTGATGGGAAGGGGGCGCTGGAAAGCGACCCCTTCCCATTTCCACGGTCTAGGCCGCGCCGGCGGCGTTCAACTTTTCAATCACCTCGGCGGGCAGGACCAGCCGCGCGGCGCCCATCAGCTCGGTCAGTTGCTCGATGCTGGTGGCGCTGGCGATCGGGGCGGTGACCGACGGGTGGGCCATGATCCAGGCCAGGGCGACCTGGGCCTGGGTGGCCGACACCGCCTTGGCGGCCTCGTCCAGCGCCGCCAGGACCTTCAGGCCCTTGGCGTTGAGATAGTCCCGGGCCACCGTCCGGCCGCGCGCCTTGCCTTCCAGGTCGGCCTGGGTGCGGTACTTGCCGGTCAGGAAGCCGGCGGCCAGGCCGTAATAGGGGATGACGCCGATCTCTTCCCGGGTGGTCACGACGTCGAGCGCGCCCTCGACCTCGTTTCGGTCATAGAGGTTGAACTTCGGCTGGATGGTCTCGTAGCGCGCCAGGCCCCCGTCGGCTGAGACCTTCAGGGCCTGGCCCAGGCGGCCCGGCGTGAAGTTCGAGGCCCCGATCGCCCGCACCTTGCCGGCCTTGATCAGCCGGTCGAAGGCTTCCAGCGTCTCGTCCATCGGGGTTTCGGCGTCGTCCTGGTGGGCCTGGTAGAGGTCGATGTGGCCGGTCTGCAGCCGCTTCAGCGAGCCCTCGACCGCCGAGACGATGTTGGCCGCCGACAGGCCCGGCTGGGCCGGCCACATGGCGACCTTGGTCAGCACCAGCACGTCGTCGCGCCTGCCCCGCGCCTTCAGCCAGCGGCCGATGACGCCCTCGGACTCGCCGCCCGTATGGCCCGGGACCCAGGCCGAATAGACGTCGGCGGTGTCGACGGCGTTGAAGCCGCCGTCCACGAAGGCGTCGAGCAGCCGATGCGACATCGCCTCGTCGGCCGTCCAGCCGAAGACATTGCCGCCGAACACCAGCGGGGCGATCGACAGGCCGGAACGGCCGAGGGGACGGTGGTTCATGGGGAGTGTCCTTCGCTTGTCTTGAATCCTCTCCCTTTGGGAGAGGGTCACGCGGCGGCGGCTCTTCCGTCCTCGAACACCGGCACGTCGATCGGCGCGGCGAGGGTCTTGCCCCGGATCAGGTCCGAGGCCCGCTCGGCGATCATGATCGTGGGGGCGTTGGTGTTGCCGCCGATCAGGGTGGGCATCACCGAGGCGTCGATCACCCGCAGGCCCGCGATCCCCTGCACCCGCAGTTCGCCGTCGACCACGGCCAGCGGGTCGCCCGTCGCGCCCATCCGGCAGGTGCCGACCGGGTGATAGATGGTCTCGGCCTTGGCGCGGATCCAGGCGTCGAGCTCGGCGTCGCTCCGGACGTCGGCGCCCGGCGCGTACTCGGCCTCGCGATAGGGGTCCAGCGCCGCCTGGGCGACCACGTCGCGGGCGATGCGCACGCCCTCGCGCAGGGCGCGGCGGTCCTCGTCGGCGGCCAGGTAGTTGGCCAGGATGGTCGGATCGTCGAACGGGTCGGCCGAGCGCAGGCCGACCTTGCCGCGGCTCTCGGGACGCAGCTGGCAGACGTGCAGGGTGAAGCCGTCCTTCTCGATCAGGGTCTTGCCGTGGTCCTGCATGATCGCCAGCACGCCGTGGATCTGCAGGTCGGGGCGGTCCAGGTCGGGCCGCGACTTCAGGAAGGCGCCCGATTCCAGGAACTGCTGGCGGCCCAGGCCCTTGCCCAGCAGCATGTAGGACAGGCCGGTGCCCAGCTTCCGCAGGCCCTTGTTGGCCGAATAGGCGGTGGTCAGGCCCCGGGTGGTCCACGACAGGCAGACGTCGAGGTGGTCCTGCAGGTTGGCGCCGACGCCCTTGGACTCGTGGACGGTGGCGATGCCGTGGGCCTTGAGGTCGTCCGGATCGCCGATGCCCGACAGTTGCAGGATGTGCGGCGACTGCACCGCCCCGGCGCTGAGCAGGACCTCGGCGTCGGCGTGGGCGACTTGCCTTTCACCGCCCTGGCCGACCACGTATTCGACGCCGATCGCCTTGCCGTTCTCGACCAGGATTCGCGTCGTGCGGGCCTCGGTGACGCAGGTCAGGTTCGGGCGGGCCAGGATCGGGTTCAGGTAGGCGGCCGCCGCGCTGCAGCGCTGGCCGTCGCGGATGGTCAGGTCGTAGGGACCGAAGCCCTCCTGCTGGTAGCCGTTGAAGTCCTTGGTCACCGCGTGGCCCGCCTGGCGTCCGGCCTCGACCAGGGCCCCGTAGAACGGGCTCTTGGACTCGCCGCGCGACACGTGCAGCGGGCCGGACCCGCCGTGATAGGCGTCGCCGCCGGCGTGGTGGCTTTCCGAACGCTTGAAATAGGGCAGGACCTCCGCATAGGACCAGCCCGACAGCCCCATCTGCCGCCACTGGTCGTAGTCGCGAGCGTGGCCGCGGATATAGATCATGCCGTTGATCGCCGAGCTGCCGCCCAGGCCCCTGCCGCGCGGCCACCACAGCTTGCGGTCATTCAGGTGCGGTTCGGCCTCGGTCCAGAAGCCCCAGTTCTGGTCGCCCTTGGCCTTGATCAGCTCGCCGACCCCGGCCGGCATCTTGACCAGCAGCGAGGTGTTCTTGCCGCCGGCCTCCAGCAGCAGGACCTTGACGCCCGGGTCCTCGGTCAGGCGCGCGGCCAGGACGCAGCCGGCCGAACCGGCGCCGATGATGACGTAGTCGTAGCGCGCGGTGGACATGGCCCGACGTCGCCTCCCTGGAATGTTATCGTTGTTAAGACAGAGAGTGGTCCGGGTTTTCGCGGCGGGCAAGAGGGTTTGGCGGGTGTTGGTTCAGGTTAGAGATGACCCTGATTCAAGCTTGCATTGTCAACTTTGCAAATCGCTCGCAACACGCCGCGTTCTGACTCATCGCTGACCTTAGAAGGGGCCGTAGCTGGGCGGATTTCCTCGAGGACGCCGAACAGTTCGAGGCGCTGTTGGACCGCTGTGCCGACATCAGCACTCGGTCGAACCAGGGGCTGAGGCCCACTTCATCGGACGACGGCGGCCAGGGTCGAATAGCCGCGAGTTCCACGGCCGCGGAACAACCCTACCGCTCAAGCTTGGGTGGTTTGTCCACGCCGAACAGGCGCCAGAAGCTTTCGATGAGCGGCTGCACCGCTTGTTCGCCCATCGCATCATCGACGACCTCACCGAGGTAAGCCGAATTGCGCCACGCCGGGCCAACCGGATAGCCGTCGCCCAGCACCATCTGAAAACCTTGGACGCCTTCCACGCTGGCCATGACAATCCAGGGACCTTCTATCCCGTGCGGACGCAGCCGTGCGATGGCGCTGATCACGGCGCCGGGCAGGTAGTCGACGACCTTCTTCGGGAACACGAGGTCCTTGCCCTGGAACTTGCTCCCTATCGCCCACGCCAGATCGACGTAGCCAAGTCGATGGTTGACCGACCACGACCCGCGCTCCCTGCGCCTGATCGAGGTCCACGAGGACGATGAGGCCTTCCAGGCCGACTACATAGTGAATGCCGCCGGATGGATCCGGTGGAAGCACGGCGTAGTCTCGCGTGACGCGGATGTCCCGTGCCTCTCGCAGAACCGATAGAGGCGCGATCGTCACTACAAGGGTTGGACCAGCGACGATACGTGTCGGCATGTCGGCACCCCGGATCGCAGCGACGGCCTTATGGTGGAGGTCTCGGATGCGATCCGGAAAATCCCGCGATGCCGCGAACGCCTGCCTGATCTCAGTCGTGCTCATCTCGAAATTGCTCCGGTTTGCTCGACGGTAGAACCGGCTGCTTTTGTCGTGCGCCACCCTGTGGGGCGCGATCAGGCTAGCACCGACGCGGATGACGAGGACGGACTTGCCGTCCGGTCGTTGCAACTCCCGAACCTTGAAGCTTGGTACGCTGGGGTCGACTAGCGAGCGCAACTGATCGTCGATGCGGCGCAGTTCCTGGTCGAGACCGGTCCGACCGATGCCCGCCACCTCTGCCGCCACGCCGTTCTTGTCCTCGCGCACGCCGATGACGATGTCGCCGCCGTCGGTGTTTGCGAATGCCGTCACGTCGGCGAGGAAATCCCGCACGCCCTTGTGGTCGCCGGATGGAAAAGCCTCTTTGAAATCCAGCGTCCTGCTCTCGCTCCGCTGAAACGTCACAAGCGCTTCGATATCGTCGAGAGTGATCTGGTCCAGCGGGCGTTCGATCATGATGCGCTCAATCCTGGTTGCGCTCGGGGGCGTCGGGCGAACGCTCGGAAGCGTTTACTGGCCAGTTTCCGCCGGTGCGCAGATCTGCAATGTCGCTCGATCCGGCTGGCGCTTGCAGCGAAAGCCGCCAGTCATGGGTTCGAGCCGAACTGAACTCAATGCGCTGAAGCGAGCCGCCCGCCAGGCTAGCATAATCGACCTTCAGCGCGTCCCTGGCGGTGACGAACTCCGGCTCGATCCACATCGCCATGCCAAGGTAAAGTTCGGCCAAGGGCTGGGGTCCGTCAGGTGTCTCGACGGTGACTGTTTCGGGATAGGCAATCCGCGCGGTCCTGACGACGGGGGGCTCGCCTTTTTCGATCTCGCCAAATGGATCGAGGGCTTTCTGAACTTCATGCCACACGTCATTGAGGGACCAGCTTGAGTCGGCGGCCTCGTCCTTGAAGATGGCGGCGAAGAGGTCGACGTCGTGGGGCAGGTGGTAGTCGATCCGCTGAGGTGGCGGGCCCGCTTCGTCGCCTGGCCGGGGCATCCTGACGCCGGCGCCCGCTAGGGCGCACGCTTTGTGCCAGAAGATGACCATCCCTAGGTCGAGGAGTGGGCCGAGATCATCGACCAGAAGCTCGGACACCTTCCGAAGCGAAATTCCGGTGCGGGCCGCGACCAGCTCAGCATCTTTCGAGAAGCCCGCGATACTGACCGCGATCGTGTGATCCGCGCCGATCAAGGTTGGGGAACAGATTTCATCAGCGCCCGCGAGATCAGCTGGCGGTGGCGAGTTTCGCCAGAGGTTCGAGAGAGCCGGTTTGCCAAGCTCGGCATCAATCGTGCCCTTGGGCCATTCTGGTTCAGAAGGGCCGTTGAAAAGCGGTTGGGGGCACTCTCAAATATGCAGCCGAAATCCTCGGGTGAGGATGAACTGGCGTGAGGGGTGCTACGGCGGCGACGCGACGATGCCAACCTCGGTGTACGACCCAGACCAACAACGAACGTCGAAAGCGACGACCAGACGGTCCGGCGTGTCCGCAGAGCCAAGTTCGTGCGCAGTTCTTCAGGCGCGCGCCTTCAGGCCGCCGAGACCGCGTGCGTGGTTAGGCTTGGCTTTCCACCAGGACCGCGCCGTCGGCGACCAGCGCCTCAATGTCCAAGTCGGCGAAAGCCTCCCGGATATCCCGTGACCGACGGGGGTAGCGCACGTTCATTTCGCCAGTGTCCAGCTTGCTTTTGACGAGCTTGAAACTGTCGAACCGCTCGTTGATTTCGAAGAACGCCACGGGGCGATGGCGATCCGACAGCGCCCGGACAACCGAATAGACCACTGCGGTGTCGCAGCGGAGCCCAAAGACGACTTCTTCGAACTCCAACGGCGTGTCGCGAAGCCCCCTTGGCCCAATCAGTCGCCACTCGCGCTCGTAGCGCCACTCCCTGGCCTTCCTGAGAAGAACTGCATCATCGACCGCGCGCGCGGCGGCCGCATCCCTATCAAGCACCATGGCCGCTACCTGGCTGGCAGCGATCAGTCGACCGCCGCCGTACTCCACCCTTCGCAATTGCTCGACGCTGTCGTCTGGGATCGAGTAACCGACGCACAAACCGCGATGCTGGTCGCCGTAATGACTCCACATCAAGGGACAATCGGCGCGTTCGGCCAGCGACACCACGCCTTTGTCGTATCTGGCCAAGAGCTCACGCTCAATCTCGGAGCCGAGAAGGTATTGAAAGGCGTCGCCACCCTGCAAATCCGGGTTTTCGGCCTGGTAGCGAACCTCGTCGACGACACGATCGGCCTCCCGGCGACTACGGTTGGCGATGTGGTCCTGCGTGCGCGGCCCCTTGTACTTGATGGTCTGAGCCGCAGCCGACATCTGCTTGGCGACGCGCTCGCGCACCAGGGCATGGAGCAGCGGTTCGAGTTCGGCCGAGCCGATATCGGTCCTCAGCTTAGGTCGGGAGTCCAACGGGTCGTTGAAGGTGCTCGGCGCAGCGAAGAAGAGATGGTCGCTGATCAGCTGGTCGACGGTCAGGTTGTTGAACGGACGGTACTTATAGACCCGGTTAGGCCGTCTATCGTGGTTGACCATGGCTCTCCCTTTCCATCCCCAGGCCTATCGCCCCACCGATCGCGCCCTCAAGTCGATGATGCAGGTTCCAAGCTCGTCCCCAAGCCGAGTGAATTCCGGCTGGTTGATGACCTTTTGCACAAGGAGCAGAGCCGCGCCCGAAGCGCTGACGATGCAACCGAAGCCCAACATCCCCATAGTGACCTGATAGGGCTGATCGCCAACGGTTCCCCAAATTCGCTCCACGATCCACCAGGTTATGCCCAAGATGACCGTGAAGCTGCCAGCTAGCTTCAGACCCCCGCTCGCGAGCAATCTCACAGGTAGCGATTGGGTCAGTCCCAGTTGAACAAAGCGCTCGTGGTGGGCTTGCTCCTCCAAGCGCTTTTGCCGTCTGGGGCCGGCCGTGAAGGTGTCGCGGAGCCATGTGGACAGCGGCGCCGGCGGCACGGGAAAGCCCTTGCCGGGACGATGGCGGCTCACCACCAGGCGTTCGAAGGCCTCTGCCTCATCTGCATTCATCTGCTTTGCGACGGACAACAGCGCCTGCCGGCGACGCCCGCCGGCATGCAGGCTCGCGAGCGCGGCCAGCCAAATTCGCGCCAGTTCGTCATCGTCGGGGCCGACGCGCGAAACGCCCTCTCCCCAATCAACGATGCTGGGTTCGCCGAGGACCTGGATGAACGCCTCTTCGCCAAGGACCTCGACCGCCTTGATCGCGTGACGCTTCACGTTCTCGCGCTGCTTGGGATGAAAGCGCGCAAGCCAATGCTCGCCCCAGGCGTTGGCCAATCGGCCCAGGGGCGACAAGGTCGGCTCAATAAGCGCCTTCCCAACCGTTCCGCTGGTGGCCAGCTTGCCAATCGCGGCTCCCAGCCCTAGCGCTGCCAACACGCCCTGCGCATCCGCGTCCATCGTCTCCCCTCTCGAAGCTTGACCTGATCATCCGCTATTCTGGCGGGCGAGCTGGCGCCTCGCAACTTGCGAGTTCCGCGTTTGTTCAACGAGCCAGGGAACACCCCGGCGAAGACACCGCTCGAGGCAGCATATTGGATCGGGCGCCCTTGCCTTTGGGTCGAAAGCGGAAACTGGGATGCGGCCGAAAGGCTGACCTCGGAGCCACGACGACGCCGGCGTCGGCAAGGGCAAGCGCATCGTGGGGACAGTTCTAAGTTGGAAGCTGCGCTGAAAGGACAGAGTTAAGTTGCATCGCCAAGCTGTATGATTTGGCGGTTGTCAAAATTCAGTGACTTAACCAGCCACCTCCAACCTGCGCCAACAGCGGGCGCCGTTGGGGCAGGATCACCTACCCCACCCGGGTCACCGCCACGCTCTGCGCCATCATCGTCGCCGATCCGAAGATCGTCAGGAACGCCACGTCCGCCGCGTCGCGGCCGTAGGCGATGCGGACCAGGCCGTCGACCGGGGCCAGGTGGGTGGGATCGAGCAGGCGCCAGCGGCCGCCGACGAACACCTCGACCACGGCGTGGAAATCGGGCCGTTGCAGGCCCGGGGCATAGACGCTGGCCACCCGGGCCGGGATGTCGCCGGCCCGGCACAGGGTGATGGCCAGGTGGGCGAAGTCGCGGCAGACGCCGGCCCGCCGGACATAGGTCTCCAGCGCCGTGGTGCGGGCGTCGCTGCACGGGCGGTATTCCAGGTGGTCGGCGATCCAGGCGGCGACGGCGGCTACGCGGTCGCCGCCGCGCGAGGTCCCGAACTTCTGGTCGGCGATGGTCTCGAAGGTGTCGGAGGGGCAGTAACGGCTGCCGCGCAGATAGGGCAGGGTCTCGACCGGCAGGTCGGCGATGGGGTGCTGGACCGCGCCGGCCAGGTCCATGTCGCGGGCGGCGATCTCGACGGTGGCGTCGTAGGCGATCTCCACCCGGCCCTGGCAGGTGAAGGCCACGCGGCGCTCGCCGGTGGCCGGGTCGTCGCGGCGGGTGAAGGCCACGGGGGGCGTGAAGCTCAGCCGCTCCTCGACCACCGTCTGGTCGTCGGCGACCGCGACCTCGATCTGCAGCAGCGACTCCACGCGCTGGGGGAAATCGTAGTCGAGCCGCGCTTCGATCCGTACGCGCATGGCGGTTCCCCGGTGAGCCGTCAAAGCGGCTCGCCGGGGTGAAGGTTCAAGCCGGCGTCAGTGCTTCTCCACCTTCCCGTTCACATAGTCCATCACGGCCAGCAGCACGCCGGAGACCACGAACGACAGGTGGACGATGACCAGCCACATCAGGCGCGGCTGATCCAGCGCGACCTCCGGCTCGGTCAGCTTGAGGAAGGCCTTGAGCAGGGCGATGGCCGAGATCGCCACGATCGAGGCGATCAGCTTCATCTTCAGACCCGAGAAGTCGACCGTGCCCATCCATTCGGGTTTGTCGGCGCCCTCGGCGAGATCGATCTTGGAGACGAAGTTCTCGTAGCCGGACAGGATGACGATCACCAGCAGGTTGGCCGCCAGCGACAGGTCGATCAGTGACAGGGACAGCATGATGGCGTCCTCGGGCTTCATCGACAGCAGACGCGGCAGCTCGTGCGCCAGCTCCTGGAAGAACACCACGATCAGCGCGGCCAGGCAGACGACCAGCCCGACATAGAACGGGGCCATCAGCCAGCGCGAGGCGAACAGGCCGCGCTCCAGCCACTCTTCCAGGATCGGTTTCTTCATCGGTCGCCTTGTCGCTCGCTCGGGGGTTTAGTCGTACTCCACCACATAGCGCACGGTCTTGCGGCCGCCAGATGGCAGCGCGAAACGCCAGGCCAGGGCGCCCTCGCGGACGTCGTGCCGGCCAGGTTCGGAGACCAGCTTGAAGTTGTCCAGGTCGGACGGCAGGCGCAGCTCGACGGTGATCGGCGCGGTCTTGGCGTTGGTCAGGTCGACCTCGTAGGTGCGGCGGGTCCCGCCCTTGCGGCGGCCCTGCTCGGAGACCAGGCGCGGCCGGACCTGGACGTCCATCGCCTCGCCGATCGCCAGGTCGAACGGCTGGCCGACGGCGACGTCGCGCATGGCCTGCTCGCCGGCGAAGGCCGGGCGGCCGCCGGCCGTCTCCATCACCGCCAGGGCGCCGGACGGCAGCGGCTTGCCCAGGCCGTCGCCGGGCTTGTTCTCCAGGCGCAGCGTCACCCGGGCCGCTTCCGGGCCTTCGGGGTCGTCATAGTCGGCCGAGGCGTCGAGCGTGAACACATAGAGCCGCTGGAAGGACACGGCCTTCTGGTCGAGGAAGGCCACCTGCTTGGTCTGGCGCGCGCCCACCGTGACCGGCTCGGGCAGGGTGTAGAGCTTGTAGTCGCCCAGGTCCGACTGCTCGGCCAGCTTGGACCGGTTGCCGGTGACCGCGATCTCCTCGACGAAGCCGTCGGCCATCGCGCCGGCCCTGGCCATCATCGGCGCGGGTGGCGGCGGCGGTGCGGGCGGCGGCGGTGGCGACCGGCCATGGGTGGTGGTATCCATCGGCCAGCATTGGCGCGAGATCGCCTTGGCCTCGCCGCGGTTGGCCTCGACCGTCTCGCGCGCCAGCTTGCCGGCCACGGCCTGGGTCGGGGCGTCGGCGAAGCTGGTTCCGCCGCTGTTGACCAGGGTCAGCCAGCCGGTCAGGTCCAGGGTCCGGCCGTCCGGATTGATCCGCGCCACATAGTCGGCCTGCCAGTTCACGCCGATCGCCAGGTAGCTCAGGGTCAGGGTGGCCTGCGTCGGCGCTGGCACGTCGATCAGGGTCGACAGGGCCGGCTTGTCGGACAGGCCGGCCGGCACGCTATCGAAGACCAGCCGCTCGACACCGCCCGAGCAGCCCAGGGCCTCGACGCCGGTCGCGGTCTGCAGGACCACGCCGTCGGGCCCCTGGCGGAGGACGACCTCCTCCTGGCTCTGGCGGCCGGTCTTGCGGTTGGTGCGGACGATCTTCACCGACTGGCCCAGCGAGCGTTCCAGCAGGGTCCCGGGGCTGAGCAGGGCGTAGTCGTAGTTGCGCTCGACCGCCTCGCCCGGCAGGCCCTCGACCGCCGCGCTCTGGGCGATCAGCCCGTCGGCGACCCCGTCGAAGCGCAGAGTGTGGCGGCCGGCCGGCAGGAAGACCGTGCGGGTCTCGGTGACCAGGATCAGGCCCTTGGCCATCGCCTGCTCGCGCTGCCAGTCGTCCAGCGCCTGGAACGGACCGGAGTCGCCGCGATAGAGGGTGACGGCCACCTTGTCGGGGGCCGTCGAGGCGATGGTGTCGGCGAAGGCGGGGGAAAAGAACATGAGAGCCGCGGCGAGGGCGAGGCCGATCTCCTGCCTTCCTTCTCCCCTTGTGGGAGAAGGTGTCGGCGTAGCCGACGGATGAGGGGGCGACGGGCGATTACGGGTTGGCTTCGAGAGTTTGCCGGACGGGGCGGCGCGACCCCTCATCCGACCTCCTGCGGAGGCCACCTTCTCCCGCAAGGGGAGAAGGAAGGAGCACGTCGAGGCGAAGAAGGAGTCCTTCACCACCCCGTCTCGACCGTGAAGGTCAGCGTCGTCTCGCCGTTGGCGGGGACGGGCACGCTCCAGCCCAGGGTGCGGGCGTCGATGCGGCGGCTGGCCAGGCTCTCGGCCTTGACCTCGCCGTCGCGCCACAGGCCGCCCTGGCGCAGCTCCACCGTCACCGGCTGGGGCCGGGCGTTGCGGACCAGGTACTTCATCGCGTAGCGCGAGCGGGTCTTGGAGACCTTGGTGTCGCTGACCAGGGTGGCCTGGCTGGTGACGTCGAAGGCGTCGCCGGTCCTGATCGACAGCTCCGAACCGGCCGGGGTGTGGCCCACGGCGTTCTCGCCGATGAACTTCGGGTCGCCGGCCTTGTCGCGCATGTAGACCCGCATGACGCCGGCCGGCAGCTGGTCGCCCAGGCCGGCTAGCTTGGCGTTGCTGAACTGGATGGCCACGGTGGCCGCCTTCGGCTCGGCCTGGCTGGCGAACCAGCCTTCGCGGATCTCGTAGACCTTTTTCGCCGCCACGCCCTGGGCGCTGAGGAAGCCGACCTGCTTGTTCTGGTTGGCGGCGATCGTCGTGCGGTGGGGCAGGGGATAGAGGTAGTAGTCGGCGATCCGCTCCCGATCGCTGCTCTCGGTTCCGGCCTGCTGCATCGACCGGGTGGGCTGCTGGTAGCCTCGGTTGGCCAGGGTGTTGACCCGTCCGGCCACCAGCTGGGTCTCGGCGTCGACGAAGGCCGTGCCCGACTGGTTGCCCAGGGTGATCCAGCCCTGCAGGTCCAGCGCGCCCTTGGCCTCGTCGAACATCGCCACGTAGTCGGCTTTCCACGACAGGCCGGTGGTCAGGTAGCTCAGCGTCGCCGGGGCCGGCCCGGCCTTGTCGGCCTCGACGGTCACCGACAGGGTCGGGCGCGCGCGCAGGGTTTCGGGCACCTTGTCGAAGATCACCCGGGTGGGCACGCCGTCGTCGCGCAGCACCTCGATGCGGTCGCCGATCTTCAGCACCACGCCCTCGTTGGCGGCCAGGACGGTGGCGGTTTCGGTGGTCTCCTTGCCGTCGCCGGGATTGGTGCGGACGATCTTCACCTGCCGGCCGACCGCCTTTTCCATCAGCTTGTCGGGGGTCAGCAGGTCGTAGTCGAAGTTCTGCTCGACCACCGACAGGCCCGGCGCCGACAGGCTGACGGTCTCGGGGCGGATGGCGGCCGAGACGTCCTTGAACTCCAGCTTCTGGCGGCCGGCGGCGAGGTTGATGTCGCGCTGGTCCTGCACCAGGGCCAGGTTGTCGTTGTAGATGGTCACCGACAGCCGGGGGGCGGTCTGGGCCCAAGCCTGACCTTGGGGGGCCGCGCCAGCGACGACAAGGGCGGCGGTGGCCAGCAAAGCGTGACGGAACATGAAGAGCGCCTCCCGAGGTTGCGCTCAAGGTTTCATGCGGTCGCCGGGAAGTCGAGTGGGCGTCAGTAGGGTTCGTGCTGTTCGATGGAGAGGCCGTTCCTCCAGCGCACCTGATAGACGCCGTTCTGGGCGGCGACGATGTGCGAATCCGGGGTCGGGACGCCGCGCCCGACGACGAAGAGGTCGGTCTCGCGGCCGCAGACGGGCGTCCGTCCACGGTTGCCGGCCGCCACCTTCACCTTGCCGCAGAGCCGGCCGTCGCCCGTGGTGGCGTGGATGACGACGCTGTTGCGGGTGCGGTTGTCCACCAGCACATAGCCGCCGTTCGTGCGCATGGCGGCGATCCGGCCGGGCGTGGCGGTGATCGCGACCACCGCCACGGCGACCACCGCCGTCCCGACCAGCACGCCCCAGGTGGTGAGAGACTCCAGGCTCGGCGGCGCGAGATTCAGGCGCTCGTCGCTCATGACGAACAGGCGTCCAGCGCCCAGCGCGGCGGACCGTCCCAGCGGCCCAGGGCGTAGCAGTTCTTCGCCT
This sequence comes from Caulobacter sp. AP07, assembly GCF_000281955.1. Taxonomy (GTDB): domain Bacteria; phylum Pseudomonadota; class Alphaproteobacteria; order Caulobacterales; family Caulobacteraceae; genus Caulobacter. The sequence goes on along the minus strand of NZ_AKKF01000244.1, from coordinate 959 downwards.
GGAGCCATCCGGCGGCGATCGTCGGGTCGTTGTCGACGATCCTGACCCGGGCGATCTTCAGGCACAGGGGCGTCGACACCTTGCCCCTGGCCGGAACGACCAGCGTCTTGGCGCTACAATCCGGGGTGGCGTAGTACAGCGAAAGCGTCAGGGGCTGGTCGGTCGGATTGCGGATCTCGACCCGGCGCGCCATCGGAAGCCAGGACGGCGCGGAGCCCGGAGCGATGGTCTGATAGCCCCGGAACGTGGGGAGGATCGCCTCCCGCTCGGCCTTGGGCAGTTTCCACATGGCCAGCATGGCGTCCTGAAGGCTCGTCAACTCTTCGAACGTCTTTGGCTCCGGCCGCGTCTCGACGTGTTCCGGGGTCGCGTCGGGAGCGCGGAACGGCGCGCAGCCGGCCAGGACGCCCAGGGCCAGCAGGCCGGTCGCCGCGAGCCGGCGGGTCACGGCTGGGCCTCCCGCGGCTCCGGATCCTTCGGCCTGGTTTCCTTGGCCCCGGCCTTGCCGAGCAGGTAGCCGATGATGGTGCCGAACAGCCCGAAGGCGGGCGCCACCTGCTGGCTGCTGTAACCCGAGACGAGAAGGGCCACCGAGGCCACCACGACCAGGGTGATGGCGCAGTTGCGGGCGATCTCGTCGGCGGTGATGTTCGCGATCCGGCGCATGGCCGCCAGTTGCAGCAGGATCACCACCAGGCCGAACGCCATGAACAGGGCGGTCAGGTAGAAGGAGTAGGTGTCGAGCGGGTTGTAGGGCGCCGGCTCGTCGGTCGGCGCGGCCTGCTCGGCCGGCGGTTGTTCGGAAGATGGCCCCTGTCCGGACGACGGGGCCGGGGCCGGCGGGCGCTCCGACGACGGGCCTGGCGTCGCCGCCGGGGCCGGGGCCGGGACGGTCGCCGGGGCCCGCGGCGGCGCGCGGTGCGTCGGGGATGACGGCGGCGCACCGGCGGCGGGCGCCA
>NZ_AKKF01000243.1 GCF_000281955.1 Caulobacter sp. AP07 | reverse complement strand
GGGGGGGGGGGGATCGGTGCAGAGCGCTATTGCGGCGGTGAAGCCCCACCCACCAGCTTCGCTGGTCCCCCTCCCCACAAGGGGGAGGGAAAAGCTCTATTGTTTCTACCGCTTCCGCGTCGGGAACGGCGCGTGCGCCAGCCGCAGCAGGTTGGCCGCGCCCGGGGCGCCGAACGGGGTGCCGGCGACGATCAGCACGCGCTCGCCCGGGCCGACCAGCTTCAGCTCCACCGCCTTGGCGACGGCGTCGGTGGTGACGACCTCCAGGCTGTCGGGCTGGGCCGAGACCCGGGCCTCCACGCCCCAGACCAGGCACAGGCGGCGCACGGCGTCGATCTGCGGCGACAGGGCCAGCACCGGCTGCAGGGGCCGCTCGCGCGCCAGGCGGCGGGCGGTGGCGCCGGTGGTGGTGAAGGCCACCAGGCACTTGGTCGAGCCGGCCTTGGCGGCCTGGGCGGCGGCGACCACCAGGACGTCGGCGTCCTCGTCGTCGTGCGGCTGTTCGGCCTGCATCAGCTCGGGCCAGCGCGGGTCGCGCTCCACCCGCTCGATGATGCGGCTCATCATCGCCACGGACTCTTCGGGATACTCGCCGGCCGCGCTCTCGGCCGACAACATCACCGCGTCGGCGCCCTCATAGACGGCGTTGGCGACGTCGGAGGCCTCGGCCCGGGTCGGGGTGGGCGAGCTGGTCATCGATTCCAGCATCTGGGTGGCGACGATCACCGGGATGCCGCGTTCGCGGGCGGCGCGCAAAATGACCTTCTGGGCCACCGGCACCTCTTCGGGAGCCATCTCGACGCCCAGGTCGCCGCGGGCCACCATCACCCCGTCGCAGAGGTCCATGATCGCGCCCAGGCATTCCAGGGCCTGGGGCTTCTCGATCTTGGCCAGCACGGCGGCGCGGCCTTCGACGATGCGGCGCAACTCGGCCATGTCCTCGGGGGCCTGCACGAACGACAGGGCGATCCAGTCGACGCCCAGGCGCAGGGCGAAGGCCAGGTCCTCGCGGTCCTTCGGCGTCAGGGGCGACATCGGGATGACCACATCGGGCACCGCCACGCCCTTGCGCTCCGACAGCTTGCCGCCGTTGACGACCTTGGTGTTGGCGTAGCCCGGACCGGCGTCGGTGACGGTCATCCGCAGCTTGCCGTCGTCCAGCAACAGGGTCGCGCCCGGGCGCATGGCCACCAGAATCTCCGGGTGCGGAAGATGCACGCGGGTCTCGTCGCCCGGGGTCGGATCGCTGTCGAAGCGGAACGCCTGGCCGGCCTTCAGCGTCACCGGGCCGTCGGCGAACTTGCCCACGCGCAGCTTGGGGCCTTGCAGGTCGGCCAGGATGCCCAGCGGCCGGCCCACCACCGCCTCGGCGTCGCGGATGGCCTTGTAGGAGGCGGCATGGTTGTCGTGGCTGCCGTGGCTGAAGTTCAGGCGGAAGACGTCGGCCCCGGCCCTGGCCAGTTTCACGATCATCTCATGCGAACTGCTGGCCGGGCCGATGGTGGCGACAATGCGGGAGCGGCGCGCGCGGATCATGAACCTGCTCCGGAGAGGCTGAAAAATGCTGCAATGCGGAAAGAAATGCCGCAGAGCGGGAAAGATTTGGCTTGGGCGATCATCATTTTCGAATTTCGCACCTGACAACGTTGTCTAGCGTCCCGGGTCCGGATTCGCCACCGCTGACTTAGCGTCAACCTCGAAGCCTTTCCATCCTCGAATGGATTATTCAAAAACGATGACACTTCCTGGCGAGCGCGGGGGTAGCCCCGCCCCCTCGACCTGGCGCTAACGCGCCGGTCCCGTCGACTCGCGGACCACCAGTTCGAAGTCGAGCAGGCGCGACGGCGGAGCCTCGCCCTCGACCCGCGTCGCGCCGCCCAGCAGCAGGTCGGCGGCGGCGGCGGCCATGGCCTGGATCGGCTGGCGCACGGTGGTCAGCTGCGGCCAGACCACCTTGGCGCCGGGCGTGTCGTCGAAGCCGGCCACGGACAGGGTCTCGGGCACGTTGAGGCGCAGGCGGTTGGCCACGGCCATCACGCCCAGGGCCATGTCGTCGTTGGACGCGAAGACCGCCGTGGGCCGATCGTCGCCCGCCAGCAGCCGTTCGGCCGCCTCGAAGCCGGAGCGGAACGAGAAGTAGCCCTGCTCGACATGGCTCTCGCGCACCGCATGGCCATGCTCGGTCATCGCCTGCACATAGCCCTCGTAGCGCAGGTGCGAGGCGCCGTGGTCGGGGTGGCCCTTGATGAAGCCGATGTCGGTATGGCCCAGCGCGATCAGGTGGGCGGTCATCTCGTAGGCGGCCCGCACGTCGTCCATGCGCACATGGGCCGAGCGGTCGAGGTCCTGGTCGGGCGACAGGCGCACATAGGGCACGCCTTCGGCCTCGAGCACCGCCAGCACCGTGGGATTGTCGCAGACCGGCGGGGTCAGGATCACGCCGTCCATGCGCAGGGTCGAGAGCATCGGCTCGATCTGGGCGGCGACGTCGCCCTCGGAATCGATCGGCTCGACGATCAGGTGGTAGCCCTCCTCGCGGCAACGGGCGATCGCGCCCAGCTGCACGTCGGTGACATAGGCGGGGCTGGGGTTGTCGAAGAACACGCCGATCAGATAGGCCTTCGAGCCCGCCAGGCTGCGGGCCGAGATGTTGGGCCGGTAGTTCAGGGCGGCCACGGCCTCCTGCACCCGCGTTCGGGTGTCGATCTTGACGTTGGGTTCGCGGTTCAGCACCCGCGACACGGTCTTGATCGAAACACCCGACATGCGGGCGACCTCATGGATCGTAACCTTGGAACTCAAGACCGGCCTCGCGAAGCGTCGGAAAATCGACAAGCCACGCAATAAGCCATGACAGCCTTGTCAAGGCGAGCCCCTACCTGCACAAAACCGAGGCGGGTGAACATCAGACCTTGCAGCCGAAGATGGAGCCGCTATTCAAGTCATCGCTTAGCGCCGTCGCGCTGGCTTCGGGGGCATGGATGCTTGGAAAAACCGTTCTGGCGGCGTTCGCCAGCTTGGCGATCGCCGGTCTGACACCGCTGCACGCGCAGGCCCAGCCTTCGCCGGGCGGACTGAAGCGACTTAACGAACTGGGCGGTTTCGTCTCGGAAGCGGTCTTCTGCAAGACCATGGGCTACGAAACTACCCAGGATTTCGACCGCTACAATACCGCGGTGAAGTCTGAAGGCGGGCGTTACGGAATCAGCGGCGAGGTCAGCTCAAACTACGCTCTCGCGGCCATGAACGCGCACACCCAAACATTGAAGGCCGAGCTTGAGAGCGCCACCGAAGGCCTGTCGGCGGAGGAAGACGCCGACGTCCAGGCCGCGGTTCCCAAGTTCACCGCCTTTGCCTCGGAACACGCCCAGCGCTGCCATCGGATCGCCGCCGATCCAGTGGGCTCCATCCTCGTTCCGGAACCCGCGCACGAGGCCGAAACCTATTCCAGGCAGTACGCCGACAGCCTGCTGATTCTCGTGGGCCACGCCAGTTGGCAAACACCCTTCATTCGGACCGGAGGCGAGGTCGCCGAGGCGGTGGGCTTGTGTGAGGCTCACCTGACCCGAACCCAGGCCGACGGCTATCTGGTCGAGCTCTACAAACCCAATCGGTTCAGCCTGGCGGTGGAGGATAAGGCTCGGGAGTTCTTTGACTCCCGCCGCCAGCGCGGACGCGACCTGGCGACCGACACGGCTCTGGACGCCACGCAGTGCAACCGAATTCTGACCGGGCGCGCCGCCAGACTGAAGGCGGCGAACTAGCGTCGCGCCGACGCACCGCCTACGAAATCGCCGCGCGGCCGTCCGGGGTCATCGCCACGGCCGCGCCGATCAGGGCGGTGTGCGGGTTCATCACCACGTGGGTGGGGATCGCCTTGGTGTAGTCGCCGAGCCGGCCCTTGGCCTCGAACCGGGCGCGGAACGGCCCCTGGTCCAGCAGGTCGACGATGCGCGGCGCGATGCCGCCGGCGATGAACACCCCGCCCCGCGCGCCCAGCGCCAGGGCCAGGTCGCCGGCCGAGGAACCGAGGATGCCGCAGAAGCGGTCGATGGTGGCCTTGCAGCAGCTGTCGCCGGCCACGCCGTGCTCGGTGATCTGCTTGGCGGTCAGTTCCTCGACCTGGCGGCCCTCGACCGCGCCGAGGATGACGTGCAGGTCCTCCATGCCGGGGCCCGACAGCAGGCGCTCGATCGAGCAGCGGCCGAAGCGCTTGATCAGCACGCGGAGGATCTCGATCTCGGTGTCGTCGGTGGGCGCGAAGGCGATGTGTCCGCCCTCGGTGGTCAGCGGCGTCTCGACGCCGTGCCGGCGCACCATGCCGGCCGCGCCGAAGCCGGTGCCGGGGCCGAGGATCGCCAGGTCGCCCTCGCCCGAGGTCGGCAACGGGCCGATCTGGCGCAGGTCCTTGGGCGCCAGGCGCGGGGCGGCCAGGGCCTGGGCGGTGAAGTCGTTGATCAGCTTGGCCGAGCGGAAGCCGCCGGTCCGGCGCAGGCTGTCCTCGGACAGCTTCCAGTCGCTGTTGGTGAAGTGCACCGTGCCGTGCTCGATCGGCCCGGCCACCGCCACCACCGCGTGCTCGGCGTGCTTGAGGCCCATCTTGGCCAGGTAGTGCTCGATGGCGTCCTCGGCCGTGCCGTAGTCCTCGCCCTTGTACGAGGTCGGCTCGATCAGCTGGGGATCGACGCCGTCGAAATCGACCAGGGCGAACCGCGCGTTGGTGCCGCCAATGTCGCCGACCAGGCCAAGTCCGATGGAGTTCAAGCCGCTCATATCCGTCTCTTCCTAAGCAAACAGCACGGAAGCGCCGTGGTCGGACGCGCCGACCCCCGAACGCAACAGGCCGAAGAGTTCCCGCCCATAGCCCGGCTTGGACGCCGGGACTTTCGCCGGCGTGCGGGCGCGCAAGGTCGCCTCGTCCACCAGGATTTTCAGTTCGCCCGTGTGGGCGTTGAGTGAAATGACGTCGCCGTCCTGGACATAGGCCAGGGCGCCGCCCTTGGCCGCTTCCGGCGTCAGGTGGATGGCCGCCGGGGTCTTGCCCGAAGCGCCCGACATCCGGCCGTCGGTGACCAGGGCCACCTTGAAGCCGCGGTCCAGCAGCACCGAGATCGACGGCGACAGGTTGTGCAGCTCGGGCATGCCGTTGGCCGACGGGCCCTGGAAGCGCACCACCACCACCACGTCGCGGTCCAGCTCGCCGCGCTTGAAGGCGGCGATGAAGTCTTCCTGTTCCTGGAACACGGCGGCCGGGGCGGTGATCACCTGGTGCTCGGGCTTCACGGCCGAGACCTTGATCACGCCGCGCCCGAGGTTGCCGGTCAGCAGGCGCAGGCCGCCCTCGGGGCTGAACGGGTCGGAGACCGGACGCAGGACGGCGAGGTCCAGCGAGTCCTCGGCCCCGTCGCGCCAGACCAGTTCGCCGTCGATCAGGATCGGTTCCTGGGTGTAGCGCGACAGGCCGGGGCCGGCCACGGTCAGCACGTCCTCGTGGGCCAGGCCGGCCTTCAGCAGTTCGCGAACCACGAAGTGGATGCCGCCGGCGGCGTGGAAGTGGTTCACGTCGGCCGAGCCGTTCGGATAGACCTTGGCCAGCAGCGGCGTGGCCTTGGAGATGTCGTCCATGTCCTCGAGGGTCAGGATGACGCCCGCCGCATGGGCCATGGCCACGATGTGCAGGGCCAGGTTGGTCGAGCCGCCGGTGGCCATCAGGCCGACCACGCCGTTGACCACGGCCTTCTCGTCGATCACCCGGCCGACCGGAATCCAGTCGTCGCCCTTGTGGGTGATGGCCGCGACGCGCTTGGCGGCTTCCTTGACCAGCGCCGTGCGCAGCGGGGTGTTGGGATGCACGAAGGCCGAGCCCGGCAGGTGCAGGCCCATCAGCTCCATCAACATCTGGTTGGTGTTGGCCGTGCCGTAGAAGGTGCAGGTGCCGGGGCCGTGGTAGGAGGCGCTCTCGGCGGCCAGCAGTTCCTCGCGGCCGACCTTGCCCTCGGCGTAGAGGGCGCGGATGCGGGCCTTCTCGGAATTGGGCAGGCCCGAGGTCATCGGCCCGGCCGGCACGAACATCGCCGGCAGGTGGCTGAAGGCCAGGGCGCCGATCATCAGGCCCGGGACGATCTTGTCGCAGACGCCCAGATACAGCGCGCCGTCGAAGGCGTCGTGGGTCAGGGCGATGCCGGTGGCCATGGCGATGACGTCGCGCGAGAACAGCGACAGCTCCATGCCCGGACGGCCCTGGGTGACGCCGTCGCACATGGCCGGCACGCCGCCGGCGAACTGGGCGGTGGCCCCGACCTCGCGCGCGGCGTCCTTGATCAGCGCCGGGTACTCTTCCAGCGGCTGGTGGGCCGACAGCATGTCGTTATAGGCCGAGACGATGCCCAGGTTGGGAGCGTTCGGGTCGAGGGCGCGGACCTTGTCGACGCCCGGCGAGGCGGCGAAGGCGTGGGCCCAGTTGGCGCAGCTAAGCTTGGCGCGGCCCGGCTGGGCGGCGGCGGCGGCGTCGAGATTGGCCAGGTAGGCGGCGCGGCTGTCGCGGCTGCGCGCGATGATCCGGGCCGTGACTTCAGCGATGACAGGATTCAAGGCCATGCGACTACTCCGCCCACAGAATACGGACCGGGGCGCGGTCCTGGTTCAGAATCGCCGCGATGGGCAGGCTGGGATCGACCGGCCCCTCAAGCAAGGTCCTCTTGGCGTCGCCGGTGACCAGCAGGACGATCAGCGACGACTGGATCAACGCCTGGAAGGTCAGGCTGATCCGGGGCAGGTCCGGCGCGGGCGAACCGGCCGGGACGGCGATCACCGTCCGCTCGGTCTTGGGATCGAGCCCCGCCTCCAGAACCGGGCTGCCCGGAAACAGCGAGGCGAAGTGACCGTCGGGCCCCACGCCCAGCAGCACGACGCCGAACGGCAGGACCTCGGCCACGCCCGCCTGCGCCCGGTCGGCCGCCTCCTGCTGGCCGGCGCCGTCGAAATAGAGCGGCGCGAAGCCGGCCCTGGCGGCCTTGTCGACCAGCAGGTGGCGACGGACCAGACCCTCGTTGCTGCCCGGATCCAACGGTGGCACGCAGCGCTCGTCGGTCAGGGTGACCGTGATCTTGTCCCAGGGCGCGGTCAGGGTGGCCAGGCGGTCATAGACCGGGGCCGGGGTCGTGCCGCCGGTGGCGGCGAACCCGGCCTGGCCGCGCTTGGCCACCGCGTCGTTGAGGGCCGAGACCAGCACCGAGGCGGCGGCGTCGAACAGCGCCTCGCGCGACGGGAAGGCTTCGATCTTGGGGAGGGTCATCACGGTCACGCCTATTCGTTCCAGGCCCGGCCTTGCGGGGAGATCAGGGCGGCGGCGCCCTGCGGTCCCCAGGTGCCGGCGGCGTAGGGCGCCGGCTCGGCCCCGGCCTGGGCCCAGGCCGCCGCGAGGCCGTCGACGAACTTCCAGGCCTGCTCGACCTCGTCACGCCGCACGAACAGGGTGCGGTCACCGCGGAACACGTCCAGCAGCAACTTCTCGTAGGCGATCCGCCGACGGCCGCCCGGCGCGGCCATGTTCAGCGACAGCGGCAGAGATTGCAGGCGCATGCCCTCTTCCGACAGCCCCGGACGCTTGGTCATCACGGTCAGCGAGATGTCCTCGTCGGGCTGCAGGTCGATGACCAGGCGATTGGCCGTGGTCTCGCCCTGGGCGGCGGCGCCGAAGATGTTGTGCGGCACGGGCTTGAACTGCACGACGATCTGGGTGCGGCGGTCGGGCAGGTTCTTGCCGGTGCGCAGGAAGAACGGCACGCCGGCCCAGCGCCAGTTGTCGATGTCGACCTTCATGGCCACGAAGGTCTCGGTCTTGCTGGGCTTGCCGACCTCTTCCAGATAGCCCTCGCGGGCCGTGCCCTCGACCACGCCGCCCACATACTGGCCGCGCACGGTGTCGTGGGTGACATTGGCCTTGGTGAAAGGCCGCAGGGACCGCAGCACCTTGACCTTCTCGTCGCGAACGGCGTCCGGGTCGAAGCCCGACGGCGCCTCCATGGCGACCAGGCACAGCAGCTGCAGCAGGTGGTTCTGCAGCATGTCGCGCAGGGCGCCGTACTCGTCGTAATAGGGCCAGCGGTCGCCGACCTTCTCGGTCTCGGCGATGGTGATCTGCACGTGGTCGATGTGCTTGTTGTCCCACAGGGGCTCGAACAGCACGTTGGCGAAGCGCAGGGCGGTCAGGTTCTGGACCGTCTCCTTGCCCAGATAGTGGTCGATGCGGAAGATCTGGCTCTCGTCGACCACCGCGCCCACGGCGCCGTTGATGACGTGCGAGCTCTCCAGGTCGCGGCCGATCGGCTTCTCCAGCACCAGGCGCGCCTTCGGGCCCGTCAGCTCGGCCGCTTGCAGGGCCTGGCAGACCGAGCCGTAGAGGCTGGGCGACAGGGCGAAATAGATCACCAGGTCGCCATGGGGCCCGATCTTCTCGGCCAGCGCCTTGGCGCCGTCTTCCTTGGTGATGTCGACGGCGAGGTAGTCGAGGCGCGCGGCCAGGCGGTTCCAGGCGCCGTCCTCGACGGTGGCGCGCTTGCCCAGCTGTTCGCGGACCAGCTTGCGATAGCTCTCGCGGTCATGGTCGTGGCGCGCCAGGCCGATGATCCGCAGATCGTGCGGCAGCAGGCGGTCGACCTCGAGAAAATACAGCGACGGCAGCAACATGCGCAGGGCCAGGTCGCCCGCGCCACCCAGCAGGACCAGCACTTCTCGACCGGCTTGATCGGTGTTTGTCTCTTTGGTCAATGTTTCCACCCTATGACAACGTTGTCATGCCACGCCCGTTCGAGCAATGCAAGCGGGGCCCGTCGACGCCCCGACAGGACCGCGCACGCGGCGCTTAACTAGGGGGTTTGCGCGGCCAGGGCCATAAGACCAATCGCTTTTCCAGGGCGAAAGTTTCCCCAAGGGCAACATGAAAGCGGCCGCCGAGGGAACGGCGACCGCTTGGAACCGGTATTTGTCGAAAGGTCCGGCCCCTACAGGCCGTAGGAGGCCAGCAGATTCAGGGTCAACCGCATCGGCTCCGGCGGGGCCTCGCTGCGCGCCGCCACGTCCTTCGCATAGGCCTTGAAGGTGGGCAGCTCGGTCAGGGCGCTGGAATCGTCGTCGCGGGTGTTGACGAACAGGTGGACGAAGTCGACGCCGTCGCGAAACAGCGCGTAGGCCACGTGGTCGGGCCGTGTGATCTTCAGCTCGTTGAACACCGCCAGCGACAGCGCCTCGTTCTCGTCGGCCCGATCCGGCTTGGCCGTGTAGCGCACCAGTGTCACCCTTTGCATGGTCTTGTTCCTCGTCGAGCGGCGCGCGGAAATGCGGCCCTCGCAGATCAAGACGCCCGGCGCGGCGCGAAGGATTCGGCGACGAAAATTCAGGGCCGCCGCGAATCCTTCGCCCGCCGCCCGACGTCATGTAGGCGGGCCGTTCTTTCGACGGCGGCGACCGGAAGGGAAACGACATGGCGGACGGCAGCTTGGACCCCGAGGCGTTCAGCCGGCTGATGGGCGACCTGCGCCCCAGCCTGCACCGCTACTGCGCGCGGATGGTCGGCTCGGCGTTCGACGGCGAGGACGTGGTTCAGGACGCCCTGGCCAAGGCGGTCGCAGCCTATCCCGGGACCGGCGCGATCGAGCGTCCCGACCGCTGGCTGTTTCGCATCGCCCACAACACCGCCCTCGACGCCCTGCGCCACCGCAAGCGCCACGCCGTGCTCCGCGCCGACGACGACCTGGGCGACGTCGCCGACCTCGCCGCCGCGACCGACGCCCGGGTGGCGGCGACCGCCAGCCTGGCCGTGCTGCTGCGCCTGCCGGTGGCCCAACGGTCCTGCGTGGCGCTGGTCGACGTGCTGGGCCATTCGCTGGACGAGACCGCCGAGCTTCTCGACTTCACCCTGGCGGCCACCAAGGCGGCCCTGCATCGCGGCCGGGTGCGGCTGAAGGACCTGGCCGGGACGCCGGAAGAGGCCCCTCCCCGGCTCGATCCCGCCGAGCGTGAACGCCTGCGGGCCTATGCCGACCGCTTCAACGCCCGCGACTTCGACGCCCTGCGCGCCCTGCTCAGCGAGGACGTCCGGCTGGACCTGGCCAACCGCACCCGTCTGGACGGCCGCAAGGACGTCTCGGTCTACTTCACCCGCTACGACGCCACGTCGGGCTGGCGGTTCGAGCCCGGCCTGGCCGAGGGCCGCCCCGCCCTGCTGGTCAGCGATCCGGCCGACCCGACGGCCGCCGTCCGCTATGTGGTGGTGCTGGATTGGCGAGACGGCGAGATCGCCGTGATCCGCGACTTCCTCTACGCGCACTATGTGATGGAGAGCCTGGCGGTCGAGCGCGGCTAGCCCCGCCTTTTCTTGCCGATGGGGCGTCATTGACGTATAGTTCCCGGCGATGCGGAGCCCTCGAACGGCGCCATCCACCACCAGGGAGGATATGATGAACATGACGTTCGGAGAGGACCTGATCGCCAGCCTGGGCGAAGCGCTGGACCATGCCAGCGGGACCGCTCCCGGCGCGCGTGAACACCTCGTGGAGGCGCCGGACGTGCGGTTCCTGCGGGAACAGCTGAACATGTCCCAACAGGAGTTCTCGCGCGCCTACAAGATTCCCCTGCCGACCCTGAAGGGCTGGGAACAGGGCCGTCGGCGGCCCGACGCCACCGCCGCGGCGTTCCTCAAGGTGATCGCGCGGCTGCCGAAGAAAACCCGGGACGCGCTGGCCAGCTAGCCGCTGGCCTGGGCCCGGAAGCGGTCCTTCATCCTGGCGACCCAGCCGTTGAAGGCCTCGTTGTCGGCGGTGACCCGGCTGAAGTCGTCGCTGGACAGGCTGGCGGGATCGGCTCCGGCCAGGGCGACGCGCAGGCCGTCGGGATTGCGCGCGCCCTCGATGAAGCCGCCATAGCGCTGGCGCAGGCGACCCAGGGCCGCGTCGTCGTCGGCCAGGCTGAAGGCGACGCCGGCCCGCAGCAGCTTGGCCTCCTCGCCGGCGTTCAGGGTCCCCGGCGTCTTCCACCGGTCGCCCAGGGCGCGCTCGTACATCAGGCCGGCCTGGGGCCAGGCGTGCTGCTTCCAGGCGACGTCGGCGCGGATGTCCTCGGCGTCGCGGCCCTTGTCGCTCTCGATGACTTCCAGCGCCGCGTCGTAGCGGCCCAGGCCCATCAGGGCGCGGGACGTGGCCAGGCGGCGCTCGGCGTTGAGGGCCGGCGGCAGCACGGTGGTGCGGGTGTTGTTGATGGAGTCCAGCGCGCTCTCGGGCTTGCGGTCCATCAGGTAGATCCAGGCCAGGTCGGTGGCCACCTGGGCCTTGGGCACGCCGTTCAGGCGGTTGTCGACCTGGTATTTCAGCAGCTTGGCGGCCTCGTCCAGCAGGTCGACGTCGACCAGGCGGCGCACCAGGTTGCGGACCATCTGGTCGCCGTCAGCGCCGATCGGGGTCAGGTCCTGGAAATCGTAGAACAGGCCCACCGCCTGGATCGGCTGCATGCCGTCGGCCAGGCCGTCGAGGAACAGGGCGCGGAAGGCGGTGTTGAGGTCGTTGCGCAGGGCGATGGCCTGCGGCAGGTCGGGCAGGTTGTTGCCGGCCGAGTGCAGCACTTCCAGCGCCTCGCGATAGCGGCCCTGCTTGATCTGCAGCTGGCCCAGGGCGCGGATGGTCTCCAGCTCGGTCGCATCGCCGCGCCAGCGGAAACGCAGCTGGTCCAGGCCCTTGGCGGCGACGTCGGCGTTGATCTGGTTCCTGGCCAGGCGCAGCTGGATGGCGTGCAGGGTGGCCGGGGACGCGAGGCGGTCGATACCGGAACGGGCGATGGCCTGGAACACCGGCAGGGCCCGCGAATCGCCCTTGGCCTCGAAGGCCTTGGCCAGGGTCAGGCGCAGCTCCAGCTGGTCCTCGACCGGGATGTTGGGCAGCTTCAGCGCCTGGTTGACCAGGCCGATGGCGGTGTCGGGCGCGCCGCCGCCGACCGAGGCCTCGGCCTGGGCGCCCAGGAAGCGGGCCTGCCACACGGCCGGGAACATGTTCAGGGCCCGCGCGCCGTCGACGAACCGGGCGTTGGCGTCGACCCACTGGCCGGTCTTGGAGGCGACATAGCCGCGCCACAGGGCGGCCGACGGGTCGTCGGCCAGGACCGGCGAGGCGAAGTCGGTCTCGGCCTCGGCATAGCGGCGGGCCAGCACCTTGGCCACGCCGCGCAGGCCGCGGAACTCGGCGTCGCCCATCAGGGTCTGGTGGGCGCGGCCAGCGGCGTTGAGCACGCCGATCGCCTCATAGGACAGGCCGGAGCCGACCAGGAAACGGGCCAGGGCCATACGGGCGGCGGTGTCGTCGCCCTTGCCCGCGCCGTCGCTGGCCGCCGGGATCGCGCCCAGCAGGGCGTTGTAGCGGGCCAGGAAGCCGCCCGACCCGGTCTTGGCCCAGTGCTCCGGATCGATCAGGGCCGGCATGGCCATGGCCTGGGGCGCGCCGACCATGCCGTCGCCCGGCTGGCCGCTGGCCGCCGAGGACAGCAGCAGGCCCTTGGGACGGCCGATGCGGACGATGTCGCCGTCGGCGGTCACCTGCAGGTCGCCGGAATAGCTTTCCACCGCCAGGCCGGTGGCCGACTGCAGCAGGGCCATCTCGACATAGTCGCGGCGCGACGGCAGGCCCTTGGACGGGGCCAGGGCGGCGGCGACGGCCAGGCGGTCGCCGACCGCGGGGTCGGCCACCCACAGCACCTTGGTCGCGCCCGCCACATTGGCCGTGAGGGTCGCGGGGCTGGCGACGTCGTCGCGCGCCACGCGGACGAGGTCGGGCGAGTCCTGGATCCCCGCGCCCAGCGCGATCGTCCAGTTGGCCCCGACGCCGTCGGCGTAGAAGGGCTCGCCCTGTGGCGTGACGATCCGCAGGGCGGCGTAGTCCGGGCCCTTGAAGACCTGAATGTTGCGGTACTGCGCGGTGCTGGACGGCAACCTGCCGATGTCCAGCCGGGCCGGCGCGTCGAACACCACCCAGACGGCCTCGCCCCGGCGGAACACGGCGGCCCCGGCCGGCGCGGCCCAGTCGAAACTCAGTTGCGCCTGGCCGCCGGCCTTGGAGAACTTCACCGGCACGACGCCGCTGGCGGGCGTCGGATTGGGCCGGCGCGGCGCCACCAGGGCGACGTCGGCCGATGGCGCGGCGGCGGCGGCCGGCGCGCGGGCGAACAGGTTGACGAAGTCGTCGCCGTCGGCGTTTCCGGCCCGGAAGTCGGCGTCGTCGGCCAGGCTGACGACGATCTCGACCACGCCGCCGACATGGCGCGCCTGGGCGGTCTTCACCCAGCGCGGCGGGCCCACCGTCAGGGGCGTCAGGTTGGGATTGGCGTCGCGCGGGAAGCGCAGGACCAAAGCCTCGCCTTCACGGCGGGCCTGCATGCCTCGCGAGCCGGGAAATTCCAGCCGCGTGAAGTCCGGCGCCTGGGCGACCCGGAGCACGAGCGCGCGCGAAGCGGCGGGCTTGGCGGTGGAGGGTTGGGCGGCGGAGGGTTTGGCGGCGTGACGCGGCGCGGCGGACATCGACACCGAAGGGGCGGCGACCCCGAGGATGCAGATCGCCGCGACGCTCGATCTCAGAAAGGCCCCCAGCCGCATGCCCGCCTCAGCCGGACGTCTTGGCCGCGGCCGGATCGGCGCCGGCCAGCGGCGCGGCGGCCTGGGCCTTGGGCGCGGCGGCGGCGGGCGGCGCGCTGGCGGCG
>NZ_AKKF01000242.1 GCF_000281955.1 Caulobacter sp. AP07 | reverse complement strand
GTTATCCGGGACCGCCGGAAGCACAGGCGTTCACGCGTCGGTCCCGGATCGGCGCGCTGCGCGCTTGTCCGGGATGACAACGAGAAGTGAAGGAGCCGCTGACATCGTCCGCGAACGATGCTACAGGCCCGCGCCATGAAAGCCGCCGTCGTCGTCTTCCCCGGTTCCAATTGCGATCGTGACTGCAAGGTCGCCATCGAGCGCTCCGCTGGAGCCCGCGTCGAAATGGTCTGGCACCAGGAGACGGCCCTGCCGGACGACCTGGACCTGATCGTCCTGCCCGGCGGCTTCTCCTACGGCGACTACCTGCGCTGCGGGGCCATGGCCGCCCAGAGCCCGGTGATGCGCGAAGTGATCAAGGCCGCCAACGACGGCGTCGCCGTCGTGGGTATCTGCAACGGCTTCCAGGTGCTGTGCGAGGCGGGCCTGCTGCCCGGCGCCCTGCTGCGCAACGAGAAGCTGAAATATATCTGCAAGCCGGTGGCCCTGGACATCACCAACGGCCAGACCCGCTTCACCGCCAGCTTCGGCGAGCAGCGCTCGGCCGTGATGACCGTCGGCAACGGCGAGGGCAATTTCTTCGCCGACGAAGAGACCCTCAACCGCATCGAGGGCGAGGGCCAGGTGGTGTTCCGCTACCAGGACAACCCCAACGGCTCGGCCCGCGACATTGCCGGCATCGTCAACGCCGGCGGCAACGTCCTGGGCCTGATGCCCCACCCCGACCGCTCGTTCGACCCGGACCTGGGGTCGGAGGACGGGGCGATCCTGTTCCGCAGCATCTTCGCCAGCGCCTGACGACGGCCAAGGGGGCTCCGATGCGTCGTTTCTCGATCACCGTGGCCTTCCTCCTCGCCGGACCGTCGATGGCGGTCGCCGGCCAGGTCCCCGACCGCTGCGGCTACGGAGATTTCGTCTATTTCGCCCAGGACGGCGTGGCCGCCTACAACGTCTCGCCCCCGACCGGCGGACGGACCTACTTCCATGCAGATGACGATGGCGATGGTCAGGGCTGTCCCGAGGCGCTGAGCTGCAAGCTGAAAAGCTATGTGGTCGTCCAGGACGAGGTGCTGGTCAGCAAGGTCGAGAACGGCTGGACCTGCGCCTGGTACGGGCGCGGCGACCGCCACACGGTGGGCTGGCTGAAGATGGCGGACCTGGTCAAGTCGGCCGTCGCCCCCTCCGGCGAGGGCGACTGGCTGGGCGATTGGAGCTTCAGCGACAACCAGATCACCATCACCCGCGGCAAGAACGGCTTCCGCGCCAAGGGCGAAGCCACCTGGAAGGGGCCTGTCTCGGCGCATTCCGGTTCGTTCGAGGGCCACCTGGAGGTCAAGGGCGTCAGCGCCGACTATGCCGACCCCAAGGACGCCATGCCCTTTTGCAGCGTCAACATGCGCCGGGTGAGCCGCTATATGGTGGTCGCCGACAATGGAAGCTGCGGTGGCGCGTCGGTGAGCTTCGACGGCGTGTACCGGCGCTAGCGGCCCGAAACGCTGTTATATTATAGCGCCTGCTGAAAACCGCTCCTAAGGTGCCCACACCATTGGGGAGCTTTTCCATGAGTCTCGCGTCGACCCTCCGCGCCGGCCTGCTGGCCGCCGCCGCCCTCACCGCCTTCACCACCACGGTTCACGCCCAAACCCCGGCCCTGACGCCGGACATCAACGGCAAGTACGTCGCGCCCAAGGTCGGCTACGACTACGACAAGCGCGTGGTGATGGTGCCGATGCGCGACGGGACCAAGCTCTACACGGTCATCGTCGTGCCCAAGGGGGCCAAGGGCGCCCCGATCCTGCTGACCCGCACGCCCTACAACGCCGCCAAGCGCGCCGCGCGCAACGACAGTCCCAACATGCTGTCGGCCCTGCCGCAGGGCGACGAGGTGTTCGTCAAGGACGGCTACATCCGCGTGTTCCAGGACATCCGCGGCAAGTACGGCTCGGAAGGCGACTACGTGATGACCCGCCCGCTGAAGGGGCCGCTGAACAACAGCGAGGTCGACCATTCCACCGACGCCTATGACACCATCGACTGGCTGACCAAGAACGTGCCCGAGAGCAACGGCAAGGTCGGCATGCTGGGCAGTTCCTACGAGGGCTTCACGGTGGTGATGGCCCTGGTCAATCCGCACCCGGCCCTCAAGGTCGCCGCGCCGATGAGCCCGATGGTCGACGGCTGGATGGGCGACGACTGGTTCCATTTCGGGGCCTTCCGGCAGGTGAACTTCGACTACTTCACCGGCCAGACCACGGTGCGCGGCGCGGGCGAGAGCGTGCAGCGCGTCGGTCCCGACGACTACGAGACCTTCCGCCGGGCCGGTTCGGCGGGCGACTACGCCAGGCTGCACGGGATCGACCAGCTGCCCTGGTGGAAGAAGACCACCGAGAACGCCGCCTACACGCCGTTCTGGAGCCAGCAGGCGCTGGACAAGACCATGGCCGAGCAGCCGCTGAAGGTGCCGACCATGTGGATCCAGGGCCTGTGGGACCAGGAGGACATGTGGGGCGCGGTCCACGCCTACGCCGCCACCGAGCCCAAGGACGCGGCCAACGACAAGAGCTACCTAGTGCTGGGCCCCTGGCGCCACAGCCAGGTCAATTATGACGGCTCCAGCCTGGGGGCCTTCAAGTGGGACGGCGACACCGCCCTGCAGTTCCGCCGCGACGTGCTGCTGCCGTTCTTCGACCAGTACCTGAAGGACGGCGCGCCCAAGGCCGACACTCCGCCGGTGCTGATCTACGATCCCGGCCAGAACCACTGGGATCGCTACAAGTCCTGGCCGCAGGGCGGGAGCAAGCCTCTCTATCTGACCGAGAAGGGCGGGCTGTCGTTCAGCGCCCCGGCCGCGGCCAAGGGCCCGGCGGCCTATGACGAATACGTCTCCGACCCGGCCAAGCCCGTACCCTACATCCCGCGCCCGCTGAAGTTCGGCGAGCGCGACCGCTGGACGCCGTGGCTGCTGACCGACCAGCGCGCCGTCGCCGACCGCACCGACGTGCTGAGCTATGTGTCCGAGCCCCTGACCGCGCCGCTGAAGATAGCCGGCGTGCCCAAGGTCAACCTCACCGCCTCGACCAGCGGCAGCGACGCCGACTGGGTGGTCAAGCTGATCGACGTCTTCCCCGACGAGGTCCCCAGCCAGCCCGAACTGGGCGGCTACCAGCTGGCCGTCGGCATGGACATCTTCCGCGGCCGCTATCGCGAGAGCTTCAGCGATCCCAAGGCGATCAAGTCCAACACGCCGCTGAAGTACCAGTTCATCCTGCCGACCGCGAACTACACCTTCCAGCCGGGTCACCGGATCATGGTCCAGGTGCAGTCCAGCTGGTTCCCGCTCTACGACCGCAACCCGCAGACCTTCGTGCCCAACATCTTCTTCGCCAAGCCGGGCGACTACGTGAAGGCGACGCAGCGGGTCTATCACGCGGGGGCGGAGGCCAGCTTCATCGAGCTGCCGGTGGTGGCGCAGTAGCGGGCTAGGTCCTCCCCCTCTGGGGGAGGCGGCCGAAGGCCGGTGGGGGGAGTTTTAGGACGGTCTACTCGGGTTGTGGCCGTCTGCCGATCACTCCCCCCACCGTCGGCTTCGCCGACCCCTCCCCCAGAGGGGGAGGAATCAAGAAAGCCGGAGGCTTTCGCCTCCGGCCCTTCCTTCGTTCACGGAGCGGTCGTTTCGTCAGCGGTCGCGGCGCTGGTCGGCCTGACCGCCGGGGTTGCGGCCGGGTTCGCTCGGCATCGGGCGATTCTTGTCGCCCTGTTGATGCTGTTGACCCGGGGCCTGCCGCTGCGGGTCGTTCTGCTGCTGCGGCGGATTGCGTTTCTTGTCGCCCATGATCGTCCTCCTTCGACAGCGCGCCGATCGCGCACGGGGAGGAAACGACCGGGGATTCACCCCGTTCCTACGGCGAAGGCGCCTTAGTTCCGGCTTAGCTTTTGAATCTTCACGGGCTTTTCGATGATCTGGCCCTTCATATAGGGATCGTCGGCCTTGCTGACGGTCGGCGCGTCGTGGATGGCGCGGACCACGTCCATGCCCTCGACCACCTTGCCGAACGCCGCGAAGCCCTGGCCGTCCTTGTTGCGGGCGCCGCCGAAATCCAGGGCGGGGTTGTCGCCGATGCAGATGAAGAACTCCGACCCGGCCGAGCCCGGCTCGCCCCGCGCCATCGAGATCACCCCGTCGGTGTGGAGGATGCCCGTGACCTTGGTGGTCTCGTGGGGAATCGCCGGCAGCGGGCTGTCGTCGCGGTTCAGCCCGCCCTGGATGACGCTGATGGTCGCCGGGTTGTTGTCGTTCTTGGGCGACACCGTCCGGTAGAAGGCCCCGCCGTCCAGCAGATGCTGGTCCGCATAGGCCAGGAAATTGGCCACGGTGACCGGCGCCTTGTCCGGATAGAGCTCGATGACGATGGGCCCCAGGTCGGTGACCATCCGCACCCGGACAGACCCGGGCGCGGCGGCGGCCAGCGGCAGGGCGACCAACAGGCCCAGCAGGGTTCGGCGCGCCAGCATCGTCATCGTCGTTCTCCTCGCTCGCCAGGGCATGGGCCCACGAATCCAAGCAACTTAGCTTGTCGGTGGCCGCGTTCCGAGGCATGATCGTTCAACCTTAGCGGGAGGCCTTCGATGGCCGAGATCACCGATCCGCCGCCCCAGGCCGTCCTCGACGACCTGGCGGCGCTCTCGCCCGTGCTCGACGCCATCCCGCGCAAGGTCGATGGCGACAACCTGCTGATCGGCACCTGGAACATCCGCGCCTTCGGCGACCTGACCAAGGCCTGGGCCAGCCAGCCGGGCGACACGCCGCGCCGCGACTTCCACGCCTGCGTGCTGATCGCCGAGGTCCTGTCCCGCTTCGACATCGTCGCCGTGCAGGAGGTCAAGGCCAACCTGCGCGCCCTGCGCCACACGCTCAAGAAACTGGGTCCCGACTACGGTTTCGTCATGACCGACGTCACCCAGGGCGCGCCCGGCAACGGCGAGCGGCTGGCCTACATCTTCGACAGCCGGCGGGTGAAGCTGTCGGGCCTGGCCTGCGAACTGGTGGTGCCCGAGGACATCGACACGCCGTTCTCCACGCCGGTCAACGCCTTCCAGCGCCAGTTCGTCCGCACGCCCTACGCCGTCAGCTTCCAGGCCGGCGGCCAGACCGTGGTGCTGGTCACCCTGCACGTCATCTATGGCGACGCCAGCCAGGACCGGGTGGCCGAACTGACCGGCATCGCCAAGTGGCTGCGCCGCTGGGCCGAGCAGGAGGACGATTTCGGCCACAACCTGATCTGCATGGGCGACTTCAACATCGACCGCCATGGCGACCCGCTCTGGCAAGCCTTCACCTCCACCGGCCTGACCCCCGCCCCCGATCTGCTGACCGTGCCGCGCACCCTGTCGTCCTCGCTCGAACACCCCGACCTCAAGAGCTTCTTCGACCAGATCGCCTGGTTCGAGACGGTGAAGAACAAGCCCTACCTGTCGCTGGAATACCGCCAGGCCGGAGGGATCAACTTCCAGGGCGCCGTGCTGAAGTCCCTGAACCGCACCGAACTGTCCTGGCGGATGTCGGACCACTATCCGCTGTGGGTCGAGTTCGGGCTGTAGGGGGCCCCGCGGCTGTGTTCTGCCGCCCACGCCCGCCGTCATCCCCCGACTTGTTCGGGGGACCCAAGCCGGGTCTGACGCATATCCACGGCCGCTTGGGTCCCCCGCATAAAGCGGGGGATGACGAGATTTTTGAGTTGAAGGCGCGCTCGCAAGCCTGGTCGACTAGCCGCCCACGCACCCCGCGCCCCGTGACGGCGGGAACCTATGAGGCGACGCGCTTCACGTCGGTGTGGATGAAGTCGTTTCCCTTGAACAGCAGCGGCTCGTCCAGGCTCTTGGCCAGGGCGTAGACGAAACTGTCGCCATAGTTCAGGTCGGCGTCGTGCCGCCCCTTGCCATAGGTTCTACGCGCCTCGACCGCGGCATAGGCTTGCTCGGCGGTCAGGGCGACGATCTCGATCCTCAACTGAGCGATGTCCCGGTTCAGCAGGGAGATCCCGATCGGAGCCCCCATGCGGCGCATATAGACCTCCGCCGCCTCGACATAGGACGCCGCCGACATCCGACGACGCTTGGCGCGCAGCATCAGGACGTAGAACGCGTCGCGTTCCGGCTCTCTCAAGGCGATGGCCAACAGAGCTGACGTATCGACGATCATCCGATCGGCTGACCGTGCTCGTCATAGAGCTCGGCCTCGATTTCGCGCCAGTCGCGGGGGTCGAGGATGGGACGCGCGTCCAGTTCCGCGAAGAACGCCTGCTTGGCCGCCTCCTCGGCCTCCGACAGGGCGTAGGGCTCCGAAAGCCGGGCGACCTTCTCGACCAGGGCCTGGTGGATCGCCTCGGTCAAGCTCTCCCCCGTGACGGCCGCGACTTCCCGGGCCAGGGCCTCGGTCTCCGCCCGCTTGATGCTGATGCCCATTCTAGAAACACCTTTGATCTTTCTAGAATATAGCGGAATCCCCCGGCGCAGGCTAGAAGGCCGCTCCATGAGCACCTCGCCCGCCCCCCAGAAGTCGATGGCCGACACGGCCCGTGAATTTGGCCTGAACGCGGAGGAGTACGCCGTCGTGCTCGACCGCCTGGGTCGCGAGCCCAACCTGGTCGAGCTGGGGGTGTTCTCGGTGATGTGGTCCGAGCACTGCTCGTACAAATCCTCGAAGAACCAGCTGAAGAAGTTCCCGATCACCGGTCCCCGGGTGATCTGCGGCCCCGGCGAGAACGCCGGCGTCATCGACATCAACGACGGCGACGCCATTATCTTCAAGATGGAGAGCCACAACCACCCCTCCTACATCGAGCCCTACCAGGGCGCGGCGACGGGCGTGGGCGGCATCATGCGCGACGTCTTCACCATGGGCGCGCGGCCGATCGCCCTGCTCAACGCCCTGCGGTTCGGCGACCCCAGCCATCCGAAGACCAAGCGCCTGGTCGACGGCGTGGTGGCCGGCATCGCCGGCTACGGCAACTGCGTCGGCGTGCCCACCGTGGCCGGCGAGACCAATTTCCACCCCGGCTACAACGGCAATATCCTGGTCAACGCCATGTGCGTGGGCCTGGCCGACGCCGACAAGATCTTCTACTCGGCCGCGCCGGGGGCTGGCCTGTCGGTGGTCTATTTCGGCTCCAAGACCGGCCGCGACGGCATCCACGGCGCCACCATGTCGTCGGCCGAGTTCTCGGAGGATTCCGAGGAGAAGCGCCCCACCGTCCAGGTCGGCGACCCCTTCGCCGAGAAGCTGCTGATCGAGGCGACGCTGGAGCTGATGGCCACCGGCGCCGTCGCCGCCATCCAGGACATGGGCGCGGCGGGCCTGACCAGTTCGTCGGTCGAGATGGCCGGCAAGGGCGGGGTCGGCATCGAGCTGAACATGGACATGGTCCCGCAGCGCGAAACCGGCATGACCGCCTACGAGATGATGCTGTCGGAAAGCCAGGAGCGCATGCTGGCGGTGCTGAAGCCCGGCCGCGAGCGCGACGGCCATGCGATCTTCGAGAAGTGGGGCCTGGACGCCGCGATCATCGGCGTCACCACCGACACCGGCCACCTGGTGCTGAAGCATCACGGCGAAACGGTCTGCGACGTGCCGCTGGCCCCGCTGTTCGACGACGCGCCGCTGTATGACCGCCCCTGGGTGCAGCCGACCCTGCATCCGCGCCTCGACCCCGGCAAGATCGCCGGTCCGGCCGACTGGGACGCCGCCGTACTGAAGGTGGTCGGCAGCCCCGACATGGCCTCCAAGCGCTGGCTGTGGGAGCAGTACGACCGCCACGTGATGGCCGACACCCTGGAAGACAGCGCCACCGGCTGCGACGCCGGCATCGTCCGCATCCACGGCAAGGGCAAGGCCATCGCGGTGACCAGCGACGTCACCCCGCGCTACGTGCAGAACGACCCCTACGAGGGCGGCAAGCAGGCTGTTGCGGAAGCGTGGCGCAACCTGACGGCCGCCGGCTCGACGCCGATCGCCATCACCGACAACCTCAATTTCGGCAGCCCCGAAAAGCCCGAGACCATGGGCCAGATCGTCCGCGCCACCGACGGCATGGCCGAGGCCTGCCGGGCGCTGGACTTCCCGGTCGTGAGCGGCAACGTCTCGCTCTACAACGAGACCAACGGCGTCGCCATTCCGCCGACCCCGACGGTGGGGGCGGTGGGCCTGATCGAGGACTATGACCTGCGCATGGGCTTCGGCAACGTGGCCGAGGGCGACAGCCTGGTCCTGGTCGGCGAGTGCCACGGCGAACTGGGGGCCTCGATCTATCTGCGCGAGATCCTGGGCCGCGAGGACGGCGCCCCGCCGCCGGTCGACCTGGCCCTGGAGCGCAAGAACGGCGACTTCGTGCGCGGCCTGATCCCCACCGGCCTGGTCGCCGGCCTGCACGACCTGTCGGACGGCGGTCTGCTGATCGCCGCGGCCGACATCGCCCTGGCCAGCAAGGTCGGCGTCACCCTGAACGCCACCAGCCAGCAGCACGCCCACCCCTACCTGTTCGGCGAGGACCAGGCCCGCTACCTGGTCGCCACCCCCGATCCCGACGGCGTGCTGGCGGCGGCCAAGGAAGCCGGCGTCCACGCCAACCTGGCGGGCGTGGCGGGCGGCGACGCCTTCGCCTCCTCGGGCCTGTTCAGCATCCCCCTGGAAACCCTGCGCGCGGCCCACGAGGCCTGGATGCCGGGCTTCATGAACGCCCCGGCCTCAGGACAATGACCATGCGCAAGACTTCGATCCTGGCGACCGCCAGCCTGGCCCTCGCGCTGCTGGCGGCCTGCGCCCCGACCGCGCCCGGCCCCGCCCCCACGGCCCAGACCGCCGACGCCACCTGCGCGACGCGCGGCGGGACGATGCAGCCGGTCGGCCGCCTGCAACGCCCGACCTGCGTCGTGCCCTATGCCGACGCCGACAAGATCTGCCGCGACAAGGCCGACTGCCAGGGCGCCTGCATCCTGGACGGCAATGTCGAGACCACCGGCGCGGTGGCCGGCACGTGCCAGAAGACCAACGTCCAGTTCGGCTGCTTCGCCAAGGTGGTGGACGGCAAGGCGACCGGCGCGATCTGCATCGACTAGGCGATCGCGAAGGCCGGCTGCGGTGAAGCCCGTAGCCGGGCGGCGTCGCGGCCCGGAGGCGCGCCGAACAGGCGGGCATATTCGCGGCTGAACTGGCTGGCGCTGTCGTAGCCGACGCTGAAGCCCGCCCCCGCCACGTCGCCCGGCCGGGTCAGCAACAGGGTCCGGGCCGCCTGCAAACGAAGCTGCTTCTGGTACTGCAGCGGGCTCATGGCCGTGACCGCCTTGAAGTGGCGGTGGAACGAGGCCGGGCTCATGCCCGCCAGGCGCGCCAGAGTCTCGACCTGCATGGGCGCGGCCAGATTGGCCTGCAGCCACTGGATCGCGCGGTTCACCTGCGACAGGCGGCTTTCGGCCAGGCCGATCTGCCGGACCATCGGGCCGCTGGGCCCCTGCAGCAGCCGCCACAGCACTTCCCGTTCCAGCATCGGCGCCAGCACCGGAATGTCGGCGGGCCGGTCCAGCAGGCGCAGAAGCCGCAGGATGGCGTCCAGCAGGTCGGGACCCGCCTCGTTGACCTGCAGGCCGGCCGACGCCCCCGGGGCCGACGGCGCGGGCGCCTCCAGGATCAGCCGGGCGATCCTGGCCGGGTCCAGGACGATGGCGAGCGCCGCGTACGGCGCCTCGATCACCTGGCCGCTGACCGGCAGGTCCACCGACACGGTCAGGAACTTGCCCGGGTCGTAGCGGAACAGGCGGTCGCCCAGCGCCGTGTTCTTGGCCCCTGTCACGATCAGGCACAGCAGGGGCTGGTAGACGATCGGCATCGGCTCGGTCGGCGCGCTGGCCAGGAACAGCGTCAAGCCTGGAACCGGTGTCTCCCAGGCCCCTTCGCGGGCGTGGCGCTCGACCAGCGCGCGGATTTCGATCAGCGGGTCCATGGCCGCCACATGAGCCCAGCCGATGGCATGCATCAAGCGTGCGGCGCCGGGACTGATCGGATTATGCAAGAGCTTGCGAGCAACGCCCTAACGCCCACGCCCTCCCGAGGCCTTCAATAGCGCCACAGACAAGGAGATTTCCCATGAGCAAGATCTGGTTCGTCACCGGCGCCGCCCGCGGCCTCGGCGCCGAGATTGCCAAGGCGGCCCTGACCGCCGGCGACCGCGTGGTGGTCACCGGCCGCCGTCGCGAAGCGCTGGAAGCCGCGTTCGGCCCCGACGGCGACAGCGTCCTGTCGCTGGCCCTCGACGTCACCCGCGAGGCCGACGCCCAGGCCGCCGTCGAGGCGGCTTTGGCCCGCTTCGGCCGCATCGACGTGCTGGTCAACAACGCCGGCTACGGCAATCTGGGCCTGTTCGAGGAAACGACGGACGCCGAGGCCCGCGCCCAGTACGACACCAACGTCTTCGGCCTCTACAACGTCACCCGCGCCGTCCTGCCCGCCATGCGTCGCCAGCGCGCCGGCCGGATCTTCAACGTTTCGTCGGTGGGCGGCCTGGTGGGCGGCGAAGGCGGCTCGCTGTACTGCGCCACCAAGTTCGCGGTCGAGGGCTTCTCGGAATCGATCGCCCGGGAGGTCGCGCCCTTCGGGATCCACGTGACGATCGTCGAGCCCGGGTTCTTCCGCACCGATTTCCTCGACGAAACCTCGGTCCGCTACGGCTCGCGCCGGATCGAGGACTACGCCGAGATCTCGGCCCAGATGAAGGCCTTCTGGGACGCCCGCAATCACGCCCAGGCGGGCGATCCGGCCAAGCTGGGCCGCGTGCTGGTCGACCTGGCCGAGCGCGCCAATCCGCCGCTGCGCTTTGCCGCCGGTTCGGACGCCGTGGCAATGATCGGCGGTAAGATCGACAGCCTGCGGGCCGAACTCGACGCCTGGAGCGACCTGTCCGTCACCACCGACGGCGACGACGTTCCGGCCCGGGCCGAGGCCGCCGCCGGAACCTGGCGCTGATCCAGGGACGGGCCCCGGTCACTTCGCGGGCCGGGGCCCGTCGCCCTGGAAGATGACGACGCCGGCGTTGTTTCCGTCGTCGGAATGGTTGCAGAAATCGAGCGCTGCTTCGCTCTCCAGGACCGGCTTGGGGGTCTCCAGGGCGGGCGCTGGATGGGCGTCCCGCCACAGACCGCGCAGCCACTTCCAGATCAGGGTCAGGATCATCGCTCCCTCCACAGCCTCGGGGTCGCCGACCGGTCAGGCGTACTCGACATTGGCCAGGCTGAACTCGAACGGCGTCGATTTCGCGCCCGGCCCGCCGCCGGTCATGACGATGTCGGCGCTGGCGACGCCCAGCAGCGAGATCTCGGTGTTGATCTGGGACACGATGGCCGAGTTCATGACCTGGCCCTGGACCACCTGCGAGGCCACGCCGATCCAGATCGTCGGCTTGAACTGGAACACCGCCGTCCGCTGCGGCCGGATCGCGGTCTCCTGGGCGTAGAGCTTGCCGCCCTTGTAGATCCCGGCGTTGATCCCCCCCTTCGGCAGGCCGTTGCGCACCTCGATCTCGCTGGGGCTGGCGGCCGGCCCACTCTCGCGCAGGACGTCGCCCGACGTCCCCATGACCATCGAGAACTGCTGACCGTTGGCCGCGTGCTGCAGCGGTGTGTAGTTGCCCCAGCTGTCGCTGACCCCGACCTGGGTGGTCATCGGATGGACGAACGGATGGTTGTCGCCCTGGCCGCAGTTCTGGATGACCCTCCAGGCCACCGCCTCCGCCAAATTGGTCGCCACGTTCTTGGCGAAGATCACGACCTTGCTGTTGTTGGCGTCGTTCGACCGGTTGATGAAGTTCAGTTGGATGTCCATGCGCCCGCCCCCGATGGCCCGGCCTCATGACCGGCTGCGGGAAAACCTACACTCAAAGGCCGAAACTTGACCACGCGCAATTGAAGGTGGATGCGGGCGATCCGCCCGCGCCGCGCCAACCTCCATCGATCCTCGACAAAAAAGATCGCCGAACAGCTCAGATATCGGCGTTTGTGGAGAGGCGTTCATCTGGAGGACACCCCCGCGCCACCTATCCCTGAAAGGTTGAGGTCCGAACGCCTTGGCGCGTTGGTCTTCGGGGGAGAAGCCGGATGAGAACGATGGTCAGGGCGGCCACGATCGCGGTCGTGGCCGCCAGCCTGGGCGCCTGCGCCGCGGCGGGGCCCGAGCGGCCCGGCTTCCTCAGCACCTACGCCGCGCTGCCGCCCAGCAAGCCCAAGGGGCGGGCCCACATCCGCGAATATGTCGACAAGGCCCGCATCGCCCAGATCAGGCGGGTGTCGCTGGAGCCCACGATCATGACGCCCGGCGCCGACGCCGGGGCGGCGCTGACCGAGGAGGAGCGCCGCGCGGTGCTGCGCGAGATCGACGCCCAGGTCTGTTTCCGGCTGTCGCGCTGGTTCGAGATCGTGCCCGCCACGGACCCCGCCGACGCCCGGGCGCGCGCGGCGGTGACCTGGATCACGCCGACCGGACGGGCGAGTTCGGCGGCCTCCGCCACGGCCGGGCTCATCATGCCCTTGCCCGTCACCTTCCGTGTGCCGGGCGGGTTGGGCGGCCTGGGCGTCGAGGCCGAACTGATCGAGACGGCCACGAACCAGCAGGTGGCGGCCATCGCCTGGACGCGCCAGGCCATGCCGATCGGCGGCGACACCCCGTCGCTGGCGCGTCACGGCGACGCCCTGCAGTTCGCCGAACCCTTCGCCGAGGCCGTCACCACGACACTGACCCCCACCAAGGGCGAGAAAGGCGAGAAGGTCGAGAAGCGCCAGAAGCGCGAGATCAAGAACGGCCAGGACCCCTGCGCCGCCTACGGCGCCCGCTTCCGGGCCAGCAGCATGGCGGCCGGCATGCTGACCAACATGTACGTCCCCACCCGGCGCGAAGCCGCCGTGTCCTCCGCCGAACCCAAGGCTCCGCCCGTGGAAAAGGGCGTGAAGAACTGACGCCCGGGCCTCACACGGCGTCGAGGCGCGCTCGCCGTCGCGCCTCGACCAGCGCCATCCGCTCGCGGGTCGGCGCCTGGGCGGCCGGGCCGGCGGCGACGGTGAAGCGGGCGGCGTCGATCTCCAGGCCCGTGCGCCGGTCGACCACCACCGGGTCGGCCGGCAGGCCGCTGGCGACCTCGACCATCTGACTGGCCAGCCCCTCGACGGCGAAGTGCCGGTTGCCGAACGCCATCAGGGCCGTCAGCACCGGCACGAAGTCGCGGCCCAGCGCCGTCAGCACGTATTCGTGACGCACCGGCCGCGCCTGATAGGGCCTACGCTCCAGGAACCCCGCCTCGACCAGGGCGGCCAGGCGCTTGCTGAGGATGTTGGGCGCCACGCCCAGGCTCTGCTCGAACTGGTCGAACCGGGACAGGCCGTGAAAGGCGTCGCGCAGGATCATCAGGCTCCAGGTGTCGCCCACGCGCTCCAGCGTGCGGCCCACCGGGCACTGTCCGGGATCGAAGGTGCGTCGGGTCATGAGCCCAATATAGGAGGCCGGCTAGCAAATCGAAAGTTAGTTACTTGCTATTTGAAAGTGACGTACCATTTCTGCTCCACGACGGACCACGGGGCCCGCCAGCAAGGACGAGAAGACGATGAGCAAGCACAACATTCCCGGCGCGGCCCTGATCACCGGCGCCTCCTCCGGCATCGGCGCGACCTATGCCGACCGCCTGGCCCGCCGCGGCCACGACCTGGTGCTGGTGGCGCGCGATACCGCCCGCCTGGAAGCCCTGGCCGCCAGGCTGAAGGCCGAGACCGGCGTCAAGATCGACGTCGTCACCGCCGACCTGACCCAGAAGGCCGACCTGGCCCGGGTCGAGGCCCGGCTGCGCGACGACGCGACCATCGACATCCTGATCAACAACGCCGGGGTTTCGGTGGCGGGCGCCTTCGTCGACCAGGACCTGGATCGGGTCGAAAGCATGATCCAGCTCAACATCGTCTCGGTGACCCGCCTGGCCCACGCCGCCGCCAGGGCCTTCGCGGCCCGCGATCGCGGCGCGATCGTCAACATCTCGTCGGTCGTCGGCCTGGCCCCCGAGCTGCAACTGGCCGTCTACGGCGCGACCAAGGCCTATGTCACCTATTTCACCCAGACCCTGCGCCTGCAGCTGAGCCCCAACATCCAGCTCCAGGCCGTGCTGCCGGGCGCGACCCGCACCGAGATCTGGGACCGCTCGGGCAGCGGCGGCGCCGACAAGCTCGACCCGGCCATGCTGATGGAGGTCGACGACCTGGTGGACGCGGCGCTGGCCGGCTTCGACCAGGGCGAGCTGGTCACCATCCCGTCCCTGCCCGACCCGGCCGACTTCGCCGCCTATGACGCGGCGCGGACCAAACTGCTGCCGAACCTTTCGCGCAACCGCCCGGCCGAGCGCTACAAGGTGAGCGAGCCCGCCTAGCCGAGCGCGCATCGACAGATTTGTCACGATGCTGGCGCGCGGCGACACTATCTATCGGTTGAAGGGCAAGCGCTGAGGGGAACCCGCACCCCGCCTCGGCCGCTTGCCCGTCAGCTTGAGGAGACCGCCATGACCGCCATCGCCAACCTTGACGAATTCATCCTGGAAGAGACCGACGACGGGATCTTCCTCACCGTCACCGGTGACGATGAGAAGACGCTGAAGCTGCGGGTCACGCTGGATGACCTGGAGGAGATCGTCGAGGTGATCGACGAGGTGTTCGGTCTGGAGGAGGACGAGGGGGAAGAGGCCGAGGAGGGCGCGGGCTGAGGCCGCACCGACCGATTCCTACCGCCCCGCCCCCTTGCTGATCCCGTCCAGGTCGTCGTCCAGCGCCCGGGTCGCCGACACCACCGTGGCCACCGACCGCTTGAAGAAGTCCTGTGGCACGGTGTCGAAGTCGTCGGTGGGCTGGTGGTATTCGGGGTGGTCCTCGACGCCGAAATAGACCCACGGCACGCCCGCGGCGGCGAACGGGCCCTGGTCGGACTGCATTGTCCAATTGTTCTGCTCGCCGTCGGCGTCGGTGTCGTGGCCCAGCTTCAGGGTCACCGGGGCCGTCTTCGCCGCGCCGTCCAGCACCGGCTTGAGCCAGGGCTGCGGTCCCGCGCCGCTGACATAGAGCTCGCCCTTGGCGTTCTTGCTGATCATGTCGAAATTGACCGCCAGCCCGATCCTGGCCAGCGGGACAGGCGGGTCGGCGACGAAGGCCTTGGCGCCCCGCAGCCCGCTCTCCTCGCCGTCGAAGGCGACGATCAGCACCGTGTGGCGCGGCGGGGCGGCCTTGAAGGCCTCGGCCACCGCCAACAGGCCCGCCACGCCCGAGGCGTTGTCGTCGGCCCCGTTATGGATCTTGCCGCCCTTGATCCCCAGGTGGTCGTAGTGGGCCGAGACCACCAGCACCTTGTCGGAACTCGACGTGCCCTCGATGCGGGCGACCAGGTTCACCCCGTCAACGGTCTTGCCGAGCTTGGTCTTGAAGCTGAACGGCTGCTCGAACGCGCCGCCCTGCGGCTTCAGGCCGATCTGGATGAAGCGCTCCCGGATATAGGCCCGCGCCTTGGCCCCGCCCGGCGTGCCCACGCCTCGCCCTTCCATGTCGTCGGCCGACAGCAGGCGGACGTCGTCGACGGCGTAGGCGCCGGGCGCGACGCCCTTCGTCGAGGCCGGGGCCGCACAGGCCGCCGTCGAGCCGAAAAGGATGATGGCGATGGGAACGAGAATCGAGCGCACGGGGACCTTTCACGAAAACACGGGGCGTTTTGTGGCGTGCTCCGTGGTCGCCGGCAAGCGGAGCCGCCCCGCGAACCGTTTGGCGCGTATGCCCGTTCTTAAGGTTTACGCGGCATACCCAATGCTGAGAGATTCGGAGTCTTCCGCCGTGCCCATGTCCCCCGCCGACCTCGAAGCCCGCCTGCATGAGGCGTTTCCCGACGCCGAGATCGTGCTGACCGACCTGGCCGGCGACGGCGACCACTACAAGGCGCGCATCGTCTCGCCGGCCTTCCGCGGCCTGAACCGGGTCAAGCAGCACCAGATGGTCAACCGCGCCCTGGCCGACGTGCTGGGCGGCACGCTGCACGCCCTGGCCCTCGAAACCGTCGCCCCCTCGGAATAGGCCCGATGCGCTATCGCCCCTTCGGCAGCGCCGGCGTGGCGGTCTCGGCGATCTCGCTGAGGCTCGAGGACCAGCCGCGCCTGAAGGCGGGCGACTGGCGCAGACTGATCTATGCGGCGCTGGAAAACGGCGTCAACAGCTTCGAATTCGACGGCGTGTCGCCGGCCCTGATGGAGGGCGCGGCCGAGGCCCTGGCCACCGTCGAGCGGCGGCTGCTGTTCATCGGCTGGCGGCTGCGCGCCAAGGGCGACCGCGCGCTGCGGGCCCAGGTCGTGCACGACATGATCGACCAGGCTCTGGACCGCACGGGCCTGGGGCATCTCGACATCGCCACCCTGGACGACCCCGACGGCGCCGACTTTCCGTCCGAGACCCTGGAGCAGCTGACCGCCCTGCGCGGCGCGCGGCTGATCCGGCTGCTGGGCGTGTCGGGCGGGGGCGACAAGTTCGACGCCTATGCGGCCTCGGGCCTGTTCGACGCCATGGCCACGCCGTTCAACCTGGCGTCCGGCTGGGTCGAGCGCAACCGGGTGCGGGCCGCCATGAGCCGCGAGATGGCGGTGATCGGCCTGGACTTCTGGCCGCGGGTCCTGCGCGAGGAACCCCGCGGCTTCCTGCCCAAGCCGTCGCTGTGGCGTCGCCGCGCCGATCCGCTGGCCGATATCGGCGGGGG